>NZ_JBIURV010000005.1:0-319200 GCF_044741025.1 Streptomyces sp. NPDC088246
TCCTTTTTGTGGTCTTCTCATTGCGGCTTGCGGGGGGGGGGGGGGGGGTTTTGGGGGGGGGGGGGGGGGGGGGGGGGGGGGCCCCCGGGGGCCCCCCCGCCCCACCGGCGAGGGACGGCCTGGATCAGGCCGGGTCCTCGGTGAAGGAACCGCAGGCGGAGGCGCCGGTCGCGCAGGTGCTGCCACAGCCGTCGCCCGTGGAGCACATGAGCTTGCCGTACGCGTGCTCGGCGATGATGACCTTCACGTCCAGGGGCGCGAAGTCGTCGTCGTCCAGGCCCGCCAGCGGGGCGGGCGGGGCCAGAGTGGCGCTCGTCATGGTGTGCCTTTCTCTTGTTCGGGATGGTGCGGGACTACCTGGATCCCGGCGTTACGCCGAGGGCCAGGAGAGCGAGATCCGGCTGTGCACCTTGTCGATGACCCGGTCGGCCGGGATCTGGCCATCGGGGGTGCCTGCCGGATAGACCCGGATGACCGGGCTGGGGCCGCCGCGCCGGTTGGCCTCCCAGTCGCGCAGCACGTCGGCGATCTTGTCGGCGAGCTGCTTCGCGTTCGGACCGAGGGCGTGCACGCCGTACTCGATGTGTTTGCTGTCCTCGGTGCGGCGGGTGACGAGATAGGCGAAGGTGTCGTCCTCGACGGCAGCGAGGGCGAACCGCTTGTTCACGGGAGCGACCAGACCCGTGTCCAGGTCGTCATCGACGGCCATCGTGCAGAAACCCGGCAGGCTGATCGCCATGGCCATCTGGAGGGTGTCGATGAGTTCTTGGATACGAACGGTGACGCCGGTCCACAGTTCGTGGCGCGGTGTCGTGACGGCGTTGTCCAGCCGGTGCGGGTCGGCTGGCAGGCCGTCATCGAACTTGAGCCCGATCTCCGGGGTGCCGTTGACCAGGAGGAGTTCTTCCCGGTGGGCGGTCGAGCCCTGCATCGGTACGAAGCCGCAGATTCGCGCCGACTCGCTCTCCAGGTAGCTGCCATGCTCGCCTGTGACCTGGGTGAAGGCGACCGACCGGGTCAAGCCCCGCATCCGCAACGGCACCACGAGCCGGCCGCCCTGCCTGAGCTGCGCGGTCCACGCCGGAGAGATGTCCCAGGCCCCGGCGGTCACCATCACGACATCGACCTCACCGAGGCCAGGGATGGGCTCGGCCGCGTCGGCGGTGACGACGTGGACGCGGCCGTAACCGTGCTCGTCCAGGAGACGGCGCGCGCGTCCGGTGACGACGGGGTCGATGTCCACGGTGACGACTTCACCGTCCTGGCCGACGAGTTCGGCGAGGTAGGCAGCGTTCAGCCCGCCCGAACCGATCTCCAGCACTCGCATCCCGGGTTTCACCTGGGCCTGCTCCAGCATCATGGCCTGGATCTGAGGGGCGGAGACGGAGCTGAGCTGCACGCCGTGCTCATCCGTCTTGGTGATCACGGCGGCGTACGTGTCGTACGCCTTGTCCAGCGGAGTGTTGGGGGTGAACTCGTGCCGGGGCACCTTGCGCATGGCCGCTTCGATCTCCGGGGAGGAGATGTTGCCGTCCGCGCGCAGCTCGTCCACCACCTTGTTCCGCAGGCGGGTCGCCTCGTCGGGATCGACGGTCGTGTTCGTCATGGACTTCCTTCGGTCGTACGTGCTGGGGGGAGGTAGGCCGGCACCGCGTGCCGGAGGGCCGGGAGGCTATCGGCGAACGCTCTCCGTTCTCGTCGGACCGCCCAAGGGGCGGCGGTGTCGTGCCGGACGGCGCGCGAGGGTTCCAGCGCCGGTGGTGAGCTGCCCGGCAATCCCGTCCGTACCTCTCAGGACCGCCTGGCGGCCGTCTATGCGGCGGGCACAAGATTGTCCAGATTGACGACCTCGTAGTCCCGCAGTTCGCGTACGAGTTGGCTCGCCGGGAACCAGCCCAACTGGGGGTGCCCGTACGCCACGGGCGCATCGTTGTCCTTGGTAGGAAGCGGCTCGAGTCCGGTTGCTGTGAGGCGGTACCGGGAGCCGATGACGCCCCAGACCGATGTCGCCCGCGCGACGAAGGCGACGTGCCCCTTCCGGAGGTGCGGGCACAGTTCGATCGCGGTCCGCACATGCTTCAGGCACACCAGAGGCTGGGCCGTCCTCACCGGCTCATCGGGGCGGTGAGCCGGGTCTTCCTCCGTTCCGGCCAGGAAGACGTACCCCCGGTCGGTCTCGGCCGAGCAGAAGCCGATCTGGCACCGAAGCTGCTGCATAGCCGCCAGCTGCCGGGCGGGGTTGACCAAGCGCCACTGCGGCTTGCCCGTAGGCATCCCAGCAGCGTTGAGCGACTGGGAGCACCGCGCCCACAGCTCACCGCGCGGGCCACGGTCGGCCGGTGTCTCGTCGTGGTAGGCGAGACGCACGGAGCCGAAGGCGTTCATGCTCAGCGTGAGTTCCGACTCCAGCCCGCCGTACTCGCCCTCTCGCGAGGTGATGTACGGGACGAGCCTCGGCGCTGCGCTGGTCCGCTTCACGCTGCTGCCCTCGCGCTGTCGATGGACCGGTGCGGGGCGACCACACGGCCGTCGGAGAGGAGTTCGCCAGTGTCAAAGAGAAGCACCCCGTTGCACAGCAAGCTCCAGCCCTGCTCAGGGCGGTGCGTGACGGGGCGCGAGGCCGCCTCAGCCGTGGGGCACGGCGGGTTGTGCGCACACATGGTGCTCGTCCTCTCGGGTGGGAAATTGGGCCCTCTTCGGCGAGTTACGGTGCCGTGGGGGAGCACGGAACGGAGATTGCCGAAGAGGGAGTCGTGTGGTGCCGCGGCATGAAGTCGGCGATGGCTGCTTCGCTGTAGCCGTAGAAGCGGCCAAGGGTGGTGATGCTGCGGTCGCCGCAGAGCATCGGTGGCTTCTCGCCCCACTCGACAACGGGGCCGGTGTCCGGACAGGACGGCAACCGCAAGCGGGGGTTGGGGAAGCCGGGCTGCTCAAGAAGGAGGTCACGGACCTTGAGCCCGAAGCAGAAGCACGACACCGGGTAGTACCCGCCTCGCCGCGTGCCCCCGACGGGGACCGCGAGGAAGGGCATACGCAGGGTGCGCACAGCGACGCTCTTCTCCAAGAGCCAGGTGTCGGAGATTCGTCGCTCGTAATAGTCGAAGTCGTACGCGTCTCGCGGAAGGGCTGCCGCCGTGGCGGTCACGGGCGGGTGTCTGACAGCGCTGGGGTTGTGCATCACTCCGCCTCCGTGATGTAGCGGGCTTCGATCAGCTCTTCGACCAGGCCGGAGGTCACGAAGGCCAGGCGACGAGCAAGGCCGACAGCCTGCTGGTGTGCGGCCGGCGTTCGCTCGCCCCTCAAGGGGAGACCTCGTTCAACGAGCTGGACCATCACCCGGGTGGGCGGAAACTGCTCGTCCGCGACGGCGATGTCGCTGAGCTGCTTCAAGTGGCCGCGGAGGCGGTCGACCAAGGCGCCGGTCGTCGTGACCGGCGGCGGCTGATTGCCGATTGCCATGTCGAGGTCGTCAAAGACTTCCTCGACATCGAGCGGCTTCCAGTCCTTGATCCGCTCCAGGACGGACCTCAAGCCCTCTGCGTCGAGTGGAGGTGTCCACCGCGCAGTGCTGGGCTCGTCGGCCGGCGGAGGAACCACGTCGTTCTCCGGAACCAGAGCGGTGAGGGACATCGGAACTCCTGGGGGAGGGCCAAGCGCCGGCCGTGGGGGTTAGAAGTGCTTGGGGGCTTCCGGGGGCCCTATGAAGACCCACACGTCCTTGCCCGCTGGGGACACGGATACGGACGTGTCGTCGGCCAAGGCGCGCAGCAGCATCAGACCGCGCCCCTCTTCGGCCAGAGTGTCCGGAGACGCGTATACAGGCGGGCAAGGGTCCTGGTCGCGGACGATGGCGGTGACACCGTCCGGCACCTTCTGGAGGAGCAGGCTGGCCATCCGGCGTCCGTCGGCGTCCGCCGCCGTGTGCTGCAAGACGTTGGTGATCAGTTCGTTGACCACGGTCAGCATGCGGTGCGCGGTGCCGTTGTCGATGCGCCACCAGCAAAGGTGCGCCGCGACGATGTCCCTGACGGTTACCAGATCTTCGGCCCGAACTTCGAAACTCATGTCGAGTTGGCCGCCCACGCTTCTGGACGTGGCTCGAACAGAAGCCTCCCGATCACGGGTGTCGACGAGTAGTTCCATCGCTGCTTCCTCCGTTCTGCCAGAACCCCTTCAGCAGGGGTGGGTTGCGGTGTGTACTGGAATGGAACCGATCAGCAACCATTTAGGCAGAGCGCACCGAGAGCGTGCAGAGCCTGATGCCGACAGATGAAGAGTTCGGCATCAACGACTTCGGGGACAGAACATGCCGCAGCCAATGAAGCAGCTCGATCCGGGTGCCTCCGCCCAGGAGTGGTTCGGGAACGAGCTGCGCAGGCTGCGCCTGGAGCAAGGGCTGTCGGCCAAGGAGCTGGGACGGTTGGTGCAGGTCAGCGACGACATGATCTTGTCGATCGAGAAGGGTAAGTACCCAAGCTGCCGTCGCGACGTGACTCAACGGCTCGATGACGTCCTCCGCACAGGCGGACTGTTCGACCGCGCGTGGCCGATGGTCTTCGGCAACCGCGATGCCGACAAAAAGCGGGCTGATGCCGATAAAACTTCAACGGGCAGGGGGCAGCGGCCCGTTCAGGCTCCGACAAGCCGCATCCTGGGCAGAGACGATCCAACTCTTCGCCCTGGGAGCCATGAGCCCGTGATTCGACGCTCGTTCCTCCAGATCGGTGGCCTCGCCGCCATCGCCCCCCTCGACTTCACCGAGGTTTTCGCCCCCGCCGAGCTGTCTCTCCCGGCAAACGTCAACCCCGGCCACATTGACCAGGTCTTGGCCGCAGCCACCGCTATCAGCGGCATGGACAACGAGCTCGGCGGCGGTGGCATGGTGCGTGACGTGGCCAGTCGAGCGATGCAGTGGTCGGCTGGCCTGCTGCAGGCCCAGTACCCCGAGCACCTGCGAACCGAACTGTTCGCCTCCGTATCGCGACTCGGCATCGTGGTGGGCGCCTCTGCGTTTGATGCCTACCACCACGATGAAGCCACCCAGACGTTCCGGTTCGCAGCAGACTGCGCCGAGGAGGCTGGCGATTGGCATCTACGAGCCAAGACGTACTCGTTCCTCGCACGGCAGGCCGTATGGATCGGAGCCCCCGACGACGGCCTCACCTACGCCGAGAAGGGGCTCGTGCGCGCCGACCGGTTGTCCGCGACGGAACAGGCGATGCTTCACACGGCACGGGCCAGGGCTTTCGGGAAAATGGGTAACGTGCGCGACACCATGGCAGCCGTCGGCGCCGCGGATGAAGCGTTCACCCGGGCCCGGCCTGCCGACGACTCACCGTGGATGGCCTACTACGACGAGGCGCAGCACAACGGGGACACAGCGCATGCCCTGTTTGATCTCGCCATCCTTGCTGGACAGGACCCGGGCAGGGCAGCCCGCCGATTCGGCACAGCGGTGAAGGGACACACCGACGCCTACAAGCGGTCCCGTGCGATCTCGCGCACCAAACTGGCCTCCCTGATCATGGCCAAAGGCGACCCCCGCCAGGCGGCGGCACTCGGCCACGAGGCCCTGGACGAGGTAGGCCGGCTCACCTCCCGGCGCGCCGCCGACGACCTACGACAGCTCGGCCGTTTCGCCTCGAAGCATCGGACGGTCCAAGAGGTTTCGGGGCTGCGCGAGCGGATCGCCGCTACGGTTTCCGCATGACTTCTGCGGCAGCCGCGCCTGCGCGTCACGTCCTGGAGCAGGCATGTTCCGCGGTCGGACTGGACTCCGCCGGGGCAGAACCCCTACGTCTGGCCGAGAACCAGATATGGCGGCTACCGGGCAGGCGGGTGATCGTACGGATATCGCGGGCGGGTCAGAGCGCTGCGGCGGCCCGTGAGGTGCGCGTCGCACGTTGGCTCGCTCAGGAGAACGTCGCGGCTGTTCGCCTGGTCGACGTGGAGCAGCCGGTCGAGGTGGGCGGTAGGCCAGTGACCTTCTGGGTGGAACTTCCATCGCAGGAGCACGGCTCCGTTCAAGAAGTCGCCCAACTCCTGGCGCGGCTCCACTCCTTGCCCATGCCAGACATTGAGCTGGGGTATCTCGATCCGTTCGTCCGGGTCGGAGAACGGCTGCAAGCGGCCACCACGATCCGCGACGACGACAGAGAGTGGCTGCACGGACTCCACCGCGACCTCGAAGCGGCCTGGACCGAGCGGCCGGCCGGCCTCCCCGACCGGGCCGTGCACGGCGACGCCTGGCCCGGCAACTTCGTCCGCACGGCCGACGGGGTCCTGATGATGGACCTGGAGCGCTTCTCCGTGGGGCCTCCGGAGTGGGATCTCGTATCCACCGCAGTGCGCGCGAAGACCACGGGCGCGGTCACCATGCGCGAGTACGACCAGTTCTGTGCGGCTTACGGGCACGACGTCACGGCGTGGGAGGGCTATCCCATCCTCGCGCGCGCCCGAGAGCTGCGGATGGCGACGTACGCGGCCCAGCATGCAGCCGGCAACGAAGAATGGATCAGCCAAGCGCAGTACCGGATCGACTGTCTGCGCGGTCGATCCGGTCCGCGGCCGTGGACGTGGAAGGGAATCCTCTGACCAGGGCACTCGCCGACGCACCGCCGGCGTCAGCGCGGCGGCGAATCGGGCCTGTGCCAGCGGCGTGATGCCGCACCTCGTACTTGTCGAGTTGTATGAGCTGGGCCGCTCACCGAAAGCGCACTACCTGAGGAGCCCGAACGTCACGGCAGCGGCAGTTCCGCCCAGCAGAGCACCGACGATGGTCTGCGCGATGGTGTGGTCCCGGAGCTGGACGCGGGACCAGCCGATGGCGGCGACGACAACAGCGAGGCCGGCCATGGGCGGACCGAAGGCGAGTGCCAGGATCGTGGCCACTCCACCGGCGACGGCGGTGTGCACCGACACCTTCCACCAGACGGTGACCACCATGGTGGCCGCCAGGCCGACGAGCATGGCGATGACCAGAGCGAAGAGCTCACGGGGAGCGTCGAAGACGACCTGGATCAGGATGCCGACGAGCACGGAGACCATGGTCGCCGAGAGTGGGACGGCACGCTGGGAGCGGACCTTGACGTGCTTGTCCGTCCAGGACCCGCGTTTCACGCCGAACAGGATGATGGCGAAGGGAATTCCGCCGCAGAACAATGCGGCAAGGAGCCCCCAAGCCAGCCCTTCGGGGCTTCGCGTGCTGTGCCAGCCGATGATCAGCAGGATGGCTATCACGAGGTAAGCCGGCGCAAGGGCGTCGGTGACTATGCGGGCCAGGCGAGTTGAAGTGATTTTCATCCTGAACTCCGGGCGGAGGAGAATTCTCGAACAAGTGCTGATTCGTAGGCTGTTGCCAGGTGCCTCAAAGCTTCGACTTCGCTGTGAAGGTCCTTGCCGCCACTGGCCGGGGCTGTGTGCTCACCCACGCGGGCGTCTCCGTTTTCCCGCGCCTTCTTCGCTCTGGCGATCCAGCACGCCTCGGCATATATCTCGGCCTGGGCGCCTATGAGGCCCTTCTCCACGACGTATCTTGCGGCCTCGGACCGTAGCGTCGGGGAGGCATGGTCCCCGAGATCCAGAATCGCGTCTCGGATTTCTATCCCCCGTCGATACAGACGACCGCGTGTGTGGCGGAAAAGAAGAGCATCCGCTCGTCTGCTGCGCGGTGGATCGAGACGAACTGAAGGGACAGCGGAAGTGAGCTCAAGCCAGAGGGGGTAGAGCCGGGTGAGAGCGAGATGGGCGCGGCCCCATTGGTGGAGCCGACGGACGACCGGCAAGGTACTTCCGGCGAGGATGAAGACCAAAGCCCCGAACAAGAGGGCGCTGCTGACGTTTTCATCAGTCCGAGGAGATAGCGACGTCAAGCCGAAGTAACGAAGCGTCAAGGCCAGGACGCGGTGCCCCGCGTAGAGGATCCCCAGCGCCGTCCCCATGCCGGTGATTCGAAGTCCGCGCCCCAGGAGGCCGGATCCCGGAAGGCGACCCCATCGCCAGCACAGTCGAGTGGCACTGACGAGGGCCGTACCGAGGTAGCTGGACCAGATGACGCCGTAGACGGCTATACGCCAGTCGTCGGCGAAGTCGGTGAGAAGGTCGGTGGCTTCCCCGGGCTGCGGAGCGGCGAAGAACAGCAGGGTCAGACCGACTCCGGCGGCAAGAGGGACGGCGATGCGCGGACGTGATCCGCGGAGCGAGGTGGCCTGCTCCTGTGCAACGTCATACACGAAGGTCAGTACGGCGTAGGCGGCCGTGATGCCTGCCAGGTGCTTGCAGAGGGTCGCCACGCGGCCGACCACCTTCGCGGACGGCTCCTTGTACCAAGGCCGCAGATCGAGCATCGCCACCCGGATACCCGTCGCCAGGAGCAGCGCCTTGCCCTTGGGCAGGGCACGGATCGCGTCGGGCGGCAGGATCCGCTGGGTGCGCATGCTGATAGAGGTGGACTTGCCGCCGTCGCTGGTGGAAACCGAAGTGGTCTGCACGTCGTGGTCGCCGACCTGCCGGCTGAGCCGGTCGGCGAAGTCGGCGTCATCGATGCCCGATCCGATGATCTTGATGGTGGCGGCGGACCAGAGGGCGTCCATGCCGGCCTCGCCCCAGCACCGCTGGCCCTGCCGGTAGGACTGCAGGATCGTCATCGGGATGACACCCCGGCTGCCCAAGTGGCTGTAGAGGTCGGGGAGGTCGGAGATTTTGCAGACGTTCGCGGCTTCGTCGAGGACGCACAGGGCGGGTGGGTCGAGCCGTCCGCCGGAGCGCTCGGCGACGATGACGGCCGCCCGCATCACGGCGTCGGCCGCCGCGGCGATGATCGCGGACGCGCTGCCGCCACCGTCCTTGCTGAGGAGATACAACGTGTCGCGGGAGGTGGCGAAGGCGAAGGGCTTGAACTCGGGGAGGTCCTTGGCGGGGGTGACCCAGGCGGCGACGTCCGGGTCGAGCAGGCAGCTCGCGTACTGCCGCGCCGTCTCGTAAATGCCGTCGCGGGTCTCGGTGGCGCCGGAGACGGTGCCCTGGAGTTGGGCGGCGACCGCGTCGTGGCCGGCGTCGGTGAGGAGGTCGACCGGGGTCCGGTCGGCGGGGGAGGCGAGCCAGGCCAGGACATCGGTGATCGGCCGCCGGTGGCCGGCGGCGGCGAGGAACAGTGCGCCGAGCGTGTTGGACGCGGCGGTGGACCAGAAGTCGGAGCCGTTCGACTCGTCCACGCTGGCGGCGACGAAGTGCCCGGCAAGACGCTTCGCCCCGGCCAGGTCGCGGGCGTCGGCCAGGATGTCCCACCACATCTCGCGCGGATGGTGGGCGATCTGCTGCGGGTCCAGGGTCCAGACCGTGCCGACCTCGGCACGGGCGTCGACCGTCGCGGTGAAGGCATCGTTCGCCGCCTTGTTCGACGTCAGCAGCACCGGACCGGGAGCCGCGAGAATCGCGGGGATCGCTAGCCCGGAGGTCTTGCCGGAGCGCGGGGCCATGATCGCGACGATCACGTCCTCCCAGGACGCACGGACATCGGCACGCCCCGGGGAGAGGCCACCGAGCAGGATGCCGCGGTCAGCCGGAGCGACCTCTTTTGCACCCCCGGCCGCTCAGGGACGGCCGCAGGCTCCTGGCCTTGGCGGTGATCTCCTTGTCCAGCAGCGGGGCGAGATCGGCCTTCCGCGCGAGACCGTTCCTTGCACCGCCGCGCAGCCGCATCCACACCACCAGGCCGAGGACGGCGAGACACACGGTCAGCAGGCCGGGGATGATCCGCGCACTGACGAACAGGGCGGTGGGGCTCAGGTGCGGCCACAGCACCTCGGGGTGCAGCACTGCGTCGGTGGCCGCGTATGGGGTCCAAGGCCCCGCTCCGACGAGGGAGTTGCTGAGGTTGCCGGTCAGCCAGGCCAGCGAACCGAAGGCGAGCGCGATGCCGATCAGGCCGAAGAGGAGATAGAAGAGGAGATAGAGGAGCGCGTCCGACCTGGTGGTGGTCGAGGGCGCGCTGGTACGCGGTGCGGGCATGGTGAGTCCTGGGAGTGAGCGCAGGCGAGTGATGGGGGCGGGGCGCGCGGCGCTCTTCTGCTGATCATCGAAGAAGGCACACATCGGCGGTCGGGGCTATCGGGTGCGGGGAGCACGCGGCGACGGGGTGCTCGTCTGCTTACCGCGTTCGCCCGGCGTACAGGTACGCGAACAGGCCCGGCGGTGTTGCTGGCGCTCTGCAGGTGGGGGATCACGGCGTCTTCCTCAAAGGGGAGTGGCGAACAGGAGCCCCGGTGTTCGGGCTGTCAGGGAGAGAGGATCCGCAGAATCCGCGATTTGGCGCGGCCGGAGATCACTGGTAGATGCCGCCGCTCACCCCCGGGGCGGCGGAGCCGTGGTCGTAGGTGAAGTTCGCACAGGCGGCGCGGGCGAAGTAGACGTCGCTGTGTAAGCGGCCCAGCGGCCGTCCCGGCGGATGACGGTCGCGACGATGTCGAGCCCGGGTCTGCTTGCGTATGGCCACCCATCGGCAGTTCGCCGGTTAGCGGCCGGTAAAAGCCGCGAACTGGTTACGATTAGCATGCCGAGGCTGATCGGCGCCTGGTCATAGCGAAGGGGCTCATGCGCGCCGACGACATCAAGCCCGGCATTCGCCTGACCGGGCTGTCTTCAGGGACGGTTACTGTCGTGGCTGTCACTGAGATCGGTCATGCCCTGCAAGTCACCATCCGGGACGATCTCGGGCATTTGTCCGATCAAGTGCTCTTCCCCAGTGACATTGCTTCGCTGCGACCAGAGGCGCCGAGATCCCGGTGGTCGTTCGACGCCGACCCCGGACAGTTCCGTCTGGCCGCCGAGGCACTGCGCATGCGGCACGCGGGCCTGTCGGACCCGATGCTGGCGGTCGAGACCAGCGACATCGACCCGCTGCCCCACCAGATCCGAGCCGTCTACGGGTCCATGCTGGGCCAGTCCGGCTCTCTGCGCTTTCTGCTCGCGGACGATCCGGGCGCCGGTAAGACGATCATGGCTGGCCTGTACCTCAAGGAGCTGCTGCTGCGCGGCGATGTGCAGCGTTGTCTGATCGTCGCCCCGGGCGGGCTGGTCGAGCAGTGGCAGGCCGAACTCGCAGAGAAGTTCGGGATCGAGATGGCGATCTTGACACGCGACCTCGCTGAGGCGGACCGTGACGGCGACCCGTTCAGGCACAACCCGATGCTGATCGCGCGCATGGACCAGCTAGCCCGCAACGAGGAGTGGCAGTCCATACTCGCCGAGTCGGAATGGGACCTCATCGTCGTGGACGAGGCCCACCGCATGAGCGCCTCCTGGTTCGGAAACGAACTCAAGCGCACGCGCCGCTACGAACTGGGCCAGCTGCTCGGCAAGATCACCCGGCACTTCCTGCTCATGACCGCGACACCGCACTCCGGGTCGGAAGCCAACTTCCAGACCTTCCTCGCCCTGCTGGACCCCGACCGGTACGACGGCCAGTACCGCCAGGGCGTGCACTCCACCGACACCACCGGACTGATGCGCCGGATGATCAAGGAGGACCTGCTCACCTTCGAGGGCAAGCCGCTCTTCCCCGAGCGGGTGGCTGAGACAGTCGAGTACACCCTGTCCCCGCAGGAGATGCTCCTGTACGAAGAGGTCACCGAGTACGTACGCACGGAGATGAACAGGGCCGAGCAGGCCGACGGCAAGCGGCGCACGGTCGGCTTCGCGCTCACGGTCATGCAGCGGCGTCTCGCATCCAGTCCTGAGGCGATCTACCAGTCGATCCGGCGCCGCATCGCCCGGCTGCGCACCCACCGTGAGCAGACGCTGGCGGGCCCGTTCGTTCCCCCGTCCGAGACGCTGTCGTTCGACCCGGACGACTTCGACTCCGACGAGCTGGGAGCCGCCGAGCTGGAGCAGCTGGAGAGCGAGGTCCTGGACGCCGCCACGGCCGCGCGCACCGCAGCCGAGCTGGACGCCGAGCTCGCAGTCCTGGCACGTCTGGAGGAGATCGCCCAGCAGGTGCGTGCCTCGGGTGAGGACCGCAAGTGGCAGGAGCTGCGTTCCCTCGTTCTCAAGACCCGCGAGGATGGCCTGAGCGGCGCCCACCACATCCCGCGCAAGATCATCATCTTCACCGAGCACCGCGATACCCTCGACTACCTCGCAGGCCGCATCACCACCCTGCTGGGTGGCGACGGGGATGCCGTGCGCATGATCCACGGCGGCACCGCGCGACAGGCGCGTCGGGAGATCCGCACCAAGTTCACCAACGACCCGCGCTGCCACGTCCTGATCGCCACCGATGCCGCGGGCGAAGGACTGAATCTTCAGGCCGCGCACCTGATGGTCAACTACGACCTCCCCTGGAACCCCAACCGGATCGAGCAGCGCTTCGGGCGTATTCACCGGATCGGCCAGCGCGAGGTCTGCCGACTGTGGAACCTCGTGGCCTCCCAGACCAGAGAAGGTCAGGTCTTCCAGCGCCTGCTGACCAAGATCGAGCAGCAGCGCCGTGCCTACGGCGGCAAGGTCTTCGACGTCCTGGGGGAGAACGCCTTCGCGGACGAGCCGCTGCGCGACCTGCTCATGCGAGCCATCCGCTACGGCGAGCAGCCGGAGGTCCGGGCCTACCTGGACCAGGTCATCGACAATTCTGTGGCCGACGGGCTGCAGGAGCTGATCAAGGAACGTGCCCTGGCCACCCCGGACATCGGGCTGGAAGAGCTGGCCGAACTGCGTCGAAAGATGGACGAGGCCCGCGCCCGGCGCATGCAGCCCCATTTCGTGCAGGCATTCGTCATGGAGTCCCTGCGTGCCCTAGGCGGGCGGGCGTCCAAGCGGGAGAAGGACCGGTTCGAGCTGACCCAAGTGCCCGCTGTTCTGCGCGAAGGTCGGCGTACAGTCAGTCCGCGCTACGCACGCATCACCTTCGAGCCCTCGACCGTGGTGATACCCGGCCGACCGGTCGCCGAGCTCGTAGCGCCCGGTCATCCGCTGATGGACGCGATCATCACCGAGATCCTGAACAGGTACGGCGACGCCCTGACCCGCGGAGCCACCTTCCTGGACCGGAGCATCACCACCCCCCAGCTCGTGTTCGCCCTCCTGGAAGAGCTCTCGGACGGGCGCGGCACCGCGATCAGTAAGAGGTTCGAGTACGTCTCCGTGCTGCCGGACGGAACCGCACAGCCGGCAGGCCCCGCCCCGTACCTCGACCTGTCCCTGCCCGCAGGTCTGAACCTTGAGCAGCACACTGCACTGGCCCTTGCCGTCAACTCCGAACTCTCCAACGCGTGGCTAGCCGAAGGCGTGGAGAAGATCGCCCAGAGCTGGGCGATCCAGCACGGTCTCCCCGAGCACCGCGCCGACGTCGCCGCTCGCGTCGTCCCGGCCGTCGAGCGCACACGCAAACTTGTACGTCAGCGGCTGCTGGCGCAGATGAACTACTGGGACGGCGAGTCGATCAAGCTCGCCGAGGCCCAAGCGGCCGGCAAGAAGATCCGCATGTCGCCGGCCACCGCACGTGACCGCGCCCGATCACTTGAGGCCCGGCTCGATCACCGTCAAGGCGAGCTCGACCTCGAAACCCAGGTCAACGTGCACCCGCCACAGATCATCAGCGCCGCGCTCGTCCTGCCTGCCACGGTCATCCCGAGAGCCGCCGGCGAACAGCCGACACCCGGCAGCTTCGCGCTGGACACCACCGTCACCGAGCGTCGCGCCGTCGATGCCGTACTGGCTGCCGAACGCCGGCTCGGTCGGGAACCTGAGGAGATGGCGCACTCTAACAAGGGCTTCGATATCCGTTCCCTCAAGCCCAACGGCCACCTGGTCTTCATCGAGGTGAAGGGGCGAGTGCTGGGCGCTGACAACTTCACCGTCACCACCAGCGAGGTCGGCTACGCCAAGAATGCCGAGCCCGAGTACCGGCTCGCCCTGGTCGCTGTCGACCCCGACACCCCCGACGGCTCCAATGACCAGGTCCGCTACGTGCTCAACCCCTTCGCCGACCTCGTCCTAGACAAGTACGTCGACGACCTGCGCCGCAGGTGGAAGGCCGAGTGGGAGCGCGGTGTAGAGCCTCTCTGACGCACAAGATCCACACGCTTTCATCCGCTCGACTGCCACCCGAGGCACGGTTCGAGCGCCTCGGAATCTAAATTGAGTAGGTGAACACCGCAGTGCAGCCCGGAACGCCGTCAGGTTCTGTCCCTCGACGCAAGCTCATCGAGGTCTCCCTCCCGCTGGAGGACATCAACGCCGAGTCGGCCCGCGAGAAGTCGATCCGACACGGACATCCCTCCACGCTGCACCTGTGGTGGGCCCGCCGCCCCCTGGCAGCGGCGCGGGCAGTGCTGTTCGCCCAGCTCGTCGACGACCCGTCTTCGCATCCCGAGCTGTTTCCCTCCGAAGTGGAGCAGAAAGCGGAGCGCGAACGCCTGCACGGGATCATCCGACGGCTGGTGGTCTGGGAAAACATCAACGACGAAGGCCTGTATCGAGAAGCCCGCGAGGAGATCCTCAAGAGCACGGGAGGGAACCCGCCGGCGATCCTAGACCCGTTCGCGGGCGGCGGCACGATCCCGTTGGAAGCGCAGCGCCTGGGCCTGGAGGCTCACGCCAGCGATCTCAACCCGGTGCCCGTACTGATCAACAAGGCCCTCATCGAGATTCCGCCGAAGTTTGCGGGTCAGCCGCCCGTATTCCCAGGGGCCGCGGAGAGTCGGTTGGGGGCTTGGCCTCGGGCCACCGGCCTGGCGGAGGACGTGCGGCGTTACGGCGCGTGGATGCGCGACCGCGCCCAAGAGCGCATTGGAGACCTGTACCCCAAGGCGCAGATCCCAGTGCTGCGGCAGAACGGCGAACCCACTGGGAAGAACACCGAATCCACCGTCATCGCGTGGATCTGGGCACGCACCACGGTCTGCCCAAACCCAGCTTGCGGGATCCGTATGCCGTTGGTGCGCTCCTGGTGGCTCGGTAAGAAGAAGGGTAAGGAGGCCTACGTCGTCCCGACCGTAGTCGACGACGTGGAGGCGTCTGGCGGGCGGAGGGTCGAGTTTGCTATCGGGCACGACCCGAAGCAGGCGCCGACGAAGGCAAACGACGGAACAGTCAGCAGGAATGGCGCAATCTGCATTGCCTGTGGAACCACCGCCGAACTGGCTTATGTCCGTGCCGAGGGCAAGGGTTCGCGGATCTCACCCCAGCTGATGGCTGTGGTGGCGGAGAGCCAACGCAGACGCATCTACTTGCCTCCCACCTCCGAGCACGTTCAGGCCGCCGACGTTTCGTTCCCAGCCAGCTCGCCGCGTGGAGCCCTCCCTGATGCCGCACTTGGGTTCCGTGTCCAGGGCTACGGGCTGACCGAGTGGACTGACCTTTTCACACACCGGCAACTGACCGCGCTAACTACGCTCAGCGATCTCGTCACTGAAGCGCGGGAGAAAGCGCTCACAGATGCCCTCGCCTCCGGCCTCGCTCACGGCAAGCGTTTGAACGACGGTGGGTTGGATGCCGAGGCGTACGCCGATGCGGTAGCGACTTACCTCGGTATGGCGCTAAGTCGGACAACTGACCTCAACAACTCGATCGCCACATGGTCGAGCAGCCGTGACCAGACACGAAATCTCTTCGCCCGTCAGGCAATTCCAATGGCATGGGACTTCGTCGAAGTATCGCCATTCGCCCGTGCCGCAGGCGATCTCTCGATCGCCACCGAAACGCAGGCCGATGCGCTAGAGAACATGTCTGGCCAGCTTAGCGGTGAGGTACGTCAAGCAGATGCCGCTAGCCGTGACTATTCAGGTCTTCTGGTTGCCACTGACCCGCCATATTACGACAATATCGGCTACGCTGATCTATCCGACTTCTTCTATGTCTGGCTCCGTCGAGCCTTGCGCACAATTCACCCAGACCTGTTCGCCACGATGCTTGTCCCCAAGGCCGAAGAACTCATCGCTAATCCCTTCCGGCAAGGGGGTCCAAAGAGTGCTGAGAAGTTTTTTGAGGAGGGATTCCAGCGTGTCTTCGCTCGCACTCGGCAGTCGGCATCAACGGACTACCCTATCAGCGTAATCTACGCCTTTAAGCAAGCCGAGTTGGAAAAGGACGGTGTCGCTTCCACTGGGTGGTCGACGTTCCTGGAGGGTATGGTGCGCAGCGGCTGGACCATCACTGCGACCTGGCCGATCCGCTCTGAACGAACCGGCCGCATGCGCGATGTCGGGTCCAACGCCCTCGCCTCCTCTATCGTTCTAGCTCTGCGCCCCCGCCAGGAAGCTGCCCCGGCCACGGATCGCACCGGGTTTCTCGCTGCATTGCATATTGAACTAGACGAGTCTCTTCCACGGATTCGTGAGGGTGCAATCGCCCCGGCGGACTTGCGTCAGACGATCTTGGGTCCAGGCATGGCAGTGTTCTCGCGCTTCTCCCGGGTGCTGGAGGACGACGGCTCCACCATGTCCGTGAAGACCGCGCTAGCGCTGATCAACCAGACATTCGACTCCTTGCAGAACGAGCATGACGCCGAACTGGACGCCGACACCCGGTTCTGCCTGGACTGGTTCCGTTCCTATGGCTGGGACACGCGCCCCTACGGTGACGCCGAGTCGCTGGCCGTGCCGCTGGGCCTGTCTGTCGACGGCATCGCCCGCGGCGGAACCCTCACCTCCGGCGCCGGCAAGGTCGCGCTGATCAAGCCTCAGGATCTCGACCCTCGGTGGAATCCGGCGCACGACGACCGGCTGTCACTGTGGGAGGTCACCTGCCACCTGGCGCGCGCGTACGCGACCGAGGGGCGCGAGGAGGCCGCCAGGCTCATGGCCGAGGTGAAGGGGAGGGCGGACCTGGACGAGGTCAACCGTCTGGCCACCCGCCTGTATGAACTGATGGAGTCTCAGGACTCCTCGACTGCTGGCCTGTTCAATGGGCTCGGTGGTGCGTGGGCCGATGTCTCCGCGACGTCGACCACGATTCGCCCGGCCGCTGTGGCCGAGATGCTCTTTGGGGAGGAGATCTGATGGCGCTGACGAACAATGAGAAGGTACTGCGCAGCTTCGACCAACTGCTTGAGGGCATGCGGCCGTGGGTCGACATGCGTATGTCTGCGCAGGCTCCGACCGGCAAGGACTGGATGGAGCTGATCGCCGCTGAGGACGTGGCGAAGTTCGGCACGGCCAAGACGTACTCGCGGGACGACGTGCGGTTTCTGCTGCGCATCGTGACGGAGAGATGGAAGGTCTTCGAGAAGGACCTCTCGCGCCCGCAGTCCGCGTTGGCCTCCGAGCTGCGGGAGACGGCTAACGCGGCTCACCACGGGCAGAAGTTTTCCTCGGACGACACCTACCGTGCGCTGGACACGATCGAACGTCTCCTGACGGTGATCGGTGCCGGGGACGAGGCCGATGTGGTCGCGAAGATGCGCATGGAGCACCAGCGGGAGGTTTTCGAGAAGCAGACCCGCAACCGGCTGATGCGAGAGGCGCAGGCGGTCAAGGTCGCCGGCGTGCAGGCTGGTACGACTATCAAGCCGTGGCGTGAGGTCATCCGGCCGCACGCCGACGTGATCCGTGGGCAGTTCTCCGCCGCTGAGTTCGCTGCCGACCTGTACGCGGTAGCCCGCGGCCACACCGCGGCGCCGGAGTATCTGAACCCGGCTGAGTTCTTCTCTCGTACCTATCTCACCAGCGGTCTGTCCGACCTGCTGACCCGTGCGCTCAAGCGTCTCTCTGGGGACGCCGGGGCGAGCCCAGTGATAAATCTGCAGACCCAGTTCGGTGGCGGTAAGACGCACTCGATGCTGGCTCTGTACCATTTGTTCTCCGAGGGCCTGGCCACGAGCGCGCTATCTCAGGCCGTGCAGGATGTCGTGCATGCCTCCCTGCCCACGGCCGAAGGCGACCCGCTGAGGTCGCTGGACGTGAAGCGGGTCACGTTGGTGGGCACGAAGCTTTCCCCGAGCCAGCCGATCGTCAAGGACGACGGCACGCAGGTGCGCACGATCTGGGGGGAGCTGGTCTGGCAACTCGGGGGACGCGAAGCTTTCGACCGTGTCGCGTTGGCGGATGCGACCGGCACCGATCCGGGTGACGCGCTGGACGCCGTCGTACGCGACGTCGTCGCCGGCGGCAAGAGCGTGCTGATCCTGATCGACGAGTGGGTGGCCTACGCCCGCCAGCTCGTGGGGCGCGACGACCTGCCTGGCGGATCCTTCGCCACGCAGCACACCTTCGCCCAGCACCTGACTGAGATGGCCAAGTCCATCCCGGGCGTCATGCTCGTGGTCTCTATTCCCGCCTCCGATTCCCTGGACAACGGCGGCGGCGGCTCGGCGCTGGAGGTGGGTGGCCCCAACGGGCACGTCGCTCTGGAAACCCTGCAACACACCATCGGTCGCAACGCCGATGACTGGCGGCCGGCCAACAACATCGAGTCCTTCGAGATCGTGCGCCGGCGCCTGTTCGAAGAACCCGATGCCGTGGCCCTGGCGGACATCTCCGCGGTGGCCAAGCAGTACGTGAAGTACTACCAGGACAACACCGGGTTCTTCCCGCGTGAGACGACCACCGGCGAGTACGAGCAGCGCATCCGGGCGGCGTACCCGATCCATCCCGAGTTGTTCGACCGGCTCTACGAAGACTGGTCGACGCTGCCGAAGTTCCAGCGCACCCGCGGTGTGCTGCGTCTTATGAGCGTGGTCATCAACTCGTTGTGGGCCGCCAATGACACCACGCCGCTCATCACGCCCGGCGCGGTGCCCGTCCACGACACTCAGGTCTTCAGCGAGATCACCAAGTATCTCGACGACAACTGGAAGCCGGTCGTGGACAAGGACGTCGACGGCGAGGGTGCCACCCCGGTCCAGATCGACCGCGAGCGTCCGTCGTTCGGACAGCGAGCGCTCACCAGGCGAGTCGCCCGGTCGGTGTTCATCGCAACCGTCCCGACGCTGCGCTCGGCGCACAAGGGCGTGGACATTCAGCAACTCCGCCTGGGCACCGCGGTGCCCGGCGACGTCATCAACCACATCGGTGACGCCCGTGCCCTGCTGGGGCAGCGTGCCACGTACTTCTACGAAGACGGCGACCGCTCCTGGTACGACCTCGCGGCGTCGGTCTCCCGAGTGGCAGCCGACCGGGCCGCCGGCTACAGCGAAGCCGACGTGCACGCCACGATCGTCGAACGCATCAGGGCCACAGGGAAGGCGCCCAAGGCGTCCTTCGGTGCTGTGCATGCTGCACCCCTCGACACCGGGGACATCCCCGATTCCGAGGTCCTCAAGCTCGTGGTCATGCACCCGAAGTTCACCTGGGGCAAGGATGCCTCCACAGCCACGGACTTCGCCGAGCGTCTTCTGCGGGAGGCCGGTACCGGGCAGCGGCAGCGCCGCAACATGCTGGTCATGGTCGCTGCCGATCGCGAGACCTACCCCGAGCTCGACGGAGTGGTACGCGAGTACCGGGCCTGGCAGTCCATCGCCGACGAGGCCGACGAACTCGAACTCAGCGCCCAGCAGCGCAAGCAGTCCATCACCCGCGGCCGCCAGTTGAACGCGGCCGTCGACGACCGCGTCCGCGCAGCCTTCACCGCAGCACTGATCCCGACCGAGCTGCCCGGCCAGAAGCCGACCATCTCCTTCACCCGTGTTGCCAAGGACGGCGGTTCCCTTGCCGAGCGCGTCACCGCGGCGCTCAAGGCCAAGGGCTGGATCACTCCCGTGCTCGGGGCCACGCTCGTACGCATGGCTCTCGAAGGCGCCCTGGTCAACGCCTGGAGCAAGGGGCACGTGCGGTTCGGTGACCTGTGGTCCTGGTACACCCAGTACCCGTACCTGAAGCGCCTGCCCAACCGGCAGGTGCTTGAGCAGGCCGTACTCAGCGCTGCCGATGTCCTCCTGTGGCAGCAGGACGCCTTCGCCCTCGCCGATGGCTACGACGAGGCCACAGACGAGTACCAGAACCTGTGGATCCACGGTGACAAGCCCGAGCCCGGTTTCGTCACCGACGACATGCTCCTCGTCCAGCCGGGACGAGCGGTCGCCCAGCGTGCACGGGTCGTCGCCACCCCGCCGGCTGAGCCGAAGAGCCCGGCCGAAGACGCCAGCAGCAGCAAAGACAGCACCCCGCAGCCCAGCATCGTCACTCCTCTCCCGGGCACCGGTTCTCAGCCTTCGAAGCCGATGGCCAAGAAGGTCGCGCGGAGGTTCTGGGGCGTCAAGACTCTCAACCCCAACCGTCCTGCCGCCGACTTCGCCAACATTCAGCAGGAGGTCCTCGCGCACCTTGAGGCTGCCGACGGCGCCCGGCTCGAGGTCCGCATCGAGATCACCGCAACGACCACTGATGGTTTCACCGAGCAGCAGGTGCGAACCGTCCGCGAGAATGCTGTCCAGCTGAGGTTCGAGGACAGCGGCTTCGAGGAAAGCTGAACAAACTACACGCCGATACGCGGTCCCACATGCGGCAGGCCTTTTTGCGCCTCGGGATGAGGCAGCCACCTCGTCCCGAGGCGCGAGAAGGCCAAGAGCCGTGCCGTCGTCATAGCCGGGAATGGGAGCGGAGAATTTGAGACAGGTCGAGGTTCCCGAGCGACCCAGTCGTTAGCTTCCCGCTCGGGCATCCGGCGTGCGGCTCTTCGGCTGGGTGACCCAGTCAAATACACGGCCGTTCTTGCATTGAACTTCTTGGTGGAGTGGCTACTGAGGCAGTGGGCAGTCAGAAGTGGGGGTTCTCGGTGGGCCGGTCGGCTTCGGTGGCTGCCTGGAGCAGTTCGGTGAGGTCGTCGGGTTCGGACGAGCGTTGATCGATCCACCACCCGGCACGGGTGATGGTGCGGGTGGCTTCCTCGATCTCCTCCCACTCCGGTTCGCTGGTCTCGCCTTCGAGGACCAGTGCGGTGTGGGCGGAGGCCAGGACCTGGTGGCGTCAGCGCACGCCCCAGGCGACGGCTCGCTCGGTCCCCTCCAGGGGAGGCATCCGGTACTGCTGCGACCAGGCTTCGGATTCGGCCTGTTCCTCGGCCCGCTTGGTCTTCAACCAGGCGGCCTTGTCCTGTTCGTCTCCTTCCTCGGCGGCCCGCCAGCAGTTGGTGCTTATCTGCACTTCACTCGTATGGGGTGGAGCCTGGTCTGTGAGTGATGTGGCGGACGACGATGTGGAAGTTGAATTTCCATCAAGAAGCCGGTCAGCAGGTCGCGCCAAGCACCGCAGAGCCTCGTGCATCCGGCGCTGCAGGCAGTTGCAGCAGCGGTGCGACCAGCTCGTGGTCGGAGGCGCGTGACCTGTGGCAAGCTCATCCCCCTTGGGGAGAGGACTAACTGATGAACCGTTACCAATGCGGGTCGTGCTCGTATCAGAGCGACCATCCCGGCGAGGCTCAACAGCACTCGCACCAGACGGGCCACGTTTGCATCGGCAGGGACGGTGCCGGGCCAGCCGAAGGTAAGTTCGGCAAAGCCAGGGTCGTGGTTAGGGTCGGCGCCAGCGTTCTGGCCGCCACGACCATCGGGGTCCTCGTCTGGAAGTACAAGGGGCTTCAGGAAGAGCACGAGGAGCTCCAGACGAAGCACGAGGGGCTTCTGTCCATGGCTGAGGGACTGGTCGTGCAGTTGGCGGAGTCGACGGCGGAGAACGAGAGTCTGAAGTCGGAGAACGACTACCTGAAGTCGGCCACCGGTGCCTCGAAGACGCTCAAGAGCTACGACTGTTGAGTGACGGCGTACTGCGGGGTAGTGCCACTGGTGCACGGGTGCCCCGGCGCTCGATGCCGTTGGAAGGTCGAGCGGGCGCCGGCCCATCCCGGTGTTAGATCCCTTCTCCGCAGGTCATCCATTCGGGAAGATCAACTGATCGTTGCGGTTCAGCCACCGCTCAGCGCAGTGGCCCGAGTTGCAGAACCCGCCGAAGCACGATCACCTGAGGACCGTGATCAAGCTCGGAGGCTGTGCAAAAGAGTGACCCCCGTGAAGTGCGGAGCTAAAGGTCAGCGCGCTGTGCCAGGATTACCCGATGGACTATGACCTGACGCGTCTGGGGTGGCGAGAGTTCGAGCACCTGTCTCAAGCACTGGCCAAGTGCGTGCTTGGCTCTGGTGTTTCAGTCTTCGGGGACGGCAAAGACGGTGGTCGGGAGGCGGCGTTCACCGGTCAGGTTCCTTACCCCAACGAGCAGCAGTCTTGGGATGGCTATGGGGTGGTACAGGCCAAGTTCAGGCAACGTTCCCAAGGCGTTAGCTCTGGCACCGAATGGCTTGAGCGCCAGATCGAGGCGGAGTTCAAGGCGTGGCTCCACCCTGATTCCAAGCGCGGGCGGTTGCCAGACTATTTGATCTTCACGACTAACGTGCCCCTCTCGCCCGTGCCTGAGACCGGCGGAATCGCTCGTGTTGATCGACTTATATCTTCCTACGCCAACAAGTCAAAGGTCGCCCTGAAAGGCTGGGCCGTGTGGCACGGCGACGAGATTTGTCGCTTTCTAGACATTCACGAAGGCGTCCGTCGGGCCTTCGCCCACTTCATCACCCCCGGTGATGTTCTCTCACGCTTGCTCACCACGGTCAGTGACGCGGATGCCGATACCACAGAATTGATCCGCGCTCATGCCGGCAGGGAACTCCTTTCCGATCAGTGGGTGCGCCTCGGTCAGGCTGGAGCTCAGGCAGACGATCAAAAAATCCGACTCGGTCCGGTAGCGGTCGATCTGCGCGCCACCTTTGGAGAGCGTGATACGCGGCCAGAAATGGAACGGGCCCCCATCTACCAAGACGGACCAAGCTCATACTCTACCCGTGTCGCCGCATATATCCTCGAACGTGGTGATACGGTTCTACGTCCGTCGCGGTACACCTCGACAGAAGCGCGGAATGTCGTGTTGATTGGCGGTCCTGGGCAGGGAAAGAGCACCCTTGGACAGCTGATCTGTCAGGTCTATCGCGTCGCTCTCCTTGATGAAGAAGGCGAGCATCTGCTCACCACTGAGGCTCGCGCAATCCTACATGCTCTCCGTCGCGATTTCGCAGATATCGGGCTGCACCCGCCCCAGGGCCGCCGGTGGCCCATTCGTATCGCCCTCAATCAGTACGCCAATGCCATTCTTGGCGGCGAGGACGTGAGTCTCCTACGCTTTCTAGCCGATCGGGTAGGTCACCGCAGTTCCGTGCCAGTCACTGGTATCCACATCAAGCGCTGGTTGCGGACATGGCCGTGTCTGCTGGTCTTGGATGGACTCGATGAGGTGGTCTCCCGCCAGGCGCGGGAGGAAGTAATGTCCCGCATATCTGATTTCCTTCTGGAAACCCGACAGATCGATGCGGATCTCCTCGTTATTGCAACGACGCGCCCGCAGGGCTACAAAGGCGAGTTCCACTCTGGCGACTACGAGGCGCTCACTTTGGTACCCATGTCAGACAGTGATGCACTGCATTATGCCGAGCGGCTCGCCACCGCGCGCCATAGTGATGACCCCGACATGCGCGACACTGTGTTGGAGCGAATCAGAACAGCTGTATCCGAGGATGGCACCACCCGCCTAATGCGCTCGCCGCTGCAAGTGACAATCATGTCTTTGCTGGTGGAGCGACGCGCCCGACTACCGCAAAACCGCTATGAACTTTTTGACGCCTACTACGACACCATCTACGCTCGCGAAGTTGATAAGCCGGGCGTAACCGGACAGCTCCTTGCTGACAATAGGCTCCACATCGATTGGCTTCACCAGCATGTGGGGCTACTCCTGCAGATTCGCGCAGCCAAGTCGCAGGAACTGGATGCGGTGATCGAAGATGATGAACTTCGCGAACACATCCGACAGCGACTGCGCGAGGAAATCGAGGACCCGGATGAGTCCGAGGTCCTAGCTGGTAATCTGCTGGAAGCAGCAACCGACCGGCTTGTCTTGCTCGTTGCCCCGAATGCGGGTTTCATCGGCTTCGAAGTACGCAGCCTTCAGGAATACATGGCTGCCCGGGCGCTAATCTCCGGTCCTGAAGCCGAAATCGTCCCGCGACTCGAATCTCTCGCTGCCAGCTACTCATGGCGTAACACCTGGATGCTGGCCGCTGCAGGCATCTTCACGCACCGTCCGCACCTGCGCAGCGACCTGATCAACGCGCTACGTTCGCTTGATTCCAGGGACGCTATGACAATGCTTCTGGTTCCTGGAGCGCAGCTGGCGCTAGATCTCCTAGATGACGATTTCAGCCGTCATCACCCTCGCTTTCATAATCTGCTAGTTGACTATGCGACTACGCTAATCGGACGCCCTCCACGGATCGATATTCTCCAACGCGCCGCACATAGTTTGGTTTCGGCAGCGCAGCGCCATGAGCAAGCTCGTATTCGAGTCGAACACGCAATACGAGATGCGCTGAGCGCACGTGACGCCCGACTCCTAACGGCTCTCGGAGTCCTAAGCTACCTGGCCCGAGCTACAGGGCCTGGAAGTGCATGGGCTCGCCGCCTACTTGCCGCGACTATTTTCAACTTCAGATCCGAGGAACGCTCGGCAGCAGCAGTTCTGTCCAGCCAGTATCTTTCAGGAATGATTCCAGATCTCCCTTCTCTCGATTTCGAAGTAGTCAAAGACTCCAATCTCGCCCAGTACCTACGGGATCACCTACCGGCAGGTGAACTATCAGAGCTTGACCCCGTCCGAGGCTTTCTTAAGGCACTTGAACGACACCCCGTTCATCAGGTTCGAGTCGAAGGCATTATTATTCCTGTCGTCGAACCTTCACTCCCCCTGGATAGTGAAGAGGCGCTCGCCGCCACAGGCGACCCACAATCGATCGAGGCGTGCATCAGCGTCATCAACGCCCAGGACATTAAATCCTGGCAGATCACTATGACTTTCACGCAGCTTCTCGACTTGCTCGCCTACCCCCTGCTACTTCCTCCAGGAGACCTCAAAGTCACCGGCGTTAGCTGATTGTTTATGAACATTCAGCCGGGCGGGCAGACGCCCTGAGGTCCAGCACGCATCACTGGCCTTTCGTCCTCTTGCTAAATCTGGGCAACTCGAGATCGACGAGAGGGCGTCCTGTCCGGCGCTGACTGTCTTCCCTTTTGGCACGTAGGAGTTGGAGGGTGAGGTCGAGTCCTTCAAGCTCACCGGCCCAGCCTTCGGCTTGGGCGCGGGCTCGGCGGGTGATGAGATCGGCTTCGAGGTCGTTGAGTCGATTGATCATCTTCGGGCTGATCTGGAGCATGGGACACCTGATGCCCCGTTGACCGAACTAACTGAGGTGCCCCCTGGGCTTCCTTCGAGGATGGTGTCGACACCGATGCGGGGCTTGCCGTCGTGGCGGACGCTGATCTGCTGGCGCCAGGAGCTGTAGAGGTCGGCCGGAATGTTTAGATCGGCTTGCTCGGGGTTGATCTCCTCGATGCGGGCCCAGAAGTGGTGGGCGACGTGGCGGACGAGGTGGACCAGGAAGGCGTAGTCGGTGTCGGACTTGCGGCGGTGGAAGTAGTCGAGCAGGAGCCGTCGGACACTCTGGTTGCGGATGGTGTGGCGGTCGACGAGTTCCTCGAGAGTGAGCTGGCCGCGGTGCAGGGCCTGACGCAGGGTGGCGGGTGTGCTGGGTGCGAAGTGGCCCATGGCGTGCAGGACGTTCCAGGCAGCATGCCCGGCGAACACGTTGGCGTCCTTCTTGCCGGGCCGCAGAACAGCCTTCGCCGTGCGTGAGGCGTGGGCGTGGTGGAGCAGCGCCGCCGGGCTGAGGTCGGCGAAGCCGATGCCCTGGACCGCGAGCAGGCAGCACACGTCGAAAAGTGCTTCGCGTTTGTGGGGCCACGAGAAGTCATGGTGAGCGACCTGGGTGGCGTACTTCTCCAGCAGGGGGTCGTTCTGGGCAGCGATGAACTGGTCAGGGAATCCGTTGAAGTTGTGCTTCTTCATCACCAACAGCGTCGGCTGGACGACGCGGAGGCAGAACAGAGCCCTGACGCCGACGCTGTACTTCTGCCCGGTCCGGTTGGCGCCCAGGTCAGCGGCGGTGATCTCGCCGCGGCCCAGCGGGCTGGCATCCCAGCGCTGTTGCCAGGTGCTGCCCTCGAACCCGCCCAAGTAGGCCAAGACGCGCCGGGTGGAGGCCCGGTGCTGTTCGGTGGTCCGCGCGGACGCTGCCGGCGAGGCGTCGTGCGCGAGCTGGCCGATGAGCAGCGGCGCGGCGGCGGACAGATCCCCGAAGGGGCGCGGCACGGTGGTCGGCAAGGCCGGTCGGGCCTCGATCTGGCTGGAGGCGAAGGCCGGCTCGTCGCCGGTGTGGGTGTGGCGGCGGCTGACTCCGGTGGTGGGACGGGCGAGGTCAGGCACCGAACACCGCCTCGATGTCCGCTGCGGCGTAGCCCGCGGGGTAGTGCCGGGCCGGGCCGGGCCGGGGCGTGGCGTAGTGCTCGGTGAGTTTGTCGAAGAGTTCCTCGATGTGGACGGCCAGATAGCGGTTGGTGGTCTGGATGTCAGCGTGTCGCGTGATCGTCTGGACCTCGGGGAGCGTGAGTTTCCCGCCATTGGCCATGCGGTAGGCGGCGGTGTGCCGTAGATCGTGCAGGGACCAGTTCGTTCCCAGCAGGGTGTTTGCCCGCTGCATGACACGGCGCATGGCCCAGTAGGTCAGCGGACGGTCGGGGCCTCGACGGGCCCTCCAGAGGGGTCCGCCATCGGTGGGTGTGCCGGCCGCGTCGAGGTAGAGGGCCAGGCGGAACAGGCCCTGCGGGGAGACCGGGACCGCTTCCCTGGCCCGGGTGCCCTTGGTGATCACATAGATCCGCTGGCCGGACCAGTCGATGTCGCCGACGGCGATGCCGAGAAGTTCCTTGGCGCGTGCGCTGCTGGAGACGAAGATCTCCAGCAGCGCCCGGTCCCTGTCGCAGTTCATCGCGGTGAACAGTTCGTCCCACAGCCGGTCGGGAATCGACCGCGGCGACCGGTCGGACACTCGCTGCCGTAGCCGGGCCCGGCCCACCATCGGCGTAGGTTCCAGCGGACTGCGGTGCCCCAGCGCGCAGCGCCGCTGAGCCGAGTGCGGCACCGGGTTGACGACCGGTCCGCGGCCGTGATGTGCGTGGAACTCGTAGAACCCGCTGATCACCGTCAGAGCGTGGTTGATGGTGCGCGGCGAGTACCCGGCGCACAGGGACGCCTTGCCCGTGCGGAGATTGACCGTCCCGGCCACCGGAGCATCGGCCCGGTGCCGCTGACGCTGCGGGTTGGCGGCCGAGCGCAGCCAACCCGTCAGCACCGCGACCTCCGACTCCGTCGCCCGCTCCCACCTGGTGCCCAGCAACCACAGCAGGCGGAACCACCGGAGCATCCCGTAGCCGTAGCTGCGGCAGGTCAGCGGGCTGGAATCCCCAAGCGCCAGGTCCCGCAGAAACGCGGTGACCGGCTCGACCTCGGCCCCCGTCGCATCGAGCATCGCGTACGGCGGATGTGCCCGGTTCACCTCCACCACTCGTCCAAGGCGAGGGATGGCCCTGCGGCCCTCCATCAACTCAGCGCGTACACGCATCACTTGCTCCTTGATCGCGGCCTGCTACGCCGTGACCAACGAGGCGAGGATGGTGCAGTTAACAGAGCACTCTTGCTTGGCGAGCCACTCGGCGAAGCCCGCGCGACGGTCGGCCGCCCGGTCGGACAGGTCGCGCTCGTTTCGGTGGCCACAGGAGTGGGTGATCTGCCAGGTGGTCTTCACTCCCGGGTAATTCCGTTTAACGGGCGTTGCGTTCGAGGTCGTGCGGTTGTACTGCTGCTTCAAATCGAGAGCCTCTCTGTTGGGGTGTGGGGTGGTGGCCTGCGTCGTTGCGGAGCGTCGTGCATCGGATGCACGATTCACGCGGCGGACGGAGGTGGTTGATGGTGGCGGGCGGCGGGCCGGGGGAAGCTTCCGCACGGCTGGTGTTGCTGCAGGGTGTGTCCCTGCTGCGGCCCGAGGACGCTGTCTTCGAGGCGATGCTGGAGGGGTGGACGCGTCAGCAGCGCGGTGGGCGACGTCTGCAGCCGAAGACGATCGGTGACCGGCTCCGGGTGGTGGAGCGCTTCTCGGAGTTCGCGAACGCCTATCCGTGGCAGTGGACCGCGTCGGACCTCGACGACTGGATGACGCACCTCATCGGTGTCTTGCGCCGGGCAGAGTCGACAATCCGGAGCTACCAGGGTGCGATCCGGCTGTTCTGCGACTACGTCACCTCGCCGCACTACCAGTGGCCCGCCGAGTGCGAAGAGCGCTTTGGAACCCACCCGGTTCAGATCTGCCACGAGTGGAACACCGTGGCCCATTTGGTCGAGTGCGAAGGTCGGCGGGGCCGTCGGCCGATGACGCGGGCCGAGCTGCAGACGTTCTTCGACTACGCCGACGAGCAGGTCGAGCGTGCCGTGCGGATGGGACGGAAGGGTGCGTTGGCGGCGTACCGGGACGCCACGGTCTTCAAGGTCATGTACGGGTGGGGCAGCCGATGTACAGAGACGTCACGCCTGGACACGGTCGACTTTCACCGCAACGCCGCAGCACCGGAACTGGGTGATTTCGGTGCCCTGCACGTACGCTACGGCAAGCGCACGAGGGGGTCGCCGTGGCGGCGGCGCACGACCCTGTCGGTGATGCCCTGGGCCGTGGAGGCGGTAGCCGACTACGTGGCCAACGCCAGGCCGCGGTACGCGAAATCGGCGGACCATGCGGCGCTGTGGCTGACGGAGCGGGGTGGTCGGTTGCAGCCGAGGGAGATCGAGGATCGGTTTGCTTCCTACCGGGATGCGCTGGGTCTGGATGGGGATCTGGTGCCGCACTGCCTGCGCCACAGCCACGTCACGCACCAGATCGAGGACGGCGCCGACCCGGCGTTCGTGCAGCGGCAGGTCGGTCACCGCTACGCCTCGACGACGGCCCTGTACACCGGCGTGAGCGGGGACTTCATGAACGCGATGATGCGGAGAATGCTGGACCGGGCCCTGAGCCCGGTGCGCTAGCCGACGGCTGGGGAGAGGGGACACGTGCGGAAGTTGGATTACCGCTGGCATCTGCGGGAGGTGATGGCCATGCGGGGCATGTTCGCCACCACCGACCTGCGCCCACTGCTGGCTGAGCGGGGCATCGATCTTTCGCCGTCGCAGGTCTACCGGCTGGTGACAGAGCGGCCCGAGCGGCTGAATCTGCCGGTGCTGATGGCCGTGATGGACATTCTGGGGTGCCGGATGGAGGAGCTGATCGAACCGGTGGCGGCGCAGGCGCCGGCCGCCCGCCGGGCGGCCGGCGAGAACAACTCGGGCCGGTCTGGCGGTGCGGGGGTGGGGGAGTTCCGTCCCCGCCGGGCCCGGGTTCTCCCGTCGCCCGAGGACGGGCCAGCGAAGTAGGTGGCCGAGATGGAGCTGCCGCGGTGGCAGACCGAGCCCGAGGCGGTCGTGGCTGACGTGGTCGCCGCGGTCGATCCGTCCTGCTGGCCGAGCGTGGTGACCGGTGCGGTGGAGCGGGTGTTCCGGCAACGTCCGCAGCGGCGCGAACTCGCCCGGATGCTGGAGTGCGATCCGTCCCTGTTGACCTCGGGCCTGCCGCAGGTGCCGCGACTGGTGGAGCGGCTGATCCGCGACCTGGTCGAGGGCGGGGCCTCGGGGCTGGTGCTCCCGAGGTGCGCCGCGTGCGATCGCCAGCGGCCTCTCACCGCTACCTCTCCGGAGGGCCGCATCTGCGGCACCTGCTACAACCGGTCCCGAACCGAGGACCGCCGCTGCGTCGAGTGCGGCCGTCGCGACTTCTGCGGTCGGGACCGGCAGGGGCGTCCGCGGTGCCGCAAGCACCTGCCCGACCAGGGAATCGATCCGGCACACGAGATCGCGCAGCTGCTCGCTGCGTCCACGGGGCTCGAGCCGGACGTGCTGGCGGGCGCGGTCAGGCAGGCGGAGCGCAGCCGCGCCGGACAACTGCGCTTGTGGTGGGCGCTGTCGGACCGCCCTGACCTCTTGACGGGCGCGGGCGCACACGGCCCGCAGGCAGTCTCCGCACTGGCGCAGATCCTGGTCGATCGCGGTGCGCGCGGCGTCGTGGTGCCGCTGTGTCCGTGGTGCACCGCCAGCACCAACCTGGTTAGCGTGCGCGATGGCGTGCGCTGCTGCTCGTACTGCTGGGCGAAGAACCGGACGGCCCGATGCGCACGCTGCGACCGGGACCGGCCGGTGAGCGGTCACGACGGCGAGGGCCGGGAGGTGTGCGGTTCCTGCCGACAGAAGGACCCGTTGAATCACCGTCGGTGTGACGGCTGCGGGGAGACGCGCCTGCGCCGCAGGCGTACCGAGGACGGTGGCGGGCTGTGCCCGGCATGCTGTACCAACCCCTACGCCCTGTGCGCGACCTGCGGAGCATGGCGGCCGTGCTGGTTCGCCTCGACGCCGGCGCCGCGCTGCCAGCCGTGCACGGCAAAGGCCCGGCACCAGGCGGTGTGCGTGGGCTGCGGGCAGATGCGCCGGGTCAACAACCGCACCACGGACGGGGAACCTCTCTGCGCCACATGCGGCAAGCCACCGTCACCGTGCGACGGCTGCGGCAAGACCTACCGCATCTCCGCGCTTGTTCCCGACGGGCGACGCCTATGCCAGACTTGCTGGAGCAAGCACCCCAGCGCCAAGAAACCCTGCGAGCGCTGCGGGATTGTCACCCGCCTCTTCCACCGAGGGATGTGCCCGAACTGCGCCCGCGACCGCAGTCTGCGCGACGTCTTCGCCGGAGCCGACGGCCGGGTGCGCCCCGAACTCCAAGGCGTCGTCGACCTGCTGGGCACGCTGGACGGCCGCACGGTCCTGCGATGGGTACACAAGACCCCGGCCCGCCGCGCGGCCTTCCGGGCGCTGGCGACCACGACGGGCCCCGTTACCCACGAGAGCCTGGACGCCTTCGCCGACGAGGCGATGGCCGAGCATCTGCGCGCGCTCCTGGTCGCCCACGGCGTCCTGGCCGTCCGTGACGAACACCTCGCCCGGATGGAGAAATGGCTGCCGAAGGTCCTGGGCCGTCTTCCCGACGCGGGGGAGCGGCGGATCGTCGAGCGGTGGGCACGCTGGCAGCCCTTGCGCCGCCTGCATCGACAGCCTGCGCACCGCCCGACCAGTGCGGGGCAAGCCTGCGGGATCCGCCAGGAGATCCGCGCGGTCGTCCGGCTGCTGGAGTGGCTGCCCGGCCAGGGCAGCAGCCTCGCCGCGTGCACGCAGCACCACATCGACGACTACCTCGCCACGGGCTCGGCCGAGCGTCTGCGGATCCGGTCCTTCCTGCACTGGACCAGCCGCCACCTGCACACCCGAGCCCTGACGGCCCCCTTCTACACCAGCTCTCTGGCCGCCGACATCGTCGCGGCCGACGCTCGCTGGCGCTTGGTGCACCGGCTCGTTCAGGAGCCCGGCCTTGCCGTCCGCGACCGCACGGCCGGACTGCTCCTGCTGCTGTATGCGCAGCCTCCGTCCCGGATCTGCGCACTCACCAGGGACGATGTCCTCGACGACGGCACCGCGCTGCGACTGCGTCTGGGCACACATCCGGTGGAGATTCCGCCGCCGCTGGACACCATGGTCCGCGAGCTGCTTCGTCACCCGGTCAGCAAGGCGCACCGCCTCGAACCAGGCCCCAGCCGCTGGCTGTTCCCCGGTTCCCGCACGGGCCGGCCGATGGAGCCGGTCAGCCTGTCCCGCAGGCTCAAGGCACTTGGCATCCGGCCGCGGCCCACACGCAATGCCTCGCTTATGGACCTCGCCGCCGGGCTTCCTGCGTTCGTCTTCAGCCGCCTGCTCGGCTTCAGCGAGCAGACCGCCGCCAACTGGATGGCCGAGAGCGGTGGCGAGGACGCCTCCTACGGCGCCCACCGGGCCCGTATAGCAGGCAGCGCCCGACCGGCCAGTCACGGCGATCCGGTCACGGCCCCGCGGGGCCCGTGACCGCATGCGCCGCAGCCGGACGACATTCAGCTGCAGAAGGAGCTGTCCTGTGCCAGCGGCAGGGCCGCACTGGATCCGACGCCGATGGGCGCGGTGGTGGGCTTGACCGCCCGGACGATGGCGGAGTGGATGCGTTGCAGCACGAGACTGCTTCAGGAGGCTTACTCCGGTGAAAGCAGTGGGTAAGGGGGAGACATGGAGCAGGGGAAGGGGCCACTGGGGCGGGAGCTCGGCGGGCGGTATCGGATCACGCGCAACTTAGGATCCGGTGGGTCCGGCCGCGTCTGGGAGGCATACGACGAGACGCTGGAACGCCGCGTGGCTGCAGAGGCCATGGGGCGAGACCGCCTCACAGCGGTGGAAGCGCGACAGTTCGCCCGGGCGTTCACTGCACTGGACCATCCGAACATCGTCACCGTGTACGACCTCGTCGAAGAGGACGGAATGGTGTGGCTTATCAGGCCGCTCATCTCCGGCCCATCGCTGGCGACGTACCTTTCCGAGCATGGGCCGATGTCCAGCGAGCAGGCGCAGGACGTCGCGCGGTCGCTGCTTGACGCCCTGGCCGCGCTACACGAGGTCGGAGTTGTTCACGGGGATGTACGGCCCACCAAAGTCCGTATGTCCGGCAGCAGATGGGTGCTGATGCCGGCCCTCGGTGCACCGGCACGGGACGACACCTTCGATACCGATGATGGCCGGATGGAGGCCGCCGCGGAATACACCGCCCCTGAACTGGTGCACGGCGCCCAGCTAATGCCGAGCAGCGACCTGTTCTCGCTGGGGGTGACACTCTGCCTTCTGGTCACGGGACGCTCGCCGTTCCGGCGGGAGAGCACGTGGGCAACCTTGGCAGCGGTAACCAGAGATCAACCGCCATCACTCGAACACCTCGGTGAGTTCGGATATCTGATCTATGACCTGCTGGACAAGGACCCTCAGCGACGTCTCACGGCGGCCAACGCCCGGCTGAGACTCGACAGCCCACCACGGGGTGGGGCACCCATGGCAGCCCCGCCAGCGATGTCGATGCCTAGCTCAGCGGCCAGGAGAAGCGCCATGGGTCTCACAAGTTCGCTTCTGCTGGTCCTCTTGATACTTGCAACGGCTCTGGTCTGGGCTGTGCCGCGGGCCCACGTTTCCTCGGCCGACGTCTCGAACCTCCTTGTGGCAGTGCTGCCCTGGGCAGTGTTCTGCCTCGGCCTCTGTGTCCTAGTTCTCCAGGCACGCACTGCACTGACACGCAGCCGCGCACCAGCTTACGAGCCGCTCTCCGTTTGGCGCAGCTACACGCGATCGCTTGCGCCACCCGCTCGGTGGACCAACGAGGAACGGGAACAGCGTCGCGCTTCCGCCGAACAAGCCGTGGACGAAATGCTGTTGAGAATCGATCAGAGGGTGGCCTCCGCGGCACCCGGCCCGGGTGAGGGCAGGGGGATCAACTGATGTCTGACCAGGACACACCACCCGCCGGTACGCCCGCCTGGACGATGCCCTCCTTTCTCGAGGCCGACGAGGCACGCAAGTGGCAGGAGATTGATCCAAGTCACCTGGCTTGGCGGCGCGATCTCGTGGAGCGCCAACTTCACCGAGAACGCGTCGACCAGTGGGTGGGATACGGCTTCCGCCTGCTCGAGCACGTGATCGTTTTGGGATTCGGTGTTGCCTTCATCTGGCTGGGGTTCTACGCCATCAACCACAAGGTGTCGATGCAAGTCGTACCGATGATCGGCGGAGGAGTAGCAGGGCTCGCCGGAGCAGTCCTTGCGGTGAGAAACCGGCGTGAGTGAACCACCGCCTGAAAGCTTCTGCACTCATCAGGACACTGACCAGGAAGGACAGCCCACCGGCTCACGAGCAACACACACCGCTCCTGGGCAGAGCTGAACGCCGAGGAGGCAATCTGCCTCGGCGTTCAGCTCGGCGGATCACTATGAGCCTGGAGCGAGCGGCCCCTCTACAGCCTCGACATCAGCGCCAGAGGGGCACGGGCCTGGCAAGACCTACCTCGACTGGCAGCTCGACGACCCCGTGGGCCAGGGCATCGAGGCCGTGCGCCCGATTCGCCACGAGATCCGGCAACGAGTGCAGACACTAATCGCCGAGACCCGCACCGCGCGGACCTGAACCCTTCCGCCCTTCAACGCATTACCCGCGAGGCGGGGCATTCGTCACGTTCGAACATCCCGCTGTACCAACAACGGCCATGGGATTTGTTCCTTACGGGAGTTGGCTCAGCGGTTGCGGGCGAAGGCGATGCGCGGGTCGACCGGCCGGGCCGCCGGGGTGGCGGGAACCGGTGCCGGGCCTGGACCCGGGAGGCCGGCGCGGGCTGGACTGGTGGCGAGCGCGGCGGCGCTGGACAGGGCGCTGTGGGCGGGGAGGCCCTGGTCGCGCTCGTGGTGCGCGGCTGCCGCAGGAGCAGGGCGACTGCGCGCTGCGACGTCCTGAGCGAGGCCGGGATGGATCGCGACCTGGAGATCGGCTCGGCGCATCGACACCGTGGCACCGGCGACCTTCCCCAGGGCCTCACTGCGGTCGGTGGTGATGGGCAGCGTGTAGATGTCCAAGACCGGGTTACGCCGCCAGCCGTGTTCCTCCAGGATGAGACGGCCGCCGAGAGTGGAGAGGCGGTCATCAGTGGCCGCGACGATACCGAGCCGCGGGTGCTCGGCGAACGCGACATCGGGAGCTGCACGCGGAGGCCGGTCGCGAGCGGTAGCCGTATCGGAGGCCAGACCAGGGTCGAAGGCGGCGTCCGCATCGACCTGGTAGCCGGCCTTGCGTAGCAGCGCGACGGCTCGGGAAGTACGGCCCTGCCCGTCCCATTGCTGATCGGCCAGGGCGTACAGCGTCGGCTGGTCCGGGACGGGGTGGAAATCGAACCCATTCAGCATCCACGCGCTGGCCGCGAGGTTCTTCGGGTTCGCGGCGACGATGCCGTGGTCGGGGTGGTGGCCGAATGCGAGATCGGGCAGTGAGTCGTAGTGGGTGGGCATGGCTGATCCATCCGGTGCAGGCGCGGGGAGTTGGGCAGTAGGGGGCCGGGGCGGTTCTGTTGGTGCGGGACATGGCGTACTCCGATGCGGGGAGCGGTCAGCGACCGGGTACGGACGAGGGACGGACGGGCGGCAGCGCGGGGCGTACGGGCGAAGTTGCCGGCACTGGTGCCGCGGCCGTGTGCCGGGCGGTCGGTGAGAGCGCGAGGGCAGCACTCACGCGGGGCGAGGCGGAGGCTGGCCGTGGAGGCACACCGAGCTGGTCAAGGCGGGTGTCGATGGCGGCGAGCAGGCTCGGGACACTGCCGCCGTGCCGGGCGTGGGGACCGTTGGGCTCCGAGTTGTAGATCACTTCGTGGACTGTGGTGTCGTCGGGATGCCCTCGGGTCACCAACCAGCTTTCGGGGCGCCCGGGCGGGTGGTCGGTCGGCGGTTCCTGGGGCGGCGAGATGATCAGTGAACTGCCGTCGGGAAGTGCGGCGTGGACGATGTAGTCGCTGAGGCCGTACTCGACGGTGCACTCCAGGCCGCGCTGCCGAAGGGGAACGGTGAGGTGTTCGTACCCGTGTTCCTGTCGGAGGGCGGCCAAGGGCTGGTCGGAGTGCATGCGGTTTCTCCGTGTCCGGGTGCCCGTCAGCCGACGACGCGAGCCGCAGGCAGGTGGGGCATGGGGTGGTGGGATTCACGAGGATCCGGGGATCGGCCGGTTTGGTCGGGCCGGAACTCGGTGGTAGGGGCGTCAGCGGGAACGATGCGGAGCCGGTGCGTTCGACGCGGGAGGGACGGGCGGCGAGGCGAGTGGGGTCGTCTTGATGGCGGAGGCGGAGGCGGATCGGGCAAGGGCCACCTGGACCCGTGTCGCATGAGGGGACTGACCGGGATCCGGTCGACCGGCCAGATGGTCAGCGGCCCGGGCGAGCGCCGCGCCCTGGAAGGACAACTCGTCCGCGTAGTGCCAGCCTTCAGAGTTACGGATCTCCTGCGCCTGGCTCTCGTAGATCTCCCGCGAGCCGGGCAGCGAGTCGTCCATGAGGGCCATGACCTGATCCCACTCCTGCTGGATCTGGCCTGCTCGTTCCAGGGTGGTGTCGATGCCGCGCAGCCGCCGCAGGTCCTCGCTGATCGGCCCCTCGACGTAGTCGGCGCCGTGGGCGGCGGCGCGGACTCCGGCCAGTACCTCGGTGCTGTGGGCGAGGAAGGCCTCGACGTGTTTCCACGCTTCGGCATCACGGGCCACCTTGCCGTCCGCGTAGCCCTTATCATCGATGGGCCAGCCGTCCTTGTCGCAGAAGGAGTCCGAGACTGCGTCCCAGGCGTCGGACGCCTGCTTGATGCCGGCGGCGGCAGCGGCCAGAGCCGGGATGTACTGCCTCCACGCCAGATGGCCGGCGGTAGCCGGTGGCTGGTCCTCATGGGAAGCGGGAGAAACAGGCATGGTTGATCCTTGTTCTTGTACAGGGGCCCGCCGGGAGGCGGCAGTGAGGGGGCGGGGGCTGGGCTATGCCGACATACGGGCGTCGGTGTCGAACAGTTCGCGCTCGGCCGGGTGCAGGATGTGCTGAGTGATGAAGGAGCGGCCTGCGACCTTCCACAGGCCCCGGCCCTTGGTCAGGGCGGACACCGCCTGGGTCTCGACGCCGGTCAGACCGAGCAGCGAGGCAGCGGCAGCGAGTTGGTCGGGTTCCTGGCGGTAGATGATGCGGGTGGAGCAGTCGGCGAGGAGGCCCTCGGCCAGCACCCGGCCGCGCGAGCCGACATCGCCCGCCGAGAGTAGGTCGCTCAGGCGGTGGATGACCATCAGGTTGGCGATCCCGAGACCGCGCGAGAGCTTCCACTGGGACTGCATGCGCTCCAGCAGGCCGACGTGCCGCATCACCCGCCACGCCTCGTCGTAGATCACCCAGCGCCGGCCGCCGTCCGGGTCGGCGAGCGCGCTCTCCATCCACGCCGAAGCACAGGTCATCGCAAGGACCAGAGCAGTGTCGTCGCCGGAGCCGCCGAGGCGGGAGAGGTCGATGGACAGCATCGGCGTGGTCGGGTCGAACGTCACGGTGCTCGGGGCGTCGAACATGCCGCTCAGGTCGCCGTGGACGAGCCGGCGCAGGGCGTGCGCGAGGTCCTGTGCGGCTGGTCCCATGTGTCCGGCCTGGTCGCCGAGGGCTTGGTCGAGGCGCTCGGGTGAGCCGAGGATGTGCGCGATCTCGCCGAGCAGCGGCACCGTGCCGCTGGCGTCGGCCTCGGTCACGGCCAGGTCGAGCGCGAGGTCCAGGGCGGTGTGCTCCATTGGCAGGAGGTCACGCTTCAGTACGGTGCGTGCCAGGCCTGCCAGGAGCAGGAGGCGGCGCTTTCGCACCTCGGTTACCCAGGCGCCTTCGCTCACAGAGGCGGGCTGGGCCGGAGCGTCCAGCGGGTTCAGCCTGCCCGGAAGTCCTGGTCCCAGCGCGATGCTGTAGCCGCCGAGGGCTTGTGCGACGGCCGTCCACTCTCCCTTGGGGTCGCAGGGCACGTAGATCCGGTAGCCGTGGGCGATCGCCCGGGTGGCTATTGACTTGGCCAGCGCGGACTTGCCCATGCCGATGATCCCGGCCAGGACGGCGTTCGGGTTGGTGAAGCCCTCGATCCGCCCGCTGCTGTACAGCGAGAACGGGTCGTAGCAGAACGCTGCCTCCGCGTGGACGTCGCGGCCGATGAAGATGCCCTCCGCGCCCAGGCCCCCCTCGGCGAGGAAGGGGTAGGCCCCAGACACGGTGGCGGTGGTCATCCGGTGGGCGGGCAGGCGCAGCTTGCCGCCCCGCGCCGAGGATGGGCCGGGGCGCCCAGCAGGCGGGTAGGCCGGCCGCAGCTCCGGGGCGAGTGCCTCCTCGGCGCGGTGCTTGGGCGGGGCGCCGGCGAGGCGGGCCTGACGGCGGGCTTCGGCGAACTCGGCACGGGCGGCCCGTTGCTCGGCACGGGACGCCTTACGGGGGACGAACAGGTTGGTCGCGCTGGCGCGGGTACGAGGCATGAACGGTTCTCCAGGCGGAAGGCGGGTCAGCGGCGGACGAGGCCGGTGAACGGCGCGTGCAGGTCAGCCGGGGTAGTACGGTGGCGCGCCAGATGCGCGGTGCGCTGATGGCGCTGGCAGATCGTCAGCTCCGGTGCCCCTTCGGGCAGGCCTGCCCGGCATCCCTCGGGCGCGGGTACCTCGCCGGCGCCCGGACGGGGCGCCGCGTGGTAGGCGGCGTGTACGTGGTCGGCGGCCTGCCAGATACGGGTACGGGCGGCACGCAGCTGCTCGCCCTCGGCCGGGAGGAGTTGCCCAGTGCGGGCGGTGTGGGCGTCGAGCAGGCTGTACAGCGAGACGAGATGGGCGTGCAGGGCGTCCAGCTCGGTGCGAGTGGTGACAAGGGGACCGCCGGGAAGGTTGAGCGCGCGGTGGAAGTCGAGCGCGGCGGTGGCGAAGGGCACGAAATCCTGCGCGGTCGTACCGGATGTGCGGGACATGAGGGGTGCTCTTTCAGAAGGATCGGCGTCAGACGGCGAGGGCGAGCGGCATGGCGGCGACGGTGAACGCCTCGGCCTGCTGCCAGGTGAGCGGCCGCAGATCGAGCTGGGCACCGACGGCCGCGGTCTCCACGACCGCGCACGCGGAGCGCAGCACTTCCTCGGAGTCGGCCGAGACGGTCAGCAGACCGGTCATGGCGACATCCGCGTGCCCGGCGATGAGCTGACGCTCACGGGACTTGATGTCCTGGTACTCGATCGAGTCCGCCTCGGAGTCGACCTGACCGCGCCGGGCCCGCTCGGCGGCATCGGCGATCACGCTGGCCTTCCTGCGCTGGACATCGCGCAGGGCGGCGTCCAGGCCCTTCGGCTCGTACGAGAGCGACAGGGTGCGCCGCACCCCGGCCGTGAACAGCAGCTGGTGAAGAAAGCCCGCAGACGTCTCGGTGCGGGGCCAGTTCTCCACCCAGTACGTGGCGTGGACGGCCGAGTCGGTCGCGATGTGGTCCGCCTTCTCGACGACTACGACCGGGCCGGCAGCGGCAGGCTCCGCCTCCGGACGACCAGCAGTTGACCAACGATCCAGAGTGGCCCGGGCCTTGGGGTCGTACGCGGTTCGTACGACGGCCGCGATCTCACGGGCGGTGAGCCACCCCGTGGGGTTGAGCCCGGCGGTACGCGCGGCCTGGTCGAAGGTCGAGGTCAGCTGCGCCAGGACGCTGAAGGAGCCGGTCAGGCCGCCTCCGGCCTGGCTGATCAGTCGCCGTGCGGCCTTGGCGTCGAGCGACACCGCGACGTACGCCTCGTGCGGGGCCGCCGCCGGACCGGCGCTCTGAATCAGCTCGTTGTAGATCACGCCGGCCACAGGGGTCTCGGGCCGGCCGTGCTCCTCCCAGTAGCGGCGCAGGGCGTCGCCGGAGTCCGGGACGGTGCGCTCGATCACCTGGATCCTGGCCACCTGTCCGGTCCGGGCGAGCGCGGCCAGCGCGCGTCCCCAGCCGCTGACGTTGGCGTTCTGGTTGCCGGGATCGAGCAGTGCGTAGGCGCGGGAGGAGACCTTGACGACGGCGGTCAGCGTGCCGGTGTGGGGATCGTGGACCGCGCCGTATCGGCCATCGGGGGCGGTGAGTACGCGCAGGCTGGCCGCGGTGCCGGGCAGGTGGAGGAGCCCTTCGCGGACCGGGCGGTGCGAGGGCCGGGCCAGCCAGACGAGCTGACGCCGGACCCGGCGCAGGACGTACCGGGTGACGATCGGAGCCCAGTCGGCCAGGGTTCGCCCCCGGTGACGGACGAAGACGAGGAGGGCGATGACGGCCCAGAGGGGGATGAGCGCGAGAGCGCCGACCACGCCGCGGGCGAGGATCACCGCGAGCAGGAGAAGGCCGGTGAGACCGACCACGACCAGCTGTGGGACGGTCAGGCCGAGCAGGACGCCGCGCCTGCTGCGGTGGGGAAACTTCACGGTGGCCGTGGTGGCTTCGGCCTGGGACTTGGCGGACATGGTGGTTCCAGACGGTGGGAGCGGGTGGAGGACAAGGAGAGCGGCGTTCTTCTGGAGGTCATGGCGGGGCTCCGTTTCTGGTGATCGGTTGGGCGGGGTGGGGGCGGGCTGCGGACCACAGCCCGCCCCCGGCTGTGGTGGGTCAGGAATCCGAAGGCGGCCGACTGGGGTAGACCCAGCTCGTCGGCGTGGGGGAACCGGTGGCCGACGGCCCGGAAGAGAGCGGCGGCGTTGCGGCAGGGCCGCGTCCGCCACCAGGGGCAGGGCTGACAGGCGGCGCGGACCCCACGTCGGCCATGCCTCCGCTCGGGGCCGACACGGCAGTCACCTGACCACCTGAGGTGCCCCCTTCGACGCCGCCGGTTTCGCCTTCACCGGGCCGGGTGATGAGCGGCGGGATGCCGGGGCGCTGGATCAGCGCACGGCCCTTGTCACCGGAGGCGTTCGGGTCTTCGCCGTACCGGAAGCGGGTCTGCGGCTTGACCTGCCCGGCGTCGATGCCCTCCTTGCTGAGGTTGCCGCCGGAGGGGTCGATGCCGGAGGCGACTCCGTCGGTGCCTGCGCCAGGGACCTTGCTCGGACCCTGCGGTGCAGGGGCGCCGGTGCCGGCCCGCATCGCCATGCTGCCCGCGGTCTTCGCGGCCCCTGCGGCGACCGCCATGCCGGCGACGCTGGTGCGGTGCAGGTCGTCGTGGCCACCGCCGTCGCTGGCCCAGTGGACGAACTTGTACGTCGCATACGGGCACAGCAGCACCAGAACCATGACGACGATGCCGGCCATCGCGTCGGACAGCGCGGCCATGCCGTCGCTGGCATCCGACTTACCCATCGCCGAGACACCGATGAGGAAGACCACGGTCATCAGCAGTTTCGAGACGACCAGGGTGGCGGTGGCCTCGATCCAGCCACGCCGCCAGCGTTTGGCCACCTCCCAGCCACCGCCGGCTCCGGCGAAGACGGCGAGGGCGACCATGACCAGGACGCCGACCTTACGAGCGACCATCACCCCCCAGTACAGGAACGCGCCGATCGCACAGCCGAGGGCGACCAAGGCCGGCACTCCCCAGCCAAGGCCGTACATCGCCCCCAGCAGGTTGACCTTCACCACACGGCGGATCGCGTCGTCGACGGAGGTGTTGGCTGCTTGGAACAGGCCGTCGGACAAAGCGTCGACCACGGTGATGGCGACAGAGGTGAAGGCGATGGCGCAGAAGCTGAACAGGACGCCGGTCATGGTGCCGATCGCGGCCTGGGCCAAGGCACGTTCGTCCCGTCGCCAGGCTGCGAGCATCAGCTGGATGCAGAACGTGCCGACGGTCAGCGCGAGCCCGATAGGCAGCAGCAGTTCGTAGTTGTCCCTGAACCATGTGGCGTTGAGATCGATGGCGGTCGTCGCGTTGACGGCCTTGGCGGCGAGATCCGCAGCGCTGGCGGCCAGCTCTCCGGACGACTTCGCAATCCACGCTCCGATGCCGTCGGTGACGGCCCCGGCGGGGTTGGTGGCGAAGTCGACGGCGCTGCACACCTTGTCCATCAGAGGAAAGTCGCAGACTCCCATGGTGATGCCTCCTTCCTTACGTGAAGAGTCAGGGCGCGACGGACGGCAGGACGCCGACCAGGGCGCAGGGCTGGTTGGGTCGGCACTGGACCGCGAGGGTGGCCATACGGCTCTCCGCACCACCGGCGGGCGAACCCTTCCAGGCGATCGACTGCTTGCCGGAGACCGTGACGGCGTAGATGTACGCCTGCGTGATCGCCCCGGGATTTGCCTGCAGGGCCTGGGTGAACGAGTCGGGGAAGTGCCCCTCGTTCACCTTGGCGGTGGCGAACTGACCGTTGGCGGCCATCTCCTTCCAGAGCACGGGCGAGGGAACGACCTCGTCGACCGAGGCCGAATCGGCGTACTCGGCCTCGGCGGTCACCCACCCGCGCAGGGCGGACAGCAGCTCCGCTTGGGAGTACGCACGGGTGTCGTAGGACCACAGAGCTGCGGCGGCTGCTTTCCCGAACGCGATCGGGTTGTGCGTGTCCGGCGGGACCGGGAGGGCGACGGAGTGTGCGCTCGGCGAGGGCGATCCGGACGGCGAAACCGCCGAGGAAGAGGGCGCCGCCGAACTCGACTGCCGGGCAGCGGGCTCGGCGGGCCCCCTGCCGTCACGGGTGAGGTAGGCGGTCAGGCCGGCGAGGGCGACGAGCACCACCAGGACGGCGGTGCCGAGCAGCGCCCGGCGGCGCAAGCGGGAGGCGCCGCCGAGGTTCGGGGAGCTGGAAGGCATCAGTGGACCTGTGTCCCCAGCGTGCTGAAGAACGCCACCACGCCGTTAGCGGCGCCCAGTAGCAGGGCCGCACCGGCGCTGACCAGCACGCCCTTCTTACCGTTGGCCTCGGCCTGGTGGCCGCCGGAGTGATGGCCCCAGGCCCACACGCCCGCGCTGACGGCGAGCGCGCCGACCACGGCGATGATGCCGAACAGGTTGATGGAGCCCATCACCTGCTTGAGGACGGCCAGGCCCGGCAGCCCGCCCTCGTTCGGCTTGATGCCAGGGTCGTAGGCGAGCTGAACGACCTTGTCGGCGAGATACATAAAGAACTCCAGTTCGATTTAGTGCACGCCGAAGCCCGAGGCGATGAAACGGCGGTGCGAGAGAGAAAGTGGAGGGGGCTGGTCAGACGACTCGGCGGGCCGCGAGAATCTGCGCTTTCCAGGAGGCGAGGGTCGTGATGCGGACCACGTCACCGGTGTGCGGGGCGTGGATGATCAGGCCCTGGCCGATGAACATGCCGACGTGCTCAGGGGTGTTGGCCGTCCCCTCGGTGAAGAGGAGGTCCCCCGGCTGGAGTGCGTCGACCGACACGGCTTTGCCATCCTTGACCTGCGTGTACGTCGTCCGCGTCAGGGTGACCCCGGCGGACCTGTACGCCTGCTGCATCAGCGAGGAGCAGTCGCACCGGCCCATCGGATCCTTACCGTGGGAGTCGGTGCAGCTCCCGCCCCACTGATACGGGGTGTCGAGCTGGCCGAGCGCCCAGCGGATCGCCGTCTGGACCTTCGGCGAAGCGGCGGAGGGGATTTCGTACCCGTCCGGCACCGAGCCCGCCGGGATGGTCCCGAAGTCGGTACCGTCCCCGCCGGCCGTACAGCCACCCGCGGTGCTGGTGGTGCTTCCTGAACCGGACGGCGAAGGAGTCGTTGACGCTCCGTCGGTCTTCGGCAGCAGGGGCTCGATCGCCTGCTGCAAGGCAGTGGCCAGGGGCTCCCACTTGGCGTACGCCTCCGGGAAGCCGGACCTCTGCACCGCCTGGGCGGCCTGGGTGACAGACAGGGACTGCCAGCCCGAGACCTTCTTCAGCCCCTCGTAGAACTTGGTCGAGGCGTGCACCGGGTCGAGGATCTCGTTGGCGGTGCCCCAGCCCTGCGACGGACGCTGCTGGAACAGCCCCAGCGAATCACGGTCCCCGTAGGTCAGGTTCCGCAGCCCGCTCTCCTGCAGGGCAGTGGCCAGGGCCACGACCTGCCCCCGGGCCGGAATGTTCATCGCGACGCCGGTCGCCTGGATCGTCTTGGCGTTGGGCACCTGCTCGGCCGGATCATCCAGCCCCGCCACGGAGACCGTCCCCTTGTCGCCGCCGTCCAGGATCGCCTTCACCTGAGTAGCCACCGCTGCGGTATCCACAGACTGTGCACCGCCGGTCGAACAGGAGGCCGAAGCCGTCCCGGCACCGATGGCGAGGATCGGAACGGCCAGCAGCAGCGGACCGGACGCGAAGAGACCGACGATCGCTCCAGAGGTCTTCTTCATCGCCTCAGCCGTTCACCGAGGCGGTGATGCCGGCCGGACAGCGGTGTTGGGTCAGGGCGCGGAGGTATCAGGACATGCTGCATCGCAGCGGCTCCTCGGTGTTCGTAGGAAGCGCGGTGCCGACTTCCCGTGCGAAGCCGCCGGCACCACGCCGATGCAAATCCGCCTTCCAGGGCGGGCCCGGTGCAAGGGAGTTGGTAGCTCCCGGACACCGGTCTCACGTCACGCGCGGCAGCCAGCCGCGCTCGTAATCTCCGGCAGTACACCAGGGCTCCTGACGGCGTGCGGAACGAGAGAGATGCGCCATACCCGCAGCTCGATTGGACAAGACGGCACGGATAAGCACAGGTCAGCGGGGGTGGAGCGAGGCTCCGACCCGGTGACACGGCGAGACAGTAGACCGGGACTCCGGCCGCACCAAACGGCTCTCGGGCTCGGCCTCGGACAGAGACACGGCTCGTTAGGTGCGGCCGGAATTCGCGACTAACCTCCGGCGCAACCCCGCTCGAAACGACCGCTGTTGAGCGACGTCCGGAGCGGGTCCAGTCCCGCCGTGCCCTGAAAGAGGCCCCGCACATGAGCTACACGCTGCACCGAGGCGATGCCCTCACTGTGCTGAAGACCCTCCCGGACGAGAGCGTCAACGCCGTCATCACCGACCCGCCGTACAACTCCGGCGGGCGTACCAGTTCGGACCGCACCGGTCGCACCGCGCGAGCCAAGTACGTCACCAGCAACAGTGCGCACGACCTGCAAAACTTCCCCGGAGAGAACCGCGACCAGAGGAGCTATCGGAGCTGGCTGACCGCCCTGCTCACCGAGGCGTACCGGGCCTCCACCGAGCACTCGGTCGCCATCGTCTTCTCGGACTGGCGCCAGGAGCCGACTACGTCCGATGCCCTGCAGATGGCGGGCTGGACCTGGAGTGGCACGATCCCGTGGATCAAGCCCGCCAGCCGGCCTCGCAAGGGTGGGTTCAAGCAGTCGGCCGAGTTCATCACCTGGGGAGTCAAGGGCAGCCTGGCGAAGGACCGGGACCTGTACCTGCCCGGCCACTTCATCGCCTCCCAGCCCCGCAAGGACCGGGTACACATCACCCAGAAGCCAGTCGAGATCATGCAGCAGCTCGTACAGATCTGCCCCGAAGGCGGCACCGTCCTCGACCCCTTCACCGGCAGCGGCTCCACGGGCGTCGCAGCCCTGCGCGAGGGACGCCGATTCGTGGGTGTCGAGCTGTCCTCGCACTACGCCGACGTCGCCGAACAGCGGCTCCGCGCCGAGCTGACGCAGGACGACTTCACCCTGGCCGGACCGGAGGAATGATCACGAGAGTGGAGAGTCCGGGGCAGACGGGCCGCAGACGCCGAAGGGCGGCTGGCATCGAGAACCCGATGCACCAGCCGCCCTTCTGTCTTACGTCAGGCCGCCTCGAACGCCCGCCAGATCAACGGGCCCGCCTTCTCCAAGTCGGCAGGCCACGAGATCCGCACATCCAGGTCCCCAGTCCCGAGGTGCCCGATGTCGCGCATGTCACGGGAGAAGCCCTCCTCCAGCGCGACGGTGTCCGGGGCGAGTCTGAGGTAGACCATGATCGCCTCGTGCTTTGGACGGAAGATCACCGACGCAACGTTCACCAATCGCCGATAGGCGATGTAACTGCGACGACCTTGAACCCGAGCAGTACACATCCAAGGACTTCGCCAAGCTCTGCAAGAAGCTCGGCGTGACCCAGTCCATGGGGGCCGTCGGCACGTCGGCGGACAACGCCGCCCTGCGAGAGCTTCTACGTCTTCCTCAAGCGGGAGATCCTCCAAGGTGCCCACTGGTGGGAAAGCGACACCAACTGCCGCCGTACGGTGTTCCGTTGGATCAGCCGTACAGCACCGCGACGCAGGCATTCCGCCACCGGAAACGTATGCCCGATCGAGTTCGAGCGTCAGCGCGAGCTCCAGTCAAGTAACGTGACGCTCACCGCAGAAGCGTGTAAATCGGTGTCTACCGTTCACGGGGGCCCCAACTTCCGTGAAGTGGGCACGGTGAGTAACGACTGATGGCCGGAACAGCCTTGACGAAGTTGCCTGGAAGCGTCGTGAAGCTGGACCAATATCGCTGCCGCAACCGACCACTACCGGTCACGCCCCGACTACACCACCGCACTCCTCAAGATCACCTGCTGAGAACGCATCAGCCCTGAATCGGTGGGCAAGCTGAAAGAGCTCGATATCACCCGTTCGGCGAATTCCGCCCCTAAGGTGCATCCTTTCTCGGCGTGAAGGAAACTTTTGTTCCATGGCGGCGAATGAGATCTTGAATATGAAACCCATTGATGACTACGGTCACACCAGCGAGAAGGAACAATGCCCCGTAGGTAATCTTCTGTGCCGCAACCAGCCTTTCACTGCGCGTGATTACGGAGATAAAAGTCGCGCCAGTAAGTACAATCCACGGGACTCGTTTTGCAAATACTTCCCACCGAGATTCCCTTGGAGCGGGAACGGCATGCCCCGGGAGGCCACGCTCCACAAGCTCCATCAATGGTTCTGCTTGATTGACCTCCATTGCGCGCTGTCGCGCCCGGCGGGTACCCCGCTCCAGATCCGGGTCGAATTCTGCGAACTCGCCAACCCAATCATCGTTGAACCGCACAACCCCACGAAGAGGGTTCTTCTTTTGCATTCGGCCAGATCGAATTGAGACCGGAAGATCCGGCAACAGAGGAATAGGAAAAAAATGCTCCCCCGCTCCTGCAGCTACACGATCCGTCAAGAAGTTGGATGCCAGTTCTTTAAATCTCCGATAATCGCCATCGTCATTGCACACTAGCAACAGAAATTGAGACGGCGGGACTATCCGCAAGGTCTCGGTGAACTCCCAGAGAGTTCCTTCCGGGAAGGATTTCTCACGGACCGCAGCAATCATCAAAACCAGGCGCGCAGACTTGATTCCTTCACTCACGTCCGACTTCCAGTCGTCTAACGGTAGATAGAAGCGTTCCACGCCTGGAAGTGGATGCTCCTCTCCTGGGCGCCCCACCCCAATAACACGCCCGAATCGGAGGAACTTTCGAAAAATTCTCTCTTCGTTCGTGGCCTCAGTGTTGACGTTACCAAGGAAGCCAACCACAAATTTCCACAATGACGACAGGGATGCCCATAATCCAGCAGATTCCGACCAGAAAAGCTCTTTATCAATATCAAAGGATCTCAAATAGAGGACGTACTCCCTATCCCGCAAATTCTTGTCATTGCCATAGAAAGAGATGATTGCACTGTGCGCGTACTTTCCGATCGCCCTCGTAAGGGATAGTGCCAACACGCACGACGCCAACATTCCGAACCAGTTGAGAACTAAGATCCAGGTTACGGGATTCCCCGCAATTGCCCCGACGATGTCGACGACTAAGAGTGAGGCGATGGCACCGCCGGGGACGAGAGCACACATCAGTGCCAGTACTGGCATGGCCACTCGGCGCGCCGCGGCTGCGGAGTCCTTAGGTTTTCCTGGTGGTCTCAGCATGTAGTGAGTGTTCCACAATCTCGCAAATTGCGTCTATGTTCACCGGAAAAATCCTCCGTACCGGCTTGGCGGCCCCGATGAGCGCATCGAATTAACGAGGCCTGCACATTGTCGAAAGGTCTATACCCTCCTGCCCCGGATGCACGGCGAGCTTCACCACCGTCCAGCACCGGCCCGCTCCATCTGAGCCGTCCTATCCGACCCAATGGTCGCAACTAAAGGCTCGCCGGCAGGTCGAGGCGCGGCCCGGGCGCTCACCATTCATGGCTGCGAGCACCCATGCTGACCGCGCCAACCTGAGGCGCATTCATGAACCGTGCGTCCGCAGTGCGTCTGGCGATGGGCTTTCATGGGACTTCCGTGCGACCCATCGGTGAGTTTGAGAGAACCTTGGGACTACTGCCTTGTCGAGCCCGGCGGCCAGATGACCCGGACGTCCATACCTTGCTGTCTTGCATAGGCGACGATATCGGCCGTGCCGCCTTTCCCGCCCGCTGGCTTACCGTCCCAAACTGCCAGCAGGATGTCGCTCTGATCAGCTACCTCTTGCCCTGCAGCCAAATATGCGTCTTCACCAGGCGTGGAAAAAGCCAGCTCTGAACGAGAGGTGGCCAGCTGGAGCAAAGAATTGTAGGCAGATCGCGCTTCATCGTTCTGGAAGCTGCTTTCGTAATCTCTGCTCGGGATGACAACATGCAACCGTCCTCCGCTGGCCAGCATTGCCAGCGCGAAAGCCTGGTCTGCTCCCTCCGCAAGGCACGTCACGCCCAAAATTTCATCTTCCAGGCCGCTCAGCTCTGCTGCCATGGCTTCGACGACATGCCGTCGCGTGGCGACGCTCAGCGTCTGATGCCCTGTACACCCGATGCGTTTCATAGCACCTTCCGCTTGGCCAGCTTCCAAAAGTACTTGCCCATAGGGGTCAAGTAGACCTCTCCACTTTCCATGGCTACCCAGTAGTGATCACGTTTGCCGTCTGTGGTCACAAGGTTGGCGTTACGCAGCCGTCCGAGATAGTCGAACTGCTGCTGCTCCGGAGTACCTGGAGTTCCGGGAGACAGAGGTCTTCCTTCGCCCTCGTGTTCTGGGCTCAGGCGTACTCGGCTGTCTGCTTCAGGGAAGTGCTCGGGCAACTTTCGCAGCATGGTGGCGTCCAGCCATGGAGGACCGATACGCAGAACAACGGGCTCGGTCAGGTTGGCCTTGAGAATAGGACGCTGCTGCCATGCGTCGAAGGCTGGGCTTATGTATCCGTAGAGGCTGAGCGCAGTGACCTTTCCCAGGTGGTCAGTGGCTCCTCCTTCGAGGCCGTCAAGGAGAACGCGGGTGAAGGCACCGTGTCCTTCTACCTCCTGCGATGCTTCGATTCCTCGGCTTGCGGCCAGGATGGTGACGTTCTCCCGCAGAACGCTCTTGTTAAGGCGGAAGTTTTCCGAAACGGCTGCAGCTTGCTGCCCCGGTGTGTTGCCCAGGTCTCCGCTGAAACAGCAGTCGAGTATCAATGTGACGCTACGGGCGGGGGAATCATTGGCCAGGGTGATCAGGTCGTTCATCGATACGCCCAGCGTCTGGTCTGTAGCGTCCTGGGTGACTAGATCAGCGCCCCAGGGCGTCTGAGCCCCGTGGCCGGCGAAGAAGAAGAGCAAGTCCGCGTCACGGGCGTTAGCAAACAGTTGGGTGAGGGCGTGGCGCAGACCATCTCGTGTGACTTCAGGACCGCCCTCTGCACCCGTGATCAGTTGGGTGCGCCAGTTCGGGCTGTCATCGGCGTTGACCGAGAGAAGTTTGTCAAGCGCTGTCGCATCTGCGACGCAACCTCCCAGGGATTGACCTTCCGGATAGTGGTCAATACCTACGATGATCGCCCGCTTCACGCGTTCTTGCCTTCACCCATCATTTGCCGAACCGCCGCAGCAATGAGGTCCCACTTCCACGCCATGGTGCGGTTGCGCTGCAGGCCGACCGGTAGTGCGCTGCTGGCTCCGGCGCCGTCGACGTAGACACCGAAGACGGGGACCAACAGCTCCTTGGCCATGGTGATCTCCTTGGCCACCCCGGTGGCAGTCGCCATGTGCCGGCCCACCAGCACGATGCACATGTGCGTACTGGCCATCTTCTTCTTGATGAGGGCTTCCCACTGGCTCTGAGGCAGCGAGGTCTTGCTAGACCAGTCCTCGACGGTGAACGGCGCGGGCGAGTCGGTCACCGCCTGGCCCGCGAACATCTTCTTCTGCAGTTCGTTGTGATCAAAGTCAAAGCTGAGGAACGCGCGCGGACTTGTCATGGTTCTTGCTCCCGAGCAGGATCGATGGAGTCTCACACTAGGCGACAGGTCCGACAGCGCGGCGGCGTTTTTATGACTTTGAGCTGGTCGCAACTGGGCCCGCTAGTCTCCGGGCACGAGTCGCAGCTTCCATAGCCCAGGCCGGCCCCCTCCGGCGAACATCTGTGCGTGACCGCTCGAGCTGTACAGGACCGAATTGCGGCTCTGTAGGCTCCTCGAAGGGAAGGTCCTGAGCGTTGTCGCGGCAATCGCCAGGACGCGTATGTCTGGAAAGGATGCGCTGTGACCGATTCGCCTAATCCACCCCGTTCAGGTGGCCAGCCACAGACAAAGCCGTCGGGTTCGTCCGATACACGTGGTCACAAGCCTACGAGGCAGCCGGGGCGGACCCCTGCGTCGCCGCCTCCCCCGCCCCCTGCTCAGGGTGGGGGTAACTGACGAACATGGTCACGATCCGGCGGGCCGAGATGCATGCCGCTCCCCACGGGAAGTCCTGCACATCGGTCGCGCCGGGCGAGCGATACTTCAACGGTTCCACCAGCACCAGGTCTCTGTCTGGGGAGTCGTCGGAGCTGACGTTGAAAGACGCCTGCCGCCCCTCAATGTAGGAGCCGTCTTCCAGGATGCAGCCAACGATGGGGTTTTCTCCGGGGAACCAGCGGTCGAACATGACCCACCACGCTGACATCACGGATGCATGAGGCCGCTTTCCTATGATGGCTGCGGCCGCGGCCGCCAGTGCACATGAGAACAGCAATAGACCGGCAGCCCACCAGGCAAGTTGGACATACTGATCGCGCGCGTAGCTGCCCCCTTCACGCACAAGGCGACCGACGTCTGGCGTCAGATTGGGCATGAGGCCGCGCGCTGCCGCGAAAAACGCGAGTGTCACCAATTCGGTGAGAACGCTGCAGAACACTACCGCTCCCGTCTCCCGGAACGGCGTAGGCCGACGCTCGCTGCCCTGACGTTCGCGGATGACGATGAACGTCAGCCCTGGTAGCAGCAGGACGACCAGCAACACGAGACCGGTGAAGGTAGTGGGCACGGCGGGCCCTTCTGGCCGTAGAGGAACAAAGACAGTCGGCCACCGTACAAGCCCACAAGTGCCCTGCCAACAAAGCCGACATCGGCATCGCCGTGACAGACGCCTCCTTCACCGGTCCCGCTGATGACTTGGCAGCGAGCTCTTTCAGCTTGCCCACCGATCGGGGTGACGGTCGTGGGGTGCGCAACGCACGAGGATCCCATGCCGTTGAGGGAGGTGTTCGAGGTCTCAACTCGCTCGAGCGGGAGCATCGTTGGATTCCTATCCTGCCGCACTCGACCTGCCTCTCGCTCTGGTCGAGTGGGTCACCATGCTCATAGTCACCCGCGAGGGTGGCCGCCGCTGCAAGCTGCCCCCGCACCAACGCGTGCTGGTCGCCCTGGTGCACCTGCGCATGCACGACGCCCTCACCCAGATCGCCGCCGCCTTCGGCATCTCGGTCGGCACGGCCCACGCCTACACCCTCGAAGGTGAAGGGACCGATATTCGGACAATGCTCTGAGAACCACTGATGGCCAGCCCCACGAGGGGCTGGCCATCAGCCGTCGGTGGTTCCGGACGAATCCGACCCCTTCGGCAATGTGTCTCATGAGACACCTCGAACCCGGCTGATTCAGCGGAATTGATCGATCTGACGTCCTGATAGCAGAAAAGGCGCCTTGACCTGCGAGGGTGCGAGTGTCTATGTCGTACCCGGCACAAGAGTCAGGGCACCTTTCTGGTGAGCGAGCGTACAGAGTGGGACCGTCGGCTGCGTGTGCGGGCCGATGGCAAGGGGCTGGTCGGACATGCTGGGGCGGTACTGCTGCGCCGATGCGCGGACGGGGTGGGGCTGACCGGCGCCCTCGCCGCCGTGCTGCCGGTGGGTGTTGGGCGAGGCTGGCGCGACCGGGCGACGGTGGTGGTCCAACTGGCGGTGGCCATCGTGCTCGGCGCGACGAATCAGAGCGAGACCGAACAACTGGGTCTGCACCACCGGGACTTGTTCGGCCCGTCCGCTTCGGACTCCCCCACCCGCCGGACGCTGGCCGGCCTGGACGACACTGTGCCGGCGCTGATCGCGCAGGCCCGGAGGAAGGTGCGCTGGCATGTGTGGTCGCTGCTGCACCTGCTGCACCTGCGGCCCGGCGGCTTTCCCTGGCTGAGCGTCGCGGGGCGGCACCTGAAGGGCTGGATCGTGGTGGACATGAGCAGGTCATCGTCCTGCTGAACCAGCCGGCCAGCCCGTTCCGGCTCCGGGGCGACGAACTGTCACTGAACGGCAAGGTGGTCGCTCACGTCGAATGCGTCGACGCCGACGAGGCGGTCGGAGGGTACTTCCGTAACGGCGGCCGGGCCGCGACCCTGAACCCCAACGCCCGCAGCCGGTGCGTCGGGTGCGCCTCTCGGTCATGGGAAGGGGGGGGGGGGGGCCCCCCCCCGGGGGGGGGGGCCCCCCCCCCCCCCCCCCCCCCGCGCGGGGGGGGGGGGGGGGGGCGGGGCGGGGGTTTGGGGGGGGGGGGGGCCCCCCGGGGGGGGTGGGGGCCCCCCCCCCCCCCTTCCCATGACCGAGAGCAGTGCTTGTCGACACCGTCCAGGGCGAGCCCTTACCACCGATTCCCGGCCTGGTGAAACCCTCGGACCTCCGGATCCTGACCAGGCCGTCGCCAGTTCCGCGACGCGGTTCACGTCCTGCCGCCGGGAGTTCCTGCATGCCGCCGATTCCGAATCTTCGTACCGCCACCGCCACCGACGACCCGTGGAACCGGTTCTACGAGTTCATCGGTTACGCGGTTGGACAACAGTGGAGGGATCAGGGTGCATCGCTCAGTTCCGCCAGCGGCTCGTCCTCGACGCGGGCAACCGCTGCCCCGCCGAAGGCACGCCCTGGGGTCGGCAAGGCCGCCTGAGGGCTGTACTTCTCGGCATCCTCAACCGGGATGATCCGCACCTTGTCCTTCGTGCCACGGGGCCCGGGGCGGACCACGATCCGGTGGACGACCATCGACAGGGCTTGACGCTTCGCCCAAGCCTCCAGCCCCTCCCACTCGGCGAGGATGCCCCGGAACACCTGGGGGCTCGGGGCTACGGCCGGCACCGGCACGTTCTCCCGCTGCTCGATCTGCCCCTCCAGCTTGGCGATCGCGTCGGTCAGCTCCCGATAGCGGTGCTCGTAGCTCTCCAGCTTGATCATGCCCTTGGTGTAGAGGGTGACCAGCCGCTCCAGTTCGGCGTTCCGCTCGTTGAGCTGGGCATACTGATCCACTTCAACGGGCCGTGCCACCGGGATCGCCGCGGCCTCCCTGGCCGAAGCCGCCGCGATGGTGTCTCCCTCCGGAGTGACCCGCGACACCAGGAACGAGCGGACTGCGTCTTCCACGACGGTGAGGAGCACCGTGCCACCCGCGCACGTGGCCCCGCGAACCTTCGCCGAGCAGCGGAAGAACACCGAAATCCCGCTGTCACCGTTCTTCCGCTTGTACTTCGTGCTACCGGACACCATGCGCCAGCCGCACAGATCGCAGTAGATCAGGCCCGTCACGCTGTGAGCCGGGGAATTGTCCCGAGTGCTGCCCGCCCTGCGTCCCCGCCGCGCCTTGTACGCCGTCCAGAGGTCCTCGGGAACGAGCGGATCATGAATCCCCTTGATCCACTCGATGCCGGGAGCGTCCACGTGGCTGCTCCCGAGCTCCTTCCGGTACTTGGTCGGCTGGTGGCGTACGTAGCCCGCCTGGTAGCCGCTGTCGAGCATCCGGTACCACTTGCCGATGGTCAGGACCGCCCCTTCGCGGGTGCGTAGGCCGCGCGCTGTCATGTCGACCACGATGCGGTTCATCGGCTCTCCGGCCGACAGGCGCTCGAACATCTCCCGTACGTAGGCGGCTTCCGACTCCTCGACGTGGAGAGCTCCCACACGGCACTTCTCGCAACGGGAGTCAGGATCCCCTTCCAGCGGGCGTCGGCACTTTCCGTAGCCGAATCGGAGCTGGCCGTCGTGAGTGACGCCGCGGTTGCGTCGGTGGTCGTGGGTCTCCATCCAGGATTCACGGCTGCGGTCGACCTCGTACTCGGCGACGATCAAGTGCGTGTTCCGGCCGAGCCGACCGCCGCTGCTGGAGGTGTCGATATCCTCCTTCGCCGCCCGGATCTCTCCGCCGGCCTGCTCTAGGCGCTTGATGTTGTACGAGCTCAAGGTCGCGTCGCGCCCGAACCGTGACCAACGCCACACCAGGACGACGTCCGCTTCGCCCCGTTTGATCCGTTGAATGATCTGCTCCACCTGGCGTTTCGCGAAGTACTTGCCACTCAGGTTGAGGTCCTGCAGGACATCGATGACGACCATGCCCTCGCGCTCCGCCAGCGTGTTGCACGCATCGATCTGGAGTTCGGGTGAGATCTTCTCGTCCTTGTCCCTGTACCGTGATACGCGCACGTAGATGATGGCGCGCTTGGGCTGCTGTGGAAACAAGGAGCCGGTGAGCATGCCTGGAGTCACGGCCGATCCCACCCTTCTTGATCCTGAGCGGACGTTTGTGTCATGAGTACTAGTATCGGAATCGTCGGCCTGCCGAATGTCGGCAAGTCGACCCTGTTCAACGCCCTGACCAAGAACGACGTGCTGGCGGCCAACTACCCGTTCGCCACGATCGAGCCGAACGTGGGCGTCGTCGGCGTCCCCGACTCGCGCCTGAACAAGCTGGCGGAGATCTTCGGCTCCCAGAGGCTGCTCCCGGCGACGGTCGACTTCGTCGACATCGCCGGCATCGTCCGAGGCGCTTCGGAGGGTGAGGGCCTGGGCAACAAGTTCCTCGCGAACATCCGCGAGTCCGACGCGATCTGCCAGGTCATCCGCGCCTTCAAGGACGAGAACGTCGTCCACGTCGACGGCAAGGTCTCGCCCAAGGACGACATCGAGACGATCAACACCGAGCTGATCCTCGCCGACCTCCAGTCCGTCGAGAAGGCTGTCCCGCGCCTCACGAAGGAGTCCCGCCTCCAGAAGGAGAAGGTCGCGGTCCTCGCCGCGGTCGAGGAGGCCCAGAAGATCCTCGAGTCCGGCCAGACCCTCTTCGCCGCGGGCATCTCCGCAGGCACGGAGAAGGGCAAGCTCCTCCACGAGCTGCACCTCCTCACCACCAAGCCTTTCCTCTACGTCTTCAACGTCGACGAGGACGAGCTGGTCGACGAGGACTTCAAGAACGAGCAGCGCGCCCTGGTCGCTCCCGCCGAGGCGATCTTCCTCAACGCCAAGATCGAGTCCGAGCTGATCGAGCTCGACGACGACGAGGCCCTCGAACTCCTCCAGTCCATGGGGCAGGAAGAGCCCGGCCTCGCCACCCTCGGCCGCGTCGGCTTCGACACCCTGGGCCTGCAGACCTACCTCACGGCAGGCCCGAAGGAAGCCCGAGCCTGGACGATCAAGAAGGGCGCCACGGCCCCCGAGGCGGCCGGTGTGATCCACACCGACTTCCAGAAGGGCTTCATCAAGGCGGAGATCGTCTCCTTCGAGGACCTGGTCGAAATGGGCTCGGTCGCCGAGGCCCGCGCCAAGGGCAAGGCCCGCATGGAGGGCAAGGACTACGTGATGCAGGACGGGGACGTGGTGGAGTTCCGCTTCAACGTCTGATCGCATACTCCAAGGCCTGCCGCGTGCGGGCCTCATCAAGGACCCAGGCGTCGCCTCCTGTGCATCCTTGAGCCAGTCTGCAACCAGTCCGCAGGACACCTGTACGCGCCCTTCGGAATCCAACGCGAGGCAACGAAGAAATGCCAGGTCAGGGCCCTGGTTGGCGCTACGTCGCAGGTCAGGGTCCGTGGGCAGGCATTCCGCTTCAACGTGCAGTCGCCTCGTTACTGCATGTTGGTTTCGCTAAATGTGCAGGTCAGAAGGGGTCGGACTCTGGCGAGTCCGACCCCTTCTGCGTTCCCGTGCGGACATGGTGCTGACTTTTCAGCTGCTTCGGGGCGGTGTGAGCTTGTCGAGGTCCAGGCTGATGTCGAAGGGCACCGGACGCTGGAGGGCGCCCCGGAAGATACCGGCGGGCGCGTAGGCGCCGGTGGGTTCGTCGAGCTCGTAGGCGTGGACGACGGGTGCCCCGTCCTCATCCTCGATGCACCAGTAGTGCGGGATGCCGGCCTCTGCGTACTTACGAAGCTTTACGGTGCGATCGCGGTGGGCGGACTCGGGGGATACGGCCTCGATGACGAGTTTCACGTCCTCTGGGGCGTACCAGGTGCGGTCGGGGTCGTAGGGCAGGTCCGTCAGCAAGAGGCCCGGCTCGGGGCGGTTGCGGGCATCGAGGCGGATCGTCATCTCCCGCTCGACCTCGAAGCCAGCTGGCGCCTGCGCCATGAGTGTGGTGGTCAGGGCGGTGACGAGGCGGCCATGCCAGGACCGCTGGGGCGACATCATGAAGACGAGGGCTCCGTCGATGAGCTCGGTGTGGCGGGGTGCCTCGGGGAGGCGGTCCAGGTCCTCCGCGAACCAGCCTTCCGCGCGCGGCGGGCGCATCCAGTCGGGCAGTGCGGTCATGAGCCAACCCTAGCGATTGCGGCCGTCGAGAGGGGGTGTTGTGCTGCTGATCCATAATCGGCGCATGGATGTCGTGGGGATACTTGAGGCCGCCTCGCTGCTGGTGCCCGAAGGCGTTGCCACCGACAACGACATCACCGTTTCCGATGTCTGGGACTACCTCGCGCACGACGAGTGGGAAGTGGCGCTCGACCTGCTCCAGGAACTGGGTGACGGATGGACAGCGCCGACGGGCTTCTGGGAGCAGTTGGAACGCGCGGCGGTGACGCTGGGGCTCGAACGGAGCAGGGAGTGGTGCCGGTGGCGGGGTGCCGAGACGCGAGTGGGCGTCATCCGGGCTGATCTCGTGCTCCTCCCGGCTGGTGAGATGTTCCGGCGTACTCCGATCCCCGGAGCTGGGGTGCTGCGGCCGATGTGGGACATCGGCCACCGGAGGGAGGACGGGGCATCCCACCTGGACATCGCCCGCGTGTGGGTCGAATTCGCTCCCGACCTCGCGTCCGGCGCTCGGGCTCCAGTGCGCCTCCTGCCCCTGACGCCGGCGCGGTGGAGGCGCCTCGCCCCCGGCGACCGGATCACGCTGTACGAGACCGCGGTGGTCGGCGGGACGGCGTCGATCCTGGAGGTGCACCCTCCAGAGGTGTAGGGAGAGTGGACGGGAGACGGGTCGCGGGCGTGGAAGACCGTGGCCGCCTCGCGCCAGACCAGCTGCACCGTCGTCAGGTCGAGCTTGAGCCCCGCTCTCCAGGTGACAGAGTTCGACACAGGTCGCCTGCGCAGGCTGACGGCGCCGTGATGCGGGCCTTGGCCCTGCTGGGTGCGACCAAGTGCACGATCGGTGACTGTGAGCGACAGCCGGCGAGGTAGGGGATCGGTTTGCTGCTAACATCTACGTTACTAACATAAGTGTTAGTGTCATGCGTGGAGGTCGACGGACGTGGTGGATTTTGTTGGTCGTCGGCAGGAGCTGGCGATGTTGGAGCGAGAGCTGCAGAAGGTGGCGGCAGGGGCTGGCGGGGAGCGGCCCGGTCGGTGCGTGATGTTGCGCGGGCGGCGCCGAGTGGGCAAGTCGCGACTGGTCGAGCGGTTTGCGGAGCGCTCCGGAGCCCCGTTCCTGTTCTATGCGGCGACTGGTGCGTCCCCCAGGGATGATCTGGCACGGCTGGCCCGGGACGCCCAAGCATCGACGCTGCCGTTGGCGGGGCTGGTGGCCGCCGCGCGGCCGGAGAGCTGGGATGCCGCGTTCGACGTGCTGGCTGCGGCGCTGCCCGCCGACCGGGCGAGCGTGCTGGTCATCGACGAAGTGCCGTACCTGATGGATATCGCTGGCGCCTTTGAGGGGATGCTGCAGAGGGCCTGGGATCGGGTTCTGGAAACCAAGCCAGTGCTGCTGGTCCTCATCGGCTCCGATCTGTCGATGATGGAGGCTCTGAACAGCTACGGACGACCCTTCCATCAGCGCGGCCGGGAGATGGTGCTGGGACCGCTGAACCCCGCCGAGGTGGGGAGGATGCTGGGGCTGGATTCGGCAGAAGCCTTCGACGCCGCGCTGGTCACCGGCGGGCTACCGCTGATCTGCGCGGAGTGGTCGAGCGGCGCAGGGCTGTGGGACTTCCTCGGCGAGGCGTTGAGTGACCCGGTCTCGGCCCTGCTGGTGTCAGCCGAGCGCTCGCTGGCTGCCGAATTCCCCCCGCAGGCTCAGGCACGTACGGTACTGGCGGCCATCGGCAGTGGCGAGCGGACTTTCACCAACATCGCCCGTGCAGCCGGCGGAATCGGGGCCACGCCCCTGCAGCGAGCGCTGGAGCTGCTCATGGACAAGCGGATCGTCGCCGCGGAGCTGCCCGTATCGCTGCGTCCGTCGAAGGATCGCCGCTACCGGGTGACAGATCCCTACCTGCGGTTTTGGCTGCATCTACTCGGCCCCTCCATGGAGGAGATCGAGCGGGGGCGGGGCGATCTGACCTTGGCGCGGATCCGGGAGAACTGGACCAGCTGGCGCGGCCGGGCCGTCGAGCCCCTTGTCCGTGAGGCCCTGGCGCGGATGCTGCCCGACGACCGGCTGCCCGCGGCCCCCGCAGTGGGCGGCTACTGGACCCGTACCAACGACGTCGAGATCGATATCGTCGGGGCGGACCGCGCCCCCATTGCCAAGGAGCTGCTCTTCGTTGGCTCCATCAAGTGGCTGGAGCAGTCGCCCTTCGATCGGCATGACTTGGCCGCTCTCCATCGGCACCGGGCCGCCCTCACCGACGAACCTGTTCCAGTCGTGGCGGTTTCGCGCAGTGGAGTCGACTGTCCGGGGCTTGATGCCACGTACGGCCCCGGCGATTTGCTGACCGCCTGGCCGCTGTGAGTGGCGGATGGCAGGCGCGGAACGGGAGTTGGGGAGCGCGATCAGGCTGAACAGGCGTTGCGGAGAAGTCCCTCGAACCTCGGCCCCTCGCTGGCGCTGTTGTGTAGCGTTGGCGAACCTGAGCCCTCTCGTACTCTGTCGCGAATCCCGTGCTGGGATGGTGCTGGGATGACGTTGCATTTCCGCAGGTCACGTGGGTTGTGGTGGAGTTCCGGTTCAACGTGTGAGTGAATCGTTACTGTGGGCTAGGTAGCTCGTCAAGTTTGCAGGTGGCTAGGGGGCGACTCTTTCGGGAGTCGGCCCCTAGCCAGTTCCCGTGCTGGATGGGTGCTGGATTTTCTGACGTGCCGTCACTTCGGGTTGAAGTCGTCGCCGGGTTCTAGGCGAGCATCGACTGGAAGGAGGAGTCCTCCTCGTCGGGCCGGTGCGGGAGAAAGCCGTCGGGGACGGTGCGGGCGGCGGTGGTGAGGAGACGGTCCAGGACTTCCCGTTCAGTGGCCGGGGGGAGTCCCAGGGCGGTGAGGAGACGATTACGGACCGCGGGGTGGTCCGGGTGGTCGTCGAGGTAGTCGGAGCTGAGGGCCGGGGGCCGGAAGCCGGCCAGGGCGTCGTGCCAGGACGGGAGGGCGACGAAGAGGGTCAAGGCCTCGGCGAGGGACTCGGCGATCAGGGAGGCCTGGCCCTCGGAGTCTGTGTAGAGGACGGGGCGGGGGCCGCCGAGGACGGCCGGCCCACAGAGGTAGTGGGTGCCGCCCGCGTTGCAGCCGGCGATGGGCTCCACCGGGAGGCCGTTGGGCAGGGCGATCGGCTCGATCGGGTCGGTGCGGGCCAGGTCGAACTCGCCGTCGCAGGCCAGGTAGGAAGCGGCCTCGGGATGCGCGGCGATCCTGCGGAGCAGGGCGTTGTCCGAGAGTACGGCCGGGTTGAGGGCTGCGGCGATCGCAGGAATGAGGGGACGCCCGGCGAGGACATGGCGGACGGCGTCGAGGGGGACAGGGCGCTCGTAGTAGTCCTCGAAGCGGGCCTGGACCGCCTCGGGGGAGCGGTCGGTGAGCAGGTGGAAGAGGAAACCGGAGCCGTCGGGGTCCTCGCTGCCGGGCGGGAAGGTGATGGCGGAGCCGGCGCGCCAGGCCGTGTCGCCGGTCTCCCGCCACAGGCAGGCGGTGACCCGAGGGGCGTCGATGTCCTCGTCATGGAAGGCGGGTTCATCCAGGAGCGGGCGCAGCGCGGCGGGAACTTCGTCGATGACGCCGGGCCAGACCTGCTCGTCGTCCGTCGCGTACGGGCTCATCTCCGACTCATGGTCGAAGCCGCGTATGAGCACGCCGGCCGGGGTGAAGAGGACGGAGAAGTCGTCCCCCGAGCCGTTCTCCATCAGGGCTGCCTCTTCGCCGGGGCCCCAAGCCGTGTCGAAGGTGTAGCTGCAGAACTGCGGATCGCGGCCGATCGTGGCGTCCAGGACGGCCAACGCGCGCAGGTGGGCGCGGAGTTCGGTGGGACCGGGGAGGAGGGCGGCGGTCTCGTGCACAGTGCTCATGGCGCCATGAAAGCAGCCACCACTGACAACCCGGCAGTGGTGCGCCACCTCCAGAGAATTCCGACCGCCAAGTGTTCCTGGCGCGGGATCAGGTGTCGTAGACCGTGGAGCGGTGACCGACGTGCACGACCCACACCACCAGCTCTCCGTTGTCGATCGTGTAGACGACGCGGTAGTCACCCACGCGTAGGCGACGGCGGTCGGGCTGAGAGACGAGTGCGGTGGTGTTGAAGCCGAGTGGGTCGCTTTCCAGCTCGGTCAGCTTTGCCAGAATGCGGAGTGCCACGGCGCGGGGAATCTTTCGCAGCTCCGCTTGGGCCTCAGGTCGGAAGACGGTGCGGTACTCACTCACTGCGCGCCAGGGTCTCCCTCATGATGTCCTCAAGGGGAATGCCGGCCGCGGGGTTCGCCATTCTCTCGTCGATGATCTGATTGATCTCGCGCTCTTCCCAGGCCTGGTACTTCCGCAGGGTCTCGATGGACACCACCGCGGCAACTTCCTTGCCTCGGCGTGTGATCACCGTGGGCACGTCGTCGCGATCAGCACGCTCCACGACCTCGGCCAGGTGTGCGCGCACGTCGCGGATGGACTCTATGGGCAGTGGGTGCGTCATACTCTCAAGTGTACCGAGTGTCTCATGTGTACACAACGCGACCAGGGGCTTTGTTGTCGCGATCGGTGCTGAATGTGTTGGATGGACTCCGGCCGTGCTGGATCGGTGCTGGATGCGGCGGTAAGGAAACCCGTTTTCGCAGGTCGGAGCGATGCTCTGAATGTTCCGCTTCAACGTGTGAGCGGGTGAAGTAACACCACGTTGGTGGCCTGGCAAACGTGCATCAGCCGCTCTTTCCGCTGATCAAGAAGGTCAACGACGATCACGGGGCCATCGAGATCGTCTCCAAGTATGGCAACGCCGTGCTCGTCTCGGCCGAGGATTACGCGGCCCTGCGCGAGGGCTCGTACCTGCTGCGCTCGCCTGCGAACGCGCGGCGGCTGCTCAAGGCGTACGAGAACGCTCTGGGCAACATCAACGTGTCGGAGCGCGAGCTGATCGATCCGGATGCGGCGGATCCTGCTGCGGGTGCCGCGTGAGGCTTGTCTTCGAGGACCAGGGCTGGGAGGACTACACGTTCTGGCTCAGGAACGACCGCAAGATGCTCGCTCGGATCAACAAGCTCATCGAGGACGTCAAGCGCGACCCCTTCACGGGGATCGGCAAGACCGAGCCGCTGGAGTACCACTTGCCCGGGGTGTGGTCGAGGCGGATCGACGATGAGCACCGCCTCGTCTACCTGGTCACAGACAAGGGGATCGTGATCCTCGCAGCCCGCTATCACTACTGAAGCGTCCGCTGAGAGTGCCGTGATCCACGTCTCGGTCGCGGGATTCGATGCCGTTCAGCCCACCGAGGCGGATCTGCCCGGCCGGTCCGGGTAGCCGACGGTCCCGAGCGGGAGCCCTCCTGGGGCGTCGCCCACGCCCTGTCGCGGGCCGCCGACGGGCGTGCCATGTCCGTCCTCCTCACCGCCCCGCAGCCCGACTGGCCGTCCGGATGGCTCACTGTGACGCGGATGACGGAGGAGGGCTACGACGAGGTGCGGGCGCACGTCCTGCGGTGCCCGGCGGACGCGCCCGGATTCTGGCGGGGTGTGTACACCCACGAGAGCGTCCCGGCCGAGCGCTTCTTCACCTTCACCCAGGACGCCTTTCCCCGGCTGCTGTTCGCCGACTCCCTGCGCCTGCAGCACTTCAAGGGTTCCTATGTCGAGGAACTGCCCTGGCTGATGCGGCTGCCGGGGGCCCCGACGACCACTTCGCCCGGACCCTGGCCGAGTGCGGCGGGGACCGGAACCAGGTCATGCGCAGGTTCAAGGCCCTGGACCTGGAGATCTCGTCCGAGAGCCCGAACACGAAGAAGAACGCGAAGGTGTGGGAACAGCGCAACGTCGGCCACGAGGAGGCCACCTGCCGTTGCGAGTGGCACGGAGAGCGACTGTGGGACCGCGACCGGGTGCACTTCTCCCTGCCGATTCCCGAGCACGACGACCGGATCCTGGGCGGGATCTTTGTGGGGGATCTGGCGACCTGAAAGGGGACGGTGACCTCTCTCCGCCGTCGGACACGCGGGTGGTGCGTCGGGCCGTGGCGCTCCGTATGGTAGGGGTGGGGTGCGGTGCTGAGATGGCGCCCCGTGCCGGGATGGCGCTGGGAAATCTGATCCCTCGTCACCCGTCATCACCCCTGCTCACCTCTACCGTGCCGGGTCGGTGGGGATGCGGCGGTGCATCACACGGCGCCCAGGGCGCCACAGCGGAAGATGCGGCGGTCCACGGGATTGTCCCGCAGGATCGCCTCCCGCAGATCCTGCAGCTCGCGGCTCAGATCCAACCCCAGCCGCGCGGTCATTCGTGCTCGCGCCGAGGACAGCACTCGCAGCGCATCCGCGCGACGGCCGCACTCGTAGAGCGTGGCCGCACGGAAGGCCAAGAGCATCTCGTGTTCCGGATGGTCCTCGGTGAGCCGCGCGAGCTCCGCGGCGAGCGACCAGTAGTTATGCAGCTTGAACTCCGCCGCGACACGCAGCAGTTGCGCCGAGATCAGCAGTTCGTCGAAAGCGGTGCCGACACCTCGGCGTGTCCGCTCGGATGCGACGTCCTCCAGCACCGCCCCCCGCCACTCGGCCAGGGCTGACGAGGCGAGTCGTGAAACCTCCTGCGGCTCGGTGCCCCGCTGAGCCCGGTTGACCAGCTGAGTGAAGCGGTGCAGATCCACCAGCTGCGGATCGCCGGTCAGGGTGTACGTCGAACCGCTCCGCACCAGCCGCACCGACGCGTCGCATCCGCCCTGGCGAAGGCTCGTCCGCAGCCGGCAGACATTCACATACAGATCGGCCCGGGACCGCGGTCGTTCGTCCTCGTCCGACAGCAGCTCGATCAGCCGGTCCATCGGGAGCGGCCGGCCCATCTCCAGCAGGAGTAAACCCAGCAGCAGACGCTCGCGGCGGCGACCGATGGCTCTGGGGTGCCCGTCGACGGTCCACTCAACTCTGCCGAGCACTCGAAAATGCGACCCCGTGGCAAGCATGGCGGCAATGATGCTCAGCTCGTCATGTTCCTGGCAAGGTTTTGGCATCCTCCCGACAGGCCTCATCTATCACACTGCTCCCCCGTGCAACCGCGCCAGGGGGTCGAAACTTGCCTTACGTCATTGCCGGTCTGGTGCTCGTCGGAGCCGTCGCCCTGCTCAACCTCGTCCTGCTCATGGTCGTCCTGCGCCGCTGGCAGGAGCTCGAAGTCGTACGCCGACGCGACGACTTCGCAGCCCAGGGGCCGCAACCCGGAGACGGACTCCCGGACTTCACCGCCACCGCGCTCAGCGGCCGGACCCTGAACCAGGACGACTTCCGCTCCGGGGAGCTGCTGCTGGGCGTCTTCTCCCACGACTGCCCGTCCTGCACCGACAGCCTCCCCGACTTCGCCGAACGGGCCGACCGGGCCCGGGCAGCAGGCGGCCGGGTCCTGGCCCTGGTGATCGGCGCCGAAGCCGGCGAGAGCAGCCTGACCGCCCAACTCGTCGGGCCGGCGGACGAGGTGGTACCGGAGCCCGAGGCGTCACCACTGTTCCGCGCCCTGCGCGTCCCTGCCTTCCCCACGATCCTCAGCTACCAGGACGGCGTTGTCGCCGCTCCCTCCGCCGCCGGCCGCGAACCGGTATCGGCGGCCTCCTGAACCCCGGTGCGACCGCGGACCGCGGTCGCACCGCGGAGTACGCACATCCCATCCACACAGGAAGAGGAGAACCATGCGCACACTCAAGGCCGGTGCGGGCCGCCTGATCGAGCGGATTCTGCCCAAGGCCGAAGCCGAGGCCGGCTGCCCGCCGGACTGCTGGACCGAGTGGAGCACCAGCGCCCAGCGGTGCCGCCGCTGCTGCTACACGGGCGCGTGCGGGGTCAGTTGCGGCAGCTGGGACTACTGCTGAACAACCACGGGGCGGGCCGCGTGCGGCTCGCCCCGTGCCCGCCGGCCCAGGACCCATTCTTTCGGAGTCACCCTTGTCCGACCTGCTGCTCGTCTGCCGCCTGACCCTGATCTGCGTGCTGGCCGTGGCCGGCCTCGCCAAGCTGCGCGACCGCCACCGATTCGCCACGGCACTGGGCGACCTCACCTACCTGCCGGCTGCCGCCCGGCCGGCTCTCGCCGTCCTGGTGCCCGTGGCCGAGCTCATCGCCGCCGTGCTCCTCGCCCTGCCCCGGACGCTCACCGCGGGCCTGGCCGTCGCCGCCGCCCTGTGCGCGGCATTCAGCGCCGTCGCCGTCGCCACCATGCGGCGCGGCAGTTCCGCCGGCTGTCCCTGCTTCGGCAGCAGGACCACTGTGCCCATGGGCCCCTGGCATGTCGCCCGCAACGCCACACTCACCGTGCTCGCCCTGCTCGGCGGCGCCATCGCCCTCACCGACGGCACCACCACCCCCCTCAACGCCCCTGCACTCGCGCTCGCCGTCGCCGTCGCCGTCTATCTCACCGCGTTCGCCGTCTTCACCGACGACCTCGCCTTCTTCTTCTCCGCCCGCACCGGCCAACGCTGAAAGGACGATCACAGAGTGAGCTACGCCATCACCGGCCTCGCCCTTCTCGCCGCGGTCACCCTCGTCAACGCCCTCCTCACCTTTGCGGTCATCAAACGCTGGCGCGCGACGATGGCCGCCCCCGCCCCGGCCGCCGCGGCCTCGGGCCCGCCGGCCCTTGCCGTACACGAAGGTGACCGCACCCCCGCTTTCACCTTGCACACCCCCCGAGGCGAAGTCAGCGAATCCACCCTGGCCGGGCACCCCGTCCTCATCTGTTTCCTTCGCCCCGACTGCGGGCCCACCAGGGAAAGCCTCCCCGACATCCAACGGTGGGCCGAGGCGAACACCCCGTCAGGCGCGCATCTCGTCGCCGTCATCAGCGGACAGCCCCCCGAAGCCGGCCCCCTGCTCGAAGCAGTCGGCCCGCTCACCGAACTCACCGCCACCGAACCCCCGAACGGTCCCGTAGCCGGCGCCTTCGGCGTACGCCACCACCCCACCTTCGTCCTCCTCGACGCCGACGGGACCATCACAGAGACAGGCATCGGCCAAGGTTCCCTGCCCGCGCTCGACCTCCTCACCGCATGAGCGGGCAGTCCACCTCCCGCACGGCCGAATTCCTGCGGGGCCTCACCGCCGTACTCGCCCTCACGCTGCGCTCCTGCCCCGGGGCCCTCGCCGTCCGCATCGCCACCGTCGTCATCGCGGGTACAGCCCCCGTAGCCGCCTCCTGGCTGCTCAAGTACGTGGTCGACAGCCTCACCGCGGATGAATTCCGCGCCTCGGACCTCAACTGGGCCGCGGCCGGTATCGGCCTGCTCACCGTCCTCCTCGCTGCCGCCTCAGCCATCTCCTCCTACGCTGACGGCCGCATCCGCCGCGCCACCTCCACCCGGGCCCAGAGCGACCTGCTCACGGCTGTCAACCGGCTCAGCGGTCTGTCCAAGCTCGAACAGCCCGCCTTCCACGACCGCGTCCAACTCGCCATCCAAAGCGCGCAGGGGGCCGAGCGACTCGTCGGTGCAGCACTCCAGGGCGCCCAGGGAGTCCTCACCCTGGCGGGCTTCCTGGGAAGTCTCCTGCTCATCAGCCCCACCCTGGCCGCCGTCCTCATCGCCGCGGCCGTTCCGGCCCTCTTCGCCCACCTGGCCAACAGCCGGCATCGCGCGGACATGTTCTGGCGCACCAGCAACCTCGCCCGCCGCCAGATCTTCTACCGAGGGCTCCTCACCGACACTCAAGCGGCGAAAGAGATCCGCCTCTACGGCCTCGGCGGCTACTTCGCGCAGCGCATGCGTACCGATCTCGACAGCATCAACCGGCAGGAGGAACGCCTCGACCGCCGCCTCGTCACCTACGAGACGGCTCTCGCCGCCCTCGGAGCCGGCGTCTCCACCGGCGCACTCGTCTGGGGCGTGCACCAGGCCGCCGCCCACGCCCTCACCGCCGGTGACGTGTCCCTCCTCGTCGCCGCCCTCGCAGGCATGCAGACGGCACTCATCGGCCTGGTGGGGTGCATCGCCCAAAGCCACCAGACGGCCCTGCTGTTCAGCCACTACCTGCATGTCACCCAGGTCCGGGACGACCTCCCCGCCCCGGCCGCCCCGATCGCCCCACCGCCCCTGAGCCATGGCCTCGAACTCCGGGACGTCTGGTTCCGCTACACCGACGACGGACCGTGGATCCTGCGCGGAATCAGCCTGACCATCCCGCACGGCACCAGCCTGGCCATCGTCGGTCTCAACGGGGCCGGCAAGAGCACCCTCGTCAAACTGCTGTGCCGCCTCTACGACCCGCAGCGGGGCAGCATCCACTGGGACGGCATCGACCTCAAGGACTTCCCTGCGGACCAGCTGCGCCGGCGAGTCAGCGTTGTCTTCCAGGACCCGATGGAGTACGACCTCACCGCCGGGGAGAACATCGGCCTCGGTGACCTCGGCTCTCTCCACGACCATGGGCGCATCCACGCCGCCGCCGCCGACGCGGACATCCACACCGCCCTCGCCCGCCTCCCACAGGGGTACGACACCATGCTCAGCCGGATGTTCTTCCCCGACGACACCGAAGACACCAGCCCTGGCGTCCAGCTGTCGGGCGGCCAGTGGCAGCGCCTCGCGCTCGCCCGGGCCCTGATGCGTTCCGAACGGGATCTCATGATCCTCGACGAACCCAGCACCGGCCTCGACGCGGTCGCCGAACGCCACGTCCACGACCGGCTCACCTCACTCCGCCAGGGCGCGACGAGCATCCTCGTATCCCACCGCCTCAACACCGTCCGCGCCGCAGACGCCATCGTCGTCATCGCCGACGGAACCGTGCAGGAGGCAGGCACCCACGAACAGCTCATGACCGCCCACGGCACCTATGCCGAGCTCTTCACCACACAAGCCGAAGGCTACGAGGAGACCGTCCGGTGACCGCCGCAGCCCCGGTGCTCCTCGCCCTCGCAGGACTCCTCGTCCTTTCCGCAGCCCTGTTGCTGGCGCGTGGGCGGCTGGTGGCCGTGACCGTCCGCGGACACAGCATGTCGCCGACCCTCATGCCCGGCGACCGGATCCTCATGCTCCGCGGCAGACGCCGTGTCGCCACGGGCCGGGTGGCCGTCGTCGTCGCACCCCACCCCGAGCAAGGCTGGCACTCCCCCACGGGCACCACGCCCGACTCGTGGTACGTCAAACGCATCGTCGCCGTCGCCGGAGAGCCCGTACCGCACTGGGCCGGCCGTTGCCCCGGTACCCACGTGCCGCCGGGCATGCTCGTCCTCCTGGGCGAGAAGCCGGGCTCGATGGACTCCAAACAGTGGGGCTACTGCCCCGAGGACAAGCTCATCGGAACTGTCCTGCTCCGCCTGCGGGCCGCTGCGGCTTCTGGTGCACCTTCTTCGCTTCCTTCTTGAGGCCGGGACGTACCGTACTGGGACGGTGCTGGGATGGCCCGCGTCAGAACGACATCTGTGCAGGTGGCAGCTCTGTGCTCGGCATTCCGCTTCAACGTGTGGTTGATCAACCAAAGGCCCGCTGACCTGCACTGGGGAGAAGATCTACCGGGCCGTGGCCACGCGCTTTGAGGAGAGGGCGTACGTCTTTCACGGCACCGCGACCATTGCTGCCGTACGTCTCCGGCTCCGCTCCTGACTTGCCGGACGGTCCCTAGGAGGCGCGGTTCATCGGCACAGGGCCGTGTCCACGACACTGTCGACACGCTCCCCCTGGCTGCCTCGTCGGTCAGCTGAACGGTCACCGCGACGTTGGCGGCGCGGCCGTCGTCCGTGGCCCCGCCCCGGGTCTCGTATCCCGGGAAGCTGCCACCATGGCCCCAGTAGACGCCGCCGCACGGCAGGGGCTTGCTCACGAGCCCCAGTCCGTAGCGGGCGCCGGGGCCGAAGGTGGTTTCGGCGGGGAGGGTGGCGCTGCGCATCTGGGCGAGCTGGGCCGCCGGGAGGAGGCGGCCGGACAGGAGCGCGGTGAAGAACCGGTTGAGGTCGGAGTCGGTGGAGATTATCTGACCTGCGGTCCAGCCCCAGGAGGGGTATCACGGCGCGGTCACCTCGAGCACGCCAGGCCGCGTTCGTGGAGGAACCGACGACGGCCGGCCGACAGTGAGATGCGGACCGCCAGGGTGTCTATGCTGACGCGCATGGAACAGGAGCTGGAGATCCCATTGACCGGGGGCCGGATCACCAAGGGAGTCGTCCGTGTCGGGGACACGGTGCGGCGGCCGGTCGGGCCGCACTCGCCGTTCGTGCACCAGCTGCTCCAGCATCTGGAGGCCGTCGGCTCCGACGCCGCGCCGAGGCTGCTCGGAACCGATGCCAAGGGCCGCGAGATCCTCAGCTTTCAGCATGGTGACGTCACGACCGCCTTCCGGGCCCGTGACTGGTCGACCGCCCAGATCACCGCCGCAGCGCAACTGCTGCGCCGGCTGCACGACGCGACCGCCGGCACGCCGATCGCGGGTGGCGAGGAGACGGTGTGCCACAACGATTTCTCCCCGCTCAACGTCGCCTTCGTAGACGGCCTCCCTGTCTCCGCCTTCGACTTCGACCAGGCCGCTCCCGGCCCCCGCACGCGTGACCTCGCCTACGCCGCCTGGCTGTGGCTGCTCGGCGCCGACATCGCCCACCCTCTCGACTGCCAACTGGCCCTCTTGCGTGCCTTCCTCGACGTGTACGGGTTCGAGGACGAGTACCGTCGGGGTTTCGGCGGGCGCATCGTTGCCCGGGTCGAGGCCGAGCGCGACATGCATGACCGTGCCGGACGCGTCACCAGCCCGGGGTCATGGCTGCATCTTGAGATCACCTGGCTGAGCGAACATGCCGATGCCATCGACCGGTACTTGGAGAACAGCATCTGACGCATGACCAAAAGCGGCCCTCAACGACGGACGAGTGGCACGACCGACGCCGTGGCCTCGCACTCAAGGAGGATCCGCCCCAAGCTGACTCCGACCGACCCTGGCCGCGCGCCGGGGGCGGCCCCGTTCGGCGAGCACCGCGTAACTGCGGTGCGGCCGGTCGTTGGGCACGGCATGGATCTCGATCCCTACGCGGGTCCCGGTTGCCGCCGGAAGCCGAAAGAGCCGCTCACCGCCTGTACGTGCTGCGGGGCGTTCGTCTGCCCGCGCCTCGCCGATGAGCCGCCCCCGCCCCCTGCGCGCCACCGCCGGCCCCGGTGCGACGATCACGACGTGGCCGTCCTGAGCGAGTGTCTTCCTATGCCTCGGGACTGGCTGGCGGGTTGATTACCAGGTCAGCAGCCGGCTTCGCCTGGCAGGATCGGGATCATGTCGATGGATCCGTTGCTGCTCAGAGCCCGTGGGCTGTGGGAGGACCTGGCCCGGGTGCCGGTGTCGTTCGCGCCGACGGGCGGTGTGCACGTGGTGGTCTCCCCGGAGTCAGGGCTGTGCCCGGCCGGCTGGGTAGGGGCGGTGACTCTCGGCGAATCAGCGATCGTGACCGTGCCAACTGAGAGCGCCGCAGTGATCGTTCGTGGTGCACTGGAGGGACTGTCGGTGGAAGCCGTCGTGGACGGCACTTCGATCCGGGAGGTACTGCCCGTTGCGAGGGTGCTGGGACCGGCGGTGTTGTCGTATGTGTCTCCGGAGGCTTTCCGCCCGGTGGAACCTGGTGCGCTGCGGGTGGAGCAACTGCCGGCCGGCCACCCGGAGCTGCGGCGTCTGGAGAAGACGGCTGGCGACGGAGACGCTGGGGAGGCCGCGCTGGATGAGATCACGTCGGCCGCCTTCGTGGTCCGCGAGCATGGCAAGGTAGTTGCTGCTGCCGGCTATCGAGCCTGGCCGAGTCGTACCGCTCACATTGGCGTGCTGACCGCGCCAGAAGCGCGGGGGCGGGGGCTGGCGCGGCTGACGGGCTCAGCGACGGTCACACATGCCCTCGCTGCCGGGCTGCTGCCGCAATGGCGTGCACGGCCGCCCGCCTCCCGACGTGTTGCAGCCACATTGGGCTTCGAGGACCTGGGCTTCCAGCTGAGCGTCGAGATCGTCCCATCGGTGAAGACGGGCATGCCGAGGTGCTTTTCCGCACCGAGAAAGCGATCACGAATCGGCCCCCTTCAGGACTCGGGGGAGATGAGCGTGATGGTGGTCGACCTCGGCGTCGCGTCCGTTGTCGCGAAGGCGTTGGGCAAGAATTTCGACGATGCTGCACGCCCTGTGACGTCCTCCTGAGCAACCGACCGCGACGCTCTGGGGGCCGGCGGGGAGACCGGCGTAGTCGACCAGGTTGTCGAGCAGTTCCCGGGCGCCGGGGGTGTTCAGCACGATGGCCTGGACGCATGGGTGGAAGCCGTCCAGGTCGAGGATGTCGCGGACGTCTTCGATCCGGTCGGCGGCGGGCGGGCGGGACGGGGCGGCCGTCCGGGCCGGTGGGCAGGTGCAGGTAGCCGAACGGGATCAGGCGGATTGGCTGCATGCGGATCTCCTATCATGGAGCCGAGTCGGAGGAATCTGCCGGTGGGTCGGTGAACAGGGGCATGCCGAGGTCGACCAGTTGGGGGCGGCCGTCGGTGCAGGTTCGGTTGAGGCTGGTGAACTTGGCCATGGCGGTGTTGAGGCTGACCTGGAGTCCTTCGACCTCGCCGAGCCAGCCGTTGGCACGGGGCCTCGGTGATGCGCTCACGGAGGTTGCGGATGATCTCGATGAGGCGGGGCCGCTGCTGCGGATCGAGCTGGAGCACGGGGCAACGGATGCAGGCTTCTCCGAACCAGCGATAGCCCGGGCGAACGGGCGGGAAGGAGAATCGTGATTCTCTCGGCTCGCCTCGGGGCCAGGAACTACTGTCGCGAGCATGGTCGAACACGATGCCCTCAGTGCCACCCGCGAGGCTTACGACGCTGCTGCCCCCACCTATGCGCAGCTGTTCCGCGACACGCTGCGTGACAGGCCCCTGGACCGCGCGATCTTGGGTGCCTTCGCCGAGGCCGTAAGTGCGAGTGGGGACGGTCAGATCGCGGACCTGGGGTGTGGGCCTGGCCATATCACTGCTTATCTGGACGAGCTGGGGCCAGCGGCGTTTGGTGTTGATGCCTCTCCTGCGATGATCAAGTTGGCTCGACAGGCCTATCCGGGCCTGCGGTTCGACGTGGGCTCGATGGCCGCGTTGAACATCGCTGACGGCGTGCTGGGCGGCGTACTCTCACGTTGGTCCATCATCCACACTCCGCCGCAGGAACTCCCCGTCATCCTGGAGGAGTTCCATCGTGTGCTGGCACCTGGCGGTCACCTTCTGGTCGGCTTTTCGGCAAGCGATGATCCGTCTCACCCGACGCAGGTCTTCGATCACGCAGTCGCGCCGGCCTATCGGTGGTGGCCTGATCACCTCGCCGCGATGCTGCGCAAGTCCGGGTTGGCCGAGGTGGCCCGGATGGTTCGCGAGCCTCAGCCCACCGACCGACGGCAGTTCCAGGAGATTCAGCTGCTCGCCCGCAAAGCCTAGGCAGGGGCTGTCTGACCGAACACATGACCGCATCCAGCCTGCTGCACGGGGAGCCGTCAGGCTCCAGGCGTCGATTCGTGATCAGGGCGCACCGCCGTTCGAGCTCCGATTTGGCCGAACGAGGGGACTCCGGGGAACACCTTCGATGACCTGCGCTCCTGGCGGGCATCGAGCTGGGCGATCTTCTCTTCTGCCCCAGCGAGGCTGACCCGTAGCCCTTCGACCTCGCCGAGCCGGCCTTCGCGTTCGGCCTCGGCGATGCGGGCGATCAAGTTGTCGCGGATGTCGGCAAGTGGTGTCCGTTGGGCCGGGTCCGGTCGAAGGAGTGAGCATCTGACACAAGCGTGCGGTGGGGGTTCGGTACTCTCCGCTGGGGCGAGAGGTTCGACGGCGGGCGATGAACGCCCGGTGGGCTTCGATCGTCTTTCAGCTGCTTCGGGTCCATCAGCGAGGCGGCCGTGCTCGTCCTCACCAGCCTGACAACGCACGTCCGTCCCGTCCGACCGGTCAGGAGGGCGCGCCGGCCAGGACTTCCACCTTGCCGGTGTCGAGCGAGTAATAGGCGCCGACCACGGCAAGGGCGCCCCTTCTCACGAGTGGGGCCAGGTCCTGGTTGGAGCGCAGGTCGGCCGCGGTCAGCTTGACCTGGGCGCGGGCCATGGTCTCGACCGGGTCGGCACCGCCTTCCCGGACTGCCTGCTCGTACGCCGGCCGCAGAGCCTTGGCGATCGCCTCCAGGTTGCCGGGCAGCGGTTTGCCGTCACGGATGGAGTTGTACGCCGCCTCGACGGCACCGCAACGCTGATGCCCGAGGACCACGATGAGCGGAGTGCCACTCGTCATGGGTCCGTACTCCACGGAACCTGTGACCACCGGGCCGACCGCCTCCCCGCCCGTGCGCATCACGTAGAGGTCACCCAGCCCGGTATCGAAGAGGAGTTCAGGCGGCACCCGGGAGTCGATGCACGAAAGGATCGCCCCGAAAGGCTCCTGCTTCTGGGCTACGAACTGGCGCCGGTTCGGATCCCGGTCCGGATGTCGGAGGTCTCCGCTCACCCAGCGCTTGTTGCCGTCCATCAGTCTCGTGAATGCCGCGGCGGGCGTGGTCGGCCGCGCTTCCGGCGAAGTGCTGGTCGCCAAGGGGGTGGCGCTCGTCGATGAGCACCCCGCAAGCGCGACCGAGGCGACCACGAGTCCGCCGGCGAGCAGAGCTCTGCGATCCGGATGTCCCGCTCTGTCCATCGGTCGTTCCCCTCAGTCTGCTGAGACGCGTCCGTACGTCCTGACCCGGGTGATTGTTCAGCGCGGTGGGGGAGCCCGACGGCAGGCGCAAGCGGGCGTGGGCGGCTTTGCCACCGACGGCCCACAGAACCGGCTCGGGCGGCGGCATGAGCGCCTGATTCGTGAGGCGCGCCTGCACAGTGTGAGCCCACGCCGGCCCCGGCGAATTCAGCGGGGCAAAGCCATCGCCGCCCCATCCCGGGGCGGCGGGGCGTGGCCAGGATGCGGACGGCAATGTCTCGGGAGCTTTCCGAGGCTCGGCCTGAGCACCTTCCCTGCTTTCGCGCCGGGTTCTACGGCATTGCGGTGTGTGTGCTCATTGCCGGGAACCGGTCAGTTGCGTGGTGGTTCCCGGGGGGCGCGTGGCAGGAGAGGCGGCGGATTCGAATCCCCCGGCGGGCCGATCGATCCGCCCCTGTGCGCTCGTCCGTTCAGGTGGCTGTCCGTCAGGATGCTTGTGTCATATTCCATTCGTATGGGTCACTTGGGTGACCGAACCGGTGGGCCGCCCATCCCTCTCCGGGGGAGCGCGGAACCGTTCTGTTCGCCGACCGTCCATGTGTGACGGACCTCGGCATCGTTTGCTCCGGATGGCCGCGATGGGCGCCCCTGCAGAGGACTTGGATCCGACCAGTCGCCCCTGCCAGGTAGTGGCAGGGGCTGGTGCGACAGCCCCCGGCCTCTGCAAGGGAGCGGTGCGCGAGCCATCCGCGCACACCGAGTACCTCGTCATCGAGGCCACAAGCGTGGCCGCGGACTCTGCGACCCGCGTGCGGTTTGCCGCCGTGAGCGAGTCGACATCAGTCGCGTGAACGCCTCGGCCTCATTGCGGACAGTGCGATGGCTGTCGGTTCATCAGCGCGAGTGCGGCCCCGGCTCGTACGGAGCGGCGCCCGCGGCGGGCCGGCCACGGCGTCCGGAGCCGACGGCCCGCGACACGGCTCATCACGGCTCCGAGCGCCCTGCGCGAGGACGGCCGGGTCCGGCAGCGGCCGGTGGTCCAAGTCGGGGCCATGGGTCTTGAGCCGAACGCGGCTCGGAGTCAACTCCCTTATACGGGAGTTCAGTTCACACACACGGAGGACGACCATGCCAATCAGTCCGAACCAGGGCTCCACCGGTGGCGGTACCACCGTCACCGTCACGGGAACCAACCTCACAGGCACCACCGCTGTGCTCTTCGGCACCAAGCCGGCGACCGGCGTCACCAACGTCTCGCCCACCCAGGTCACCGCTGTCTCGCCGTCCGGCTCCGGCACGGTCGGCGTGACGGTGACCACCCCGGGCGGAACCAGCAACCCGGTTCCGTTCTTCTATGTCGGCGCACCGTTCAAGTCCGGTCTGAGCGTGAGCTCGGGCGCCACTGCGGGCGGCAACACCATCACCATCAGCGGCACCGGCCTGTCCACCGCCACGGGGGTGACATTCGGCGCCAACACCGTCACGCCGACGGTGCTGTCGGACAGCCAGATCAGTGTCGTCGTGCCCGCGGGTGCGGCAGCCGGGCCGGTGGGCGTCAGCGTGACGACCGCCGGAGGCACCAACAACGGTCTGTCGTACACGTACATCGACGTCCCGACCGTCACCGGTGTCACTCCGGCTTCCGGACCGACGTCCGGCGGAACCGCGGTGACCATCACGGGTACCAACCTGACCTCGACGACCCAGGTCACGTTCGGCTCGGTGCCGGCACCGTTCTCGGTCATCAACGCGACGACGGTGTCCGCCGTCACCCCGCCCGGCACCGCCGGTGCGGTCGACGTCGGTCTCTCCAACCCTGCGGGCACGGCCACGGACGCCGGCGCCTTCACGTATGTGACGGGTCCCGGCATCTGATCCGTCACGGTTGCGGCACCGACTGCCGACGCGGAACAGCGCCCGGCGCCGGTACCGCCTCCGAATGCATGACGTCCGCCCCGGTCCGGGACATTTTACGCCCGGCCGGGCGGGCGACCCACTCGGCCCCACTCGCTCATCGCCGCCCGGCCAGGAGGTCCGGGCGGCGCCCCGATCACCACATTCCGATCTCGGCGTCCCGTCCACAACGCGCCGATCACATCCCGCTGATCACGTCACCCGACAGGAGAACGGCTTTGGAGAGCTCCGACAGCGCGATGCCCCGCGCTACGCGACCGTCGACGGCCGCGGCGGCCCCCGTAATCACCACGAGCAGCCCCTTCTCGGGGGCTGCCGGAACTGTCGTCACGCTGACCGGCACCGGATTCACCGGCGCGACCGCGGTCACCTTCGGCGGTACCCCCTCCGCTTCGTTCACCGTGGTGTCCGCGACCGAGATCACCACGGTCGCCCCGGCCGGTGCGGGCACCGTGCAGATCACGGTGACCACGCCCGATGGAACCAGCAACGGCATGGGCTTCACTTACACGATCGCGACGCCCGCGATCAGTTCCGTCGTCCCCAACCAGGGGTCGGTCGAGGACGGGAACACGGTCACATTGACCGGAACCGGCTTCGCCGGCGCCACCTCGGTTCGTTTCGGTACCGTGGCCGCCGCGTTCATTGCCGTCTCCGCGACGCAGGCCACCGCGGTCGCCCCCGCCGCGCCCCCCGGCACCGTCAACGTCACGATCACCACTCCGGGCGGCACCAGCGCCGGGATCCCCTATACGTATGTCGCCGCTCCGGTTCTGGGCAGTGTGACTCCGGCCCAGGGGCCACTCGCGGGTGGGAACAGCATCACCTTGTCCGGGACCGGCTTCACCGGAACGACCTCCGTTCGCTTCGGGGCGAACGCGGCGAGTTCGTTCACCGTCGTCTCGGCGACCCAGCTGACTGCCGTTGTCCCCACCGGCGGCCCGGGTCCGGCTGCCGTCACGGTCACCACGCCCGCTGGTACCAGCACCCAGACCGTCTCCTACTACTACCTCGCCGCACCGGTCATCAGCGGGGTCACCGCCGGGTCCGGGCCTGTGGGCGGTGGCGTGCCCGTGACGCTGACCGGTGCGAATTTCCTCCAGGCCACGGCGGTTCGCTTCGGTGCGACGGCAGCGACCCCCTACACCATTTTCTCGGCCACGGAGATCAGAACGGTATCGCCGCCCGGTGCCGCCGGCACCGTCCCGGTCACCGTCACCACGCCCGGTGGCACGAGCAACGGTGCGGCCTACGTATATCTGGGTGCCCCGGTCATCAGTGGTCTGGTACCCAGCCAGGGGCCGTTGGCAGGCGGAAACACGTTGACGCTCACCGGCGTCGGACTGACGTATGCCACCTCAGTACTGTTCGGTGCCGTGCCCGCCGGCTTCACCGTGGTCTCCGACACCCAGCTGACAACCACGGCACCGCCCGGCGTGGCGGGCGCAGTCACCATCAGGGTCGTCACCCCCGGTGGCACCAGTGTCGGCGTTTCCTACACCCGAATCGGCCCACCCGGCATCTGAGCGGTCCGGCGCGCAAGTTGAGGAGAGGTGCCGGCCGGTGTGCCGGCGGGGAAGCGGCTCGACGGGCAGGCCGGCCGGCTCGGCGAGCCGGTTCGGTGGGTTTGCGGGCGAGCCAGGCCCGTGGACAATCGCGGCCATGAGCGAAGAGTCGATACAGAACTACCTGGCCTCCGTCGAGAGCCGACTGGCGGCCGACGGCTGCGCCCCGCGCTGGGAGGACTGGGCCGGGGTCCCTGTGCTCGTCGGGCGGCGGGCCGACTTCCGGATGCGGTGGGCGGCCACCAATCTGCATCTGTTCACCGTGGCCGCCGCCGTGCCCGAGGTCACCGTGCCGGTCATCGACGCGTTCACCACGCAGGTGCTCGCGTATGCCAGGAAGAACAAGGGCGGCCTGCCCGTCGGGATGCAGACCGGCGTCGCGTCCTTCCCCGTCCTGGTCAGTGACCGGATCGATCCGGCCGCCATGGCGTGGGCGGAGGAGAAGCAGCGCAATCAGTTCGCCTGCTTCGCGCGGCCGGTCGTCGTCGACAGTGCGCAGGGCTACGTGGGCATGTACCGGGGCAAGCCGGCCCTGGGGCGTGCCTACGCCTCGCATCTGATCGAGAAGGGTGCCCGCTACTTCCAGCCACAGGGCTGAACCGCCGAGTTCAGGGGCGTTTCAGCCGGCGTTGTGCCGTGGGGTGTTCGTGAGCCGGTTCGCCGTGTGGCGGGGATCATGTGCGGTCTCATGCGCCGTGCGGCGACTCCACGCGGCCAAGCCATCCGGTCAGGAGCACCTCCAGCTGTGCCGCTTCCTCCGTTGACAGGGCGTCCAGGAGGTGGCGTTCGTTGCGCATGTGCTCAGCGAAGGCCTGGTCGATCAGCTCCCGTCCCGCGTGGGTGAGTGCGACCACCCGGCCCCGGCCGTCGCCGGCCGAGCGGCGGCGGGTGACGAGGCCGTCCCGTTCCAGGCGGTCGATCCGCTTGGTCATCGCCCCCGTGGTGACCATGGTGTGCACCGCCAGCTCCCCGGGGGCCCGTTCGTACGGCTCTCCCGCACGGCGCAGCGCCGCCAGCACGTCGAACTCGCCCTCACTCAGGCCGAACCGCCGGTAGACCACGCAGAGGTGTTCCGTGAGTATTCCGGCCAGGCGGTGGAGCCGGCCGATCACCCCCTGGGGGCTCACGTCGACGTCAGGTCGTTCCCGGGCCCACTCGGCCTGGATGCGGGCGATGTGGTCGAGGGGCGGGGGAGTGGGTGGGGCGGTGTCGGGCTGCATGGGTTCACTGTAGCTTCCATGGAAGGCATAATAACTTCCATGGAAGCTACTTTGCGATGGGTCCTCATCACGGCGATCGCGCCCGTCGCCTGGGGTACCAACTACTTCGTCACCCATGCCTACCTGCCGGCCGATCACCCCCTGTACGGGGCCGCGATCAGGGCCCTGCCGGCCGGGCTGCTGCTCCTGGCCGTACGCCGGGAACGGCCGCGCGGCGCCTGGTGGTGGAAGTCCCTGGTGCTCGGAGCCCTCAACATGGGCGGGTTCTTCGCCCTGATCTACATAGCCGCTCAGCTGCTCCCGACCAGCACCGCCTCGACGGTCATGGCGACCTCGCCGCTGGTGATGATGCTGATCGCCTGGGCGCTGCTGGCCGAGCGCCCACGCCTGCTGCCGCTGGCCGGTGCCGTCGTCGGTCTCGGCGGGGTGTGTCTCATGCTGCTCACCGGGACGGCATCGATCGACCTGCGCGGAGTGCTCGCCTCCGTCGCCGCGATGCTCATGTCGTCCCTCGGCTATGTCCTGGCCAAGCGGTGGGGCGCCGAGGTCGACGTGCTCGCCTCGACCGCCTGGCAACTGATCGCGGGAGGGCTTCTGCTGCTGCCCCTCGCCGCCCTCGTGGAGGGCGCGCCACCCGCACTCGACGTCCCGGCCGCCCTCGGATTCGGCTACGTCACCGTCGTGGCGACCGCGCTCGCCTTCGCCGCCTGGTTCGCGGGCCTGCGCCGGCTGCCCGCCGCCACGGTCGGCCTGGTCGGACTACTCAATCCGGTGACGGGCGTGCTGCTCGGCACGGCGATCGCCGGTGAGTCGCTCACCCTCAGGCAGCTCTGCGGACTGGCGCTGGTGCTGGCCGGGATCCTCCTCGGGCGGCCGGTGGGCGGGAGGAAGGTGCGACGCGCTGCGGCGGCCGGGGAGGCATCCGACAGGCTCTAAGGCTGAGTCACCCTCAACTCACGAACCCCCACCGGCTTCTCCGCGTCCTTTGAAGTGACCGTCAGTCGCACCTGACGGGCCGTCACCCCCGGGCGGTACGGCTGCCAGTCCGTGCCGTTCACGGATGTCTCCAGGCGGTAGGAGGAGAAGCGTGCGTCCGTCCACTCCGGCTCGACCGAGGTCACCGGGGCCGCGCGCCCCAAGTCCACCGTCAGCGCGCCCGTCGCGCCGTCCGGGGACCAGGACGTGGCCGGGCTGCCGTCCACCGCGGCGGCCGCGTACAGGCCGCGGGTCTCGGAGGTCGCCGTCGCCGGGCGGCAGCGGGCCGCGTCCGTCGTCCGCGCGAGGTCGGGGCGGCGGGTGGCGAGGGCGAGCGTGCCGGCGAGGAGGCGGGGGCCGGTGGGGGTGTGGACGGTGAAGGGGGCGCCGGAGATCAACCGGACCGTCGTCGTCAGGGGACCGATCGCGATGTCGTACGTACGGCCCCGGTAGCGCAGCCCTGTCAGAGTGACGCCCTTTCCCAGCTGCGGCGGCAGCAGAGGATCGAGCCGCACCCCGTCCTCCCGCAGCCGAAGACCCGTCAGACCGTGCGTGAAGACCTGGAGGAATCCGCCCTTCCCGGTGAGGAAGTCCTGGGCGGGGGAGCCCGACAGCGGGTCCTGTGCGCCCGCTTTCGCGCCCCGGGCCTCGCTGAACAGGGCGTACGGGCCGCGCATGAACGGGCGTACGGCGCGCTGGAGATAGGTGTACGTTGCGCAGCCGGCCTCCCCGATCGTGGCGGCGTCGATCGCCTGGACCGAGTCCGTCATCGCCGGGCCGTCCGGATCGGTGCGCGCTGCGTAGTAGTCGAGCGTGGACGCCCGGGCGCCCGGCTCCATCGGCCACTCGAGCGGGTAGATCAGCAGCACCGCGTCGGCCTGTTTGATCGTCGAGCCGTTGTAGCCCGCGTACTGGAGGAAGATTTTCCGCTTCGGGTCGTACGGGATGCGCAGACCGTCCGCGACCCGCGTCCACTCGGCCGGTGCGGGATGCCCGAGCAGCTGCGCCGCGCGGGTGGCATTGCGCAGGGCGGTGGCCGCGACCGCGTTGGTGAAGACCCCGTCGGTGACGTCGTTGCTGTACTCGTCGGGGCCGGCGACATCCTTCACCGAGTAGCTGCCGTCGTCGTTGGCGGTGGCCCGCGAGACCCAGAAGTCGGCGATGCCCCGAAGCAGCGGCCAGCCGTGCCCGGCCAGCCAGTCACGGTCCCCGGTCGCCAGGTAGTACTGCCAGACGGCGAGCGAGACATCGCCCTGGAGGTGGTTCTGGGTGAGGCAGTGCGGGGGGTCCCAGCTCTGGCACTCGGCCCAGAGGTTGCCCTTGCTCGCGCTCGTCCACGGGTAGAACAGCCCCCGGAATCCCAGCTTCTGGGCGTTGGTACGGGCGGCTCCGCGCGTGCGGTAGCGGTACTCGACGACGGAGCGGGCCAGTTCGGGGCGGGTGGCGAGCAGCGCCGGGTACATCCAGGTCTCGGCGTCCCAGAACACCAAGCCCGCGTAGTTGTCGCTGGTCAGACCGGTCGGAGCGATGCTGTCGCGGGACCCGGTCCGGGTGGAGGCGAGCAGTCCGTACTGCGCCGACCGCAGCCACCTCTGCAGCTCGGGACTGTCCGGTACGGAGATGTCGGCCGCCCAGGCCTGTCGCCAGGCGGCGGCGTTCGCGTCGAGGACACCGGACCAGCCGCGCCGGGCCGCGCGCCGGGACGCCTCGCCGGCGGCTGTGCGCGGGGCGGACGAGGTGAGCGCGGTGTCCACTCCGACATACTTCTCGAAGGTGTACGTGCGCCCGTTGCGCACCCGGACCGTGCTGCGTACCCGGTCGGTGCCGCGTCCCTGCGCCGACGTCGATCCGCCGGTGCGCATCGTCTGGACGATCGCGCCCGCTGTCCCGGTGCCCTGCGTGCGGAACGTTCCGTCGTGGTTGAGCGTGATCCGGCGTGCGCCCCGCGGGTCGAGGCGGCCGGTGACGGTCGCCGTACCGCTCCAGTGCGGTGTCACGCGTAGCCGCACGGCGCCGGTGTGCACATCGGACCGGTCGGCGAGCACCTCGTACGTCAGGTCCGTCGTGCGCCCGCCTGCCGTGGTCCAGCGCAACGACGTACGCACCAGACCGCAGCGCAGGAACACCGTCTGGCGGTAGTGCGAGACCCGGCCCGGAGGCGTGGCGGAACCGTAGGTCTCGTCGCCGACGCGTACATCGAGCGTCGTCCAGCTCGGCAGTGCGGCGATCACCTCGCGGCCGGCCGCGAGGTTCTTGTCGCGCCCGAACAGGCCGGAGACGAAGGCGCCGTCGTAGCGCGGAGTGAACAGCGGCCAGCCCGTCTTCCCGCCCGAGGCGGCATAGCCGGCGCCCGAGGCGGGCACTCGATGGGCCAGATATCCGTTGCCGGTATAGGGGGCGTAACCGGCCGCCTCACCGAACCGGGTGGAGGTCAGCGCCCAGGCGGGGTCGGTGTCCCGGCCGCAGGCCGTGGACGAGGGCGGGAGGGGAGCGGCGGCGTACGAGAGGGGCGGCAGCGGTGCGGTCAGGGCGCCCGCTACCAGAGACGTCAGGGAAGTGAGGAGACAGAGGCGCGAGAGGCTCACCGTATGAAGGTATGGACGCGCGCGCCGAGCGGCGGCGCGCGGCGCGCGGCGCGCGGGTGAACGGCCGTCGGCCCCGTCAGCCGGCGAGGCCCGTTTTGAGGCCTGCGCCGCACAGGGGCACGACGACGCTCCGGTCCGTCCAGCCGCCGACCGCAGCCCAGCAGGCGACGCCCGTCGTCTCCACGTAGAACCCGCGGGCGGCCAGATCCAGCTGTGCCGTGCGGATCTGATCCTCGGTCACCGTGAGGAAGGTGCCGCCCGATTCCCGTACCGCGGCCAGGATGGCCCGGGCGCGCGGCGGGCGGGGGATGGCGATGCCCTCGGCAAGGGTGGGGGTGGCCGCGCCGGCCGGGGCGTCGAGCAGTCCGTCCGCCTCGGCGTGGAAGGCGGCGGCCAGCGGGGACACGGCCTCGGCCTGTACGGCGATCAGCGCCGGGCGTTCGTCGATCAGCCCCTGGGCGTGGAGTTCGGCGGTGGCCAGGGCCGCGCCGAGGAGGAGCGTGCCGTTGCCGACCGGTACGGCGATGGCGTCCGGGAGGCGGCCGCCGAGGTCCTCCCACATCTCGTACACGTAGGTCTTCGTGCCGTGCAGGAAGTACGGGTTGAAGACATGTGAGGCGTAGAAGGTGCCCGGGGTGTCGGCGGCGGTACGGGCGGCCAGCGCGGTTGCCTCACGGTCGCCGGGGACGATCTCCAGGCGGGCGCCATGGGCCCGGATCTGCTCGGTCTTCTTCGGGGACGTGCCCTCGGGGACGTACACCGTGCAGGGGAGCGAGGCGCGGGCGCAGTACGCGGCGACGGCCGTGCCCGCGTTGCCGCTGCTGTCCGCGATGACGCGCTCGGGCGAGAGGCGGCCGGCCAGTTCGGCGAGCATCACGGCGCCGCGGTCCTTGAAGGAGAGCGTCGGCATCAGGAAGTCGAGCTTGGCCGTGACCGTGCCGGTGAGCGGAACGAGTGGGGTGCGGCCCTCGCCGAGGGTGGCCGTGGGTGCGGCGAGGGGCAGCGCCTCTTCGTAACGCCACAGTGAATTGACGCGCCCGGTCAGGGAGTTGAGCGAGAGCGGCCCGGCGACCTCGAAGTCGAGGTCCCAGGGGCCGCGGCAGACCGGGCAACACCAGGTGAGGGTGGTGGTTTCGGCGCGGGTGCCGTCCTGCGGACAGAGATACATGGCCATGCCCGTCAGCATGTCAGGCGTGTGGCGGCTGAGTGGCGAAGGTATGGCACACGTTGACGCACCCTTGTGTGATCCCCCACGGATCGGTCCGTCTTTCGCTGTCGGAGCGACCGGATCTGGCGCTTGATGTACTGACAAGGGTGCCGTCCGGGTGCCGCAATTCGTGCGGGTGCAGGGCCCCGGTGGCCGGCGCGGGTGCCGTGGCGGGCCGGCCGAGGCCGTTGCCGCCGCCCGTGACGCCCGCCCGGCCCTGACCGCAGAACGGGGGCCGAGGTCTCTCCGGTGGCCGGCGGCGGGATATGCGCGAGGTCGCGATGAATCATCACTTCGGGTGAAACTCTGGCCTGCGCTTGCGATTCACAACCGACGGTTGCCAGGCTGTTGCAGACTGTCAACCTGTTGGGAGTGGCCTGTGACTTTCGGTGAGCAGCCCGCCTATCTGCGCGTTGCGAGCGATCTGAGAGAGAAGATCGTCAACGGTTCGCTGCCGCCGCATACGCGCCTGCCGTCGCAGGCCCGTATCCGCGAGGAGTACGGAGTCTCGGACACCGTCGCGCTGGAGGCGCGCAAGGTGCTCATGGCCGAGGGTCTGGTCGAGGGACGTTCCGGCTCCGGCACGTATGTGCGTGAGCGCCCGGTCCCGCGCCGGATCGCCCGCTCCGGCTACCGGACCGGAGCCGGGGCCAGCCCGTTCCGCCAGGAGCAGACGGCGGAGGGGGTGCGCGGGACCTGGGAGTCCCGCAGTGAGCAGGAGGGCGCGAGCGGTGAGATCGCCGAGCGTCTCGGCATCGAACCGGGCGACCGGGTGATGCGTACGAGATACACCTTCCGGGAGGCCGGGGAGCCGATGATGCTTTCCACGTCCTGGGAACCCCTCGCCGTGACGGGGCGTACGCCGGTGATGCTGCCGGAGGAGGGCCCGTTGGGCGGCTGTGGGGTGGTCGAGCGGATGGCCGCGATCGATGTCGTTGTCGATAACGTGGCCGAGCAGGTCGGCGCGCGCCCGGGGCTGGCGGAGGAACTCCTGGCGCTCGGCGGCGTACCGGGCCATGTGGTGATGGTGATCGAGCGTACGTATTACGCATCGGGTCGCCCGGTCGAGACGGCGGACGTGGTGGTGCCCGCCGATCGATTCCGGATCGCCTACCACCTTCCGGTCAGGTGACCGATATCCGGCGGGCGCCGTCCGGCGTCGGTGACGACAAGCCAATGCCCTGCCGGGTCCCGTAACCGAGGGGCGATCACCGGCCGTCATGGCTTGTCATGTCCTGCTCCTTCCGGGCCGATGCCGACGGTGTGTACGGCGACGGACCGGGGACGCAACGGCCGCAGGGGGCGCATCCAACAGGGTGCGCCCCCTTTCTCGTGGCCGGATCGGTATCTCTTTGTGTAATTACGTATCCGTTGAGTGAAGGTCAGGCGTAGGCTCCGGCATATGCGTACTGCGGTTTCCTGGGGATCCTTAGAGACATGCATGCCGTTCGAGGGAGGGGCGCAATGCTGGGGAGGGGCGCGATGAGCGACAACGGTGCCGAGCTCCCTTGGCTGGTGATACGGCAGGACGACAACGGCAATCGCTACCGCGTCGGCAGGTATGCCACACAGGGCGAGGCCCAGAAGACCGTCGACAAGCTCGGCGCCCACGGCCACAAGCAGCTCTATTGGGTGGAGCGCATCGGGCAGAGCGCCCAGCCGTAGAGCGTCCGCAAGGAGCGGGGCGCGGGCGTTACGCTCCAGCTCATGAACGATCGTGTGGTGGTGGCCGGAGCCGTCTACGACCGGGGCCGCCTGCTGGCCGCCCGCCGCAGCGCCCCGCCCGAGCTGGCCGGCCGGTGGGAGTTGCCGGGCGGGAAGCTGGAGCCGGGGGAGAGTGGCGAGCAGGCGCTCGTGCGGGAGCTCCGCGAGGAGCTCGGCGTGGAGACGGAGCCGCTGCAGCGCATCCCCGGTGAGTGGCCGCTGAAGCCCGGGTACGTGCTCCGGGTGTGGACGGCCCGTCTGGTGTCCGGGGTGCCCGCACCGCTCCAGGATCATGACGAACTGCGCTGGCTCGGGCCCGGTGAGAGCGACGCGGTCGACTGGCTGGACCAGGACCTGCCCGCGGTGGCGGAGGCGATGCGCCGCCTGCCGGACGGTGCGCCCCGCTGACGCGGAACGCTGCGGCGAGCGCTGTCGGCATGGATTCAGGCATGGATTCAGGCGTGGATTCCGGTGGCGCGCGCCGATTGCCTCGTGCGCCCCTCTCTCTGTGTACGGCTGTTCGTGCGCGCGGTCATACACCCGTACGCCCCACGTGTCGATCCTGGCGATAGCTCGCCCCGAATATCGGGTATGTCCTGATTAACCCCCGTAAACAGGACGTTCCCGTTGCTGGTCTTGGGAAGTGATCGGCGTGATCGACACCGAAGGCGACTGCGCCGAGTGGACCTTTCCGGCTGTGCCGGGCGCCGTGCGTTCCGCGCGGCATGCCGTCCATGAGGCGTTGCGTGGCTGGGGGCTCGACGCTGCCGTCGGGGATATGACAGTTCTGCTGGTCAGCGAGTTGGTGACCAACTCCATGCAGTACACATCGGGCCCCATCGGCGTACGGCTGCTGCGCCCTCATCTCAACGGTCACGCCCCCGCCGCCCGTCCCGGACTACTCGTGGAAGTCTCCGATCCGCTTCCGGATCCGCCCACCGAACGTGCGGCGGGACCCGATGACGAGGGCGGCAGAGGACTGCAGCTGGTGGCCTGTTCTGCTCGCCGTTGGGGGACCAGACGCGGAAAGACCGGCAAGACCGTGTGGTTCGAGCTGGCCCTGCCTGGTTAGGAGTGGGGTGGGACGCACAGCGATCACCAGAGGTCGGGCAGAACCTGGCTGAAAGGGACTGAGACCGTGCTGTGATCGTGAACGCCGTGTCGGTAGGGGCTGTAGTGCTGAATACTGCGGGCAGGACCGGTCCGGTGTGTGAGCTGGAGGGGACGGTCGCGTGAGCGAAATACCTGGGACAGCGGGCGACATTGTGTGGCAGAGCAGCCCGCCTGGCTCGATCTATGACTACATCAGGGTCGCCTCCTTCTCGATCGGCCCCGACGGCCTGATCGAGCAGTGGAGCCGGCGGGCCGCCGGCCTCTTCGGCGTTCCCGCAGACAAAGCGGTAGGCATGGATCCGGTCGAGGCGTTCATGCCCGCCGAACTGCGCAGGGACGGCCACCGCCGGGTCGGCGAGATCCTCGACGGCAAGGAGTGGACGGGTCTCGTCCCCTTCCGGATACCGGGCGGGGACCCAGTGCACGGGCTCGCCGAGATCTATGTGATGCCGAGCGAGACCGGGACCGGGGAACGCGCCGCGCTCTGCATCGTCGTGGACGTCCGCGCGCTGCGCCACATCGAGACTGACCTTGCTGCGTCACAGGCCATATTCGGCCAATCTCCCTTCGGTTTCGTGCTGTTCGGTACGGACCTCACGGTGATACGGGCCAACCAGCGCTTCGCCACCGTCTTCGGCGGCCAGGCCGCCGACCACCGCGGCCGTACGGTCGACGACTACCTCTCCCGCCCCGAGGCCGACCGGCTCACCGCCACGCTGGAGCGCGTTCTGGAGACCGGCGCGTCCGTCACCGATCTCCAGCTCGTCGGCACCGCGCCCGGCGACAGCGACAACCGCCACTGGTCCATGAACCTCTACCGCGTGCACAGCGGATCGGGCCGCCCCATCGGCATCGCCGGACTGGCCACCGATGTGACCCGACGGCACATCGCCGCCCGCGAGGCCGCCAGCGCCCGCCGCAACCTCGCCCTGCTCAACGAGGCCAGTGCCCGTATCGGCAACTCCCTCGACCTGGAGACCACCGCTCGCGAACTCCTCGATGTCGCCGTGCCCGGCTTCTGCGACCTCGCCTCCGTCGACCTCTACCAGGGACTGCTCACCGGCGACGACGCGCCGCCCGGCAGCTGGGATTCGCTCCGTCAGGAGTCCGTCGGCGGCTCCGCCGAACTGCGCCGCGTCGCCCTGGCCAGTGCCGTGTCGGACGCCCTGCCCGCCACCGCCGCACCCGACACGGCCGGCCCGCCCGCGCTCGGCGCCGTACACCGCTTCTCGTACAACTCGCCCTGTGCCATTGCCCTGCGCACCGGTCAAGTCGAGGATGTGCCCGGCGACGGCCGGGGCTTCGTCCAGTCCACGCTCGCCGTACCGATGGTCGCCCACGACACGGTGGTCGGTCTCGTCCAGTTCTCCCGTACGAAGGGCAGCGAACCCTTCGGCGAGAGAGACCGTGCACTGGCCACCGAACTTGCCGCGCGCGCCGCGGTCTGTATCGACAACGCCCGCCTCTACCGGCGCGAGCACGAGCGCGCACTGATCCTCCAGCGCAGCCTCCTGCCGCCCGGCGACCCCGTGGCCGCCGGCCTGGACATCGCCTGCCGCTACCTCCCCGGCAACACGGCCACCGAGGTGGGCGGCGACTGGTTCGACGTGATCGAACTCCCCGGCCACCGGACCGCCCTCGTCGTCGGCGACGTCATGGGCCGTGGCCTGCGGGCCGCCGTGGCCATGGGCGAACTGCGCACCGCCGTACGGACCCTGGCCCTCCTGGACCTGGAACCGGCCGAGGTGCTCTCCGCGCTCGACGAGGTCGCCCGCGGGCTCGGCACCCCCGGCGGCGGCACCTCCTCGTCCGACGGTTTCGGCGGCGGCGCCCAGTGGCCCTCAAGGGCCGCCCACAAGTCCCGCGAGGCAGACCTCTCCGAGGTCTACCTGGCGACCTGCGTCTACGCGGTCTACGACCCGGTCACCCGGCGGTGCACCTTCGCCAACGCCGGCCATCTCCCCCCTGCCGTGGTCGAGCCGGGCGAACCGGCCATGCTGCTCGACGTCCCGCCCGGGATGCCGCTCGGCGTCGGCGGCGAACCCTTCGAGGAGGTCGAGGTCGAGCTGAAGGAGGGCGCCCTGCTCGCCCTCTACACGGACGGCCTCGTCGAGTCCCGCGACCATCCGCTCGACGAAGGACTGGATGCCCTGCGCGGTGCGCTCATCGAACCGGAACGGCCGCTCGAAGACGTCTGCGACCACGTACTGACCACCCTCGACACCCGGCATGGCGAGGACGACATCGCCCTCCTCATGGCCCGCATCCAGGGGCTGCCGGCCGACGCCGTCGGCGACTGGCGGCTGCCCCGCGAACCCCGCTCCGTCGGCCGCGCCCGCGAACTGGCCCGCGGCCGGCTGATCGCCTGGGGCCTCGAGGAGCTGGTGGACACCACCGAACTACTGGTCAGCGAGCTGGTCACCAACGCCCTGCGGTACGGGGAGGGTGAGATCCGGCTCAGGCTGCTGCGCGACCGTACGCTCGTGTGCGAGGTATGGGACGCGGGTCTCGTCCAGCCGCGGCGGCGGCGGGCCCGCGACACCGATGAGGGCGGGCGTGGGCTGCAGCTGGTCGGACTGCTGAGTGTGGCCTGGGGGTCGAGGCGGACACCGCGCGGCAAGACCGTCTGGTTCGAACTGGCTCTGCCCGACGGGGAGCCGGCCGCCGAGCGCACGGTCGAGCAGCTGCTGAGCATGTTCTGAGCGGTTCGGGAGGCCGCCGAGGGCTCCTGCCCGCCATGGGGCCGTCGGCGGCGCTGCCCCGTCGTCAGCCCGCCGGGACCGTGGTCACGAGGCCGTTTTCAGCGCGGCGAGACGGGCCTCGACCTCGGCGCTGTCGCCCAGGCTGTCCAACTGCTCGAACTGGGCGTCCAGGGACGACGCGGCGAGCTCCTGCTTGCCCAGCGCCTTCGCCTCCTCGCGCCGTACCTTGTCCTCGAAGCGGCTGAGTTCGCTGGTCGGGTCGAGCACATCGATGTTCTTGACGGAGTCCATCATCCGGTTCTGCGCCTGGGCGGACCTGGCGCGTGCGACGAGCTCGTCACGCTTGGACTTCAGCTCCGTCAGCTTGGTCCTCATCTGGTCCAGGCCGGACTTGAGCTTGTCCACCACCTCGGTCTGCGAGGCGATGGTCGGCTCCGCGGTCCTCGCCTCCTTCTCCGACCGGAGCTGACGGCCGAGCGCGACCTTGGCCAGGTTGTCGAACTTGTCCGCCTCCGCGCCCGCCCCGCCCGCCCGCAGTTCGTCGGCCTTGCGACTGGCGGCGAGCGCCTTGCCGCCCCACTCCTTGGCCGCGTCGACGTCCTCCTGGTGGTCCTGTTCCATCAGCCGCAGATTGCCGATGGTCGAGGCGACCGCCTGCTCGGCCTCCGAGATGTTGGCCGTGTAGTCGCGGATCAGCTGGTCCAGCATCTTCTGCGGATCCTCCGCCTGATCCAGCAACGCGTTGATGTTGGCCTTCGCCAGCTGGGTGACGCGGCCGAGGACGGTCTGCTTGGTCATGGCACCTCTCCTGTGTGTGAACGCGTACGAATGAAGCCTTGAGCCGGTGTCCGTGCCGCCGGCTCAGAAGCGGCCGCCGCCGCCCCGCCGGCCGCGCGTGCCCCCGCCGCCGAAACTGCCCGGCCCGCCGCCTCCTCCGTAACCCCCGCCGCCGCGGCCGCCCCCGCCGCCCAGGAGTCCGCCGAGGATGATCCCGCCGAGCACCGCGCCGCCGACCCCGCCGCCCCCTCCCTGCATACCGCCCGGACCGCTTCGGTCCCCGTACGACCGCACATCCTGTTCGGCCAGGCTCCGGGCCTGCCCGGCCAGGGAATCCGCCTGCTGCGCCTGGGCCAGCGCGCCCTGGGGATCGCCGGTCCCGGCCAGTTCACGGGACCGGTCGAGCCGCCGCTGGGCCTCCGCGAGGCGGGTCCGGGCCCGGCTGCCCACGGCTCCGCGGTTGGTGGTGATGTAGTCGGCTGCGGCGGCGATCGCCGAACGCGCGGTGAGCGTCGCCTGGTCGAGAAGGGAGCGGGCCCGCCGGTTGCCCTGCTCCTGCTCGCGGGCGCCGGCCAGCGCCTCGTCGAGCGCCGTATCGGCCTCCTCCACCCTGCGCAGTGCGTCGATGGGGTCGTACGGACCGGCCTGCATCTCCCCCTTCACGTCACCGAGCACCGACTCCGCGCGTGCGATCCGGCCCCGTAGGTCCGCCGTCGGCACACCCTCCGCGGTGCCTTCGAGCAGCCCGCCCGCATCGGCCAGGTCGGTTTCCGTCTCGGTGAGGGCGGCAGGCAGTCTGCCCGCTGCCTCTGCGAGTTCCCGGCTCCGCCGGTCCACGGCATCGACGAGGGTGGTCGCCTGGTCGACAGCGCCCTCGGTGGCCCGTACATACACCGCCGCTGCGGCGTTGTTCCCGCTGTCCAGCGACTGCCGGGCCCGGTTGAGACCGGAAGTGGCGAAGACGAGCCGGTCCTTGGCCTGTTCGATGGCGCCCGCGACCGGCGCGGAGGCCGACTCCGCGTACCGGCTGCGCATCGCTGTCAGAGCGGCCTCGGCAGCGCTGACGCGGCCGGCGAGAGCGCGGAAAGCGGTCTCGGCCGTGGCCAGGGCCTGCGGAGCGTTACGTTCCAGGGCGCGCAGCCGGTCGAAGTCCTCGGACACGGCATCGAGGCGGGTGTTGGCCTCCGTGCAGCGGCTGATGATCTCGTCCAGCATCCGGCGCCGCGTCGCATCGTCCTCGGGAAAGGCGTCGTCCAGCTGCTGGCGCAACCGGAACGCTGCCGTCAGCTCGCCCTTCGCGTAGCTGACGGCCTCGGTGAAGGGGGCTGCGGCCTCCTCACCGAACTGGGCGGTGGCAAAACCCAGTTCCTCCTCACTGGTGCGGACCGCGTCGTCGGTGTCCACCAGCAACTCCTTCGCACGGGCATCGAGCTCCGGCAACGGAGTCGGTGGCCGGGGCGGCGGGCCCGATCCGGCGGAGCCCGGACCCCAGCCGGTCGCACCGGGCGTGGTGCGGGTCGTGGCCCGCCTCCTGCGCCGGGTGTACGCGTAGCCGGCGACCACTGCCGCCCCGCCGACGACGACCACCGGCAGAATCAGGTCCGCGGCACTCGTCCCGCCGGAATTCCCGGTTCCGGGATCGGCGACGCCAGGCGTGATCGTCGGGGTGGGCACGGCCTTGTCGGCCAGCACGGCGGAGTACCCGTTCGCGGCGCCGATCGCCGCGCCGGCCCAGTCGTGCTCCCTGAGCGCGGGCTCGATCGCCGTGCTCGCCACGTCCTGGAGCTGGGTATCGGTGAGGCGTGAGCCCTGTTCGACGGTGTACGCGTACTGCCGGTCGTGGGTGGCGACGGCGAGCAGGACGTCCTCGCGGCCGAGGCCGTTGCGGTTGGCCGTCTCATCGGCCCAGCTCTGCGCGGACCGGCCGGAGAAGTCCCGTACGTAGACCACGAAGAGCTGGATGCGGCGGTCGGCGTACAGCCGGTCGAGCGCGGCCGTGACCTGGCCCCTGCGGTCCCCGAGCGCCCCCACCTTGTCGGTGATCTGCCCGTCCCTGGACAGGGGGACGGGATCATCGGCGCGAGCGGTCAGCGCGGCGGGAAGGGCCAGCCAGCACACCGCCAACAGCACAGCGGGAAGGGCCCGGCCCGGTATGGATATCCGGGTACGGCTCACGAGCGGCATCACGTTTGTGAGGCTATGTCCACCCATCGTCACCCGCGACCGGGCGATCGGGCCCGGAGCCGGGCACGATGGCGTTCATACTGCGACGGCACACCGACATCAGGCATTCAGGAGGGACGGACGTGCGGACGCGGATGAAGCGCATGACTCGGGCCGTACGGAACCGGGCGGCCCGGGTCCGCTGGAGTGGGCTGTGGGGGACCTGGCCGAGACGGATCGCTCTCGGAGCGGTCCTGGTGATCGTGGTACCGGTCCTCACCGCCGGGACCGCCCTGCGGCTCAACTATTCAGGTGACCCCGGCGACGGCACCCGCACCCGTGGCCGCGACGCCATCTGGCTCGGCCACGCCTGGGTCGACGGGCGCAAGGACGACGCAGACCTCGCCGCGTTCGCCGCCCGGATCAAGGGGACCGGGATCAAGGACCTGTACGTCCACGCCGGGCCGCTGGAACACGACGGCACCCTGCCCGCCGCCCGCTACCCCCGGGCGCGGTGGCTGCTCGACGCCGTACACCGCACCCTGCCCGGCATCCGGGTCCAGGCCTGGCTGGGCGACAAGCTCGCCACCGAAGGGCCCGACGGGCTGCGTCTGGAGCGGGCCGCGTCCCGAAGCGCTGTCGTCGCATCGGCGCGGCAGATCCTGGACGCCGGGTTCGACGGCGTCCATTTCGACCTGGAGCCGCTGCACTCCGGCGACGGCCACTACCTCTCGCTCCTCGACGACCTGCGCGGGCTCACACGGGCCCGCGAGGTTCCCCTGTCGGTCGCCGCCCACCAGATGGACCCGCTGCCGGCGGCGCACAGGGTGGTGGGGGCGCTCAGCGGCCGCCAGAAGTGGTGGTCGCAGAAGTTCTTCGGGCAGGTCGCACGCCGGGTCGACCAGATCGCCGTGATGTCGTACGACACCTGGATGCCGCTGGAGGGCATGTTCGGCGGTTACGTCGCCGAGCAGACCGCGCTCGCCCTGGAGGTGACGCCCCCGCAGACCGATCTGCTGATGGGGCTGCCGTTCTTCCACGAGAACGACCTCGGACACCACGAGTCGGCGGAGACGGTCGCGGCCGCGGTCCGGGGCACCAGACTGGGGCTGGGGCGCACGGACCGCGGCCGGGAACGGTTCGGGGTCGCGCTCTACGTCGACTTCGCGGCGCGGGACGGCGACTGGGCGGCGTACCGGAAGGGCTGGAACTGACCTCCGCGCACGCCGCCACAGGGCAGATCAGATGGAGAAACGCTCCTTGGCGAGCAGCGGACGCACCTCCGACTGGAACCCACCGGTCCGGAACGGCCGCTGCAGCCGGCCCGGGCGGAGCGCCTGGGCCGGCGCCGCGGCGATCAGGCCCTGGTCGAGAGCGAGCATGTAGTCACTGACCCGCCCGGTGCCGACGTTGACGGAGTCCCGGAATCCGTATCCGGCGTGGCAGGCACCGAAGTCGCGGTCGAGCGCACGCAGGTTGGCGATCGCCTCGTCGGGCGCGTAGGGGAGGGCGAGGAAGGAGGCGTGCCGGGTGACCACTCCGTTGGTGAACGCGGAGGGGGCGGCAGCAGCTCACCCCTCGAAGAAGAGCCACCGACTGTGGGCGGTGGGCGGATTTCGTTCGTCGGTCGTGATGGAAGGCGCGGGGCGCCGTGACGCGCACGGCATCCGCGCGGGCGCCGCCCGTGGACGGGGCTGGACAAGGGCGGCGCCGCACGCGGACGGAGCAGTGCGGGAACCGGCGTCCGTCAGGTGCCGCCGGTTCCCGCACGGTGGGAGCTGTCAGGTAGCTCCCGGTCGGGGGAGCCGAGGCCGGTCGGCTCGGGGGCCGACGTCAGTCGGCGATGCGCGGCAGTGCGCGCGTGCGGCCCATCTCGCCCAGCCAGACGGCGGACGGCTTGGGCAGGCGCTCGAAGGTCTCCGGGTTCCAGCCGATCAGACCGAAGGCCGGCTTGTAGGAGCCCCACTCGTAGTTGTCGAGCGCGCTCCAGGCCAGGTAGCCCTGGATGTTCAGGCCGTCCTCCAGTGCGGACGCGACCTCGTTCAGCGCGCCGGTGTAGTAGTCGATCCGGCGGCTGTCCTCGTCGGTCGCGATGCCGTTCTCGGTCACGATCAGCGGCACGTCCTTGCCGACGACCTCGGCGGTGTGGCGCAGCGCGTAGCCGACCGCGGAGGGGTAGTACTCCCACTGCGTGAGGGTGCGCTCGACGCCTTCGGGCGTGGGTATGGGGCCTTCGGTGCCGATCCTGGTCCGGGTGTAGGACTGCACACCGATCCAGTCGTCGCCGCGGGCGGCCTCGATGAAGATGTCCTCGCGGGGGTGACGGTAGGCCGCGGTGACCTGCTCGGCGCCGGGCAGGGCCTGGTAGACCTGGTTGGCGATGGTCCAGCCGACCTGGATGCCGGCGTCGATCGCCTTGACCTCCTTGACGGCCGCGTGGTGCGCGGCGATGACGGCCTGGGTGGTCTCGTCGTCGGGGGTCGGCAGTCCGGCGGGCGGGAAGCTGTTGTCGCCCCGCTTGGCCTGACCCGCCATCACGGCGATCATGTTCGGCTCATTGATGGTGCAGACGTGGCTGACGCCCTCGCCGATCACCGGTGCACAGGCCGCGACGTAGCGGGCGAAGAGCTCGACCGCGCCGTCGGCGGTCCAGCCGCCGCGCGCCTCGAACCACTGCGGCACGGTGAAGTGGTGCAGGGTGATCATGGGGCGCAGGCCGCGTTCGACGGCGCCCTCGACCATGCGGCGGTAGTGGGCGAGTTCGGCCCGGGAGAACCGGCCCTCGGCCGGTTCGATCCGCGCCCACTCGATGGAGAACCGGTAGTCGGTGAAGCCCAGACCGGCCAGTGTGTCCATGTCCTCGTGCCAGCGGTGGTAGCTGTCGCAGGCGTCCAGGCTGGGCTCCTGGATGTGGGTGCCCGCGGCGTGCTCCTTGACCCACCAGTCGCTGTTGGTGTTGTTGCCCTCGATCTGGTGGGCGGCCGTGGAGGCGCCCCACAGGAAGCCTTCGGGGAACGGGACCTGGGTGTGAGTCATCGCAAACTGTCTTTCTGGTGATGAAGGGGTGTGGCCGGCGGGGGTGCGGGGTGCGGCCTCGTACGTTTCGGTGGGGCGGCCGGGACGGGCCGGCCTGTCCAGGGGGACGGCTACTTCATGCCGGCCGTCGCGATGCCCTGGGTGAAGTGCCGCTGGAGCGCGATGAAGACGACCAGGACCGGCAGGACGATCAGGAAGGACCCGGCCATCAGCATGCCGTTGGACCCGCCCGCCTTGTTGGGGTCGGTGGCGAAGGTGGCCAGGGCGACCGGAAGCGTGTACTTGTCGGGGTCGTTGGTCGCGATGAGCGGCCAGACGAAGTTGTTCCAGGAGCCCAGGAACGTGAAGATCGAAAGCGTCGCCAGGGCGGGCTTCACCAGCGGCATCACGATCCGCCAGAAGATGTACCACTCACCGGCGCCGTCCATCCGGGCCGCTTCCAGCAGCTCGTCCGGGATCGACTGCATGAACTGCCGCATCAGGAAGACACCGAAGGCCCCGGCGGCGAACGGCAGCACCAGACCGGCGTAGGAGTCGATCAGGTGCAGCTTGCTCATCAGCACGAAGAGCGGCAGCAGCATCAGGTTGCCGGGCACCATCAGGGCGCCGAGAACCAGGCCGAAGATCTTGTTGCGCCCGGCGAAGTTCAGCTTGGCCAGGGCGTACCCGAGCATCGAACAGAACACCAGGTTCGAGACGGTGACCAGCACCGCCACGATGACCGAGTTCATGAAGTACAGCGGCAGATCCAGCTTGTCGAGCAGGTCCCGGAAGTTCTCCAGGGTCCACTCGGTCGGGATCCACACCGGCGGGCTGGCCGTCAGCTCCGCTTGCGTCTTGAAGGCCGAGAGCGCCATCCACAGGAACGGCGCCGACATGATCAGCAGGCCGACCGAGAGCAGGACGTAGACGAGGGGGCGCTTCAGATTGCGGGCCTTCTTCGGCCGGGACGGCTGCATGTCCCCGGGCTTCTTCGACGGCGCCGTCGAGACGGCGCCCGGTGCACTGGTGGCGCTCATTTCGTGTTGTCCTTCAGCAGTCGGAGCTGCAGCACCGTGATGCCCATGATCACTACGAAGAGGACATACGCCATGGCACTCGCATAGCCCATGTGGAAGAAGTTGAAGCCCTCGCGGTACATGTTCAGCGAGACCGTGAGCGTGGAGTCCGAGGGACCGCCCTGGGTCATCACGAACGGCTCCTCGAAGACATTGAGGTAGCCGATGGTCGTGATCACCGTGGCGTAGAGCAGTGTGGGCCGCAGCAGGGGCACGGTGATGCCCTTGAACTCCTGCCAGACACCGGCACCGTCCAGCCGCGCGGCCTCCCGTACCTCGGTGGGAATGGCCTGCAGGCCGGCGATGAAGAGCACCATGACCGTGCCGAGGTTGCGCCAGACCGCCATCGCGATCATCGAGGGCATGGCGAGCGTCTCGGAGCCCAGGAAGTCGGGCGAGGTGAGGCCCACTTCGGAGAAGAGCCCCGCGACGAGCCCGTCGCTCGGGTCGAGCACGAACCGCCAGACCACGGCGACCGCGACGATGGTCGTGACCACCGGTGCGTAGAAGCCGACGCGGAAGAAGGTCCGCGCCCGGTCGATGCCGTTGTTCAGCAGTACGGCGACGAGCAGCCCGAGGAAGATCGTCAGGGGGACGCCGATCACCACGAAGTACGCCGTGTTGAAGAGCGACTTGAGGAACTTGTCGTCGCTGAACAGATTGACGTAGTTCTCGAAGCCGATGAAGTTCGCGTCCAGCGGGTGCGTCACATTGCGCAGCCCGAAGTCGGTGAAGCTCATCACCAGCGTCGCGAGGATCGGGAGCGCCATGAAGACGAGGAAGAGGACGAGGAAGGGAGTGGAGAACAGCCAGCCGGCCAGGTTCTGCACGCCCATCGAGGACTTCTTGCCACCCCGGCGACCTGCGGGCCCGGTGGCCGGGGGCTCGGAAGCCCCCGGCCCGGCCTGCACCTTGGCCGGCTGAGCGGCCTTTGAGGTCATGGTGCGCATGACTCCTACTTCACGAGGCCTTCGATTTCGGACTGGGCCGTCTTGAGAGCGTCCTCGGCGGACGCCTTGCCCTGGGTGACCTTGGCGATGGCCTGGTCGACCTTGTCGGTGATCTCCGTCCAGTTGGACAGCGACGGGGAGGACTTGGCGGTGTCCATCTGCTTCTTGAAGACCTGGAGGCCGGCGTCGTCGGCGAGGTCGCCGGAGGTCCAGGCCGAGGTGTTGGCCGGCAGGTCCTTGGTGCGCTTGTACCAGTCGGCCTGGCCCTCGGTGTCGGTCAGGTACTTGATGAATTCCGTGGCGGCCGCCTTGTGCTCACTGTCCTTGGAGATCACCAGGGAGGAACCGCCGGCCATGGAGACGGAGGACTTGTCGGCGGGCACATTGGCCACCGCCCACTTGCCCTTGATCTGCGGCTGGCCCTCGTTCAGCAGGGTGACGTGCCAGGGGCCGCCGAAGAACATCGGGACGCGGCCGTTGCCGAAGTCCTTCACCACGTCGTAGCCGGGCTGCACGGACTTGTTGGAGAGCCCCTTGTCGAAGTACGAGCCGTACTCCTTGAGCGCCTTGACGGCCTCGGGGCTGTCGATGACGGCCTCGCCCTTGTCGTTGACGATCTCGCCGCCGGCCGAGTACAGGAAGGAGTAGAAGTTCTGCACCGTGTCCAGGCCGCTGGGCTGGATGGACAGGCCCCACTTGGTTCCGGCCTTCTTCTGGTAGGCCGAGGCGAGGTCCTGCATCTCCTTCCAGTCGGTCGGAGCCTTGGTGATGCCGGCCTTCTCGGCCAGGTCGGTGCGGTAGTAGAGGACACGGGTGTCGACGTACCACGGCACGCCGTACGCCTGACCGTCCACCTCGCCCTGCTGCCAGCCGGACTTGAAGAAGTCCTTCTCATTGAACGTCTTGGTGTCGACCGGCTCCAGAACGCCGAGCTCGGCGAACTCGCCCATGTAGCTGCCGCCCATCTGAGCCACGTCCGGCAGGGTGCCGGCGGCGGCCGCGGAGACCAGCTTCTGGTGGGCGACGTCCCAGCCGACCGGGGTCACCTTGACGGTGATGTTCGGGTTGGCCTTCTCGTAGACCTTGGCCACATCTGCGAGCTTCTCGCCCTCGGCCCCCATGGCCCAGACGGTGATCGTCTGCTTCTTGTCCGCGGCGACGTCGTCGCCACCGGAACTGCCGCACGCGGTGAGACCGAAAGTGAGCGCGCCTGCGACTGCGATACCGATCGAGGCGTTTCTGGCGGTGCGGGGCATGGAGGGCTCCTCCTCGAGCAATCCGAATGTATGCGCTGCCTGTAAGCGCATACATCACTCTGCGACAGAGATTCAGGAATCCGCAAGAGGGTGCTAGGTCACACTCGTGCAACGTGCTGGACATCTGAATGTTCAACTTGGCACGGTAAGCGTGATGTTTGCGAAATTGGCAACGATGTGACCTATTTCGCGGCGTTGATCCGCGTGCTCAATGGTCGTGCTCAATGGTCTGCACCGGCACGAGTGGGGACGATATTGTCGTGATCATGGCTCCGTTCGAACATGACTTCCCCTTCGATCCGGCTTACGGGCGCACGCTCGACGACCTGCTGCTCATCCCCGCTCCCGCCGCCCCGGACGACTTCGACGCCTTCTGGCGGGCCCGGTACGAGGAGGCTCGCAAGGTCGCCACGGAGCCGGACATCGGCCCGCTGGAGGACGAGCGTGACGGTGTACGGATTCACGGCGTGACGTTCACGTCGGTGGGCGGGGCGCGGCTCGGGGGCTGGGTCGCGCTGCCCGCCGAGGGGGGCGCGGAGCACGGATTCGTCGTCGGGCACGGTTACGGAGGCCGGCAGGAGCCGGGCCCCGACGTGCCGCTGCCGTTGCCCAGGGCGGCGGCGATCCTGCCGTGCGTACGGGGCATGGGAGCGCGTGGCCTGCATCCGGGCATCCCGGACGTGGCCGACGGCCACGTGCTGCACGGCATCGAGTCGCGCGACAGCTATGTCATCGGCGACTGCGTGGCGGACCTGTGGTGCGCGGCGTCGGCGCTGCACGAGCTGGTGCCGGAACTGGCGCCCGGGGAGGGCGGGGTGCGGCTCGGATACCTCGGAGAGAGCTTCGGCGGCGGGCTCGGTGCGCTGGCTCTGCCCTGGGACGACCGGTTCGGGGCCGCGCAGCTGACGGTGCCGACCTTCGGCAACCATCCGTTGCGGCTCACGCTGCCGTGTCTGGGCAGCGGGGAGGCGGTGCGGGGCTACCACCGGGAGCACCCCGAGGTCGCCGAGGTGCTGCGGTACTTCGACGCCGCCACGGCCGCGACACGGCTGGAGCTGCCCACGCTGGTGGCTGCGGCGCTCTTCGATCCCTCGGTGCCGCCGCCGGGGCAGTTCGCCGTGCACAACGCGCTGGCCGGTGAGCACGAGCTGCGGGTGCTGAGCGCGGGGCACTTCGCGCACGAGGGGCTGGCGGCCGAGGTGGCGGCGCTGCGGGCGGCCCGGCGGGACTTCTTCGGGGCGTGGCTGGGGCGGTGAGGCGGGGTGGTGGCCGGGGTTGCGGCCCTTGCTGCCCGTGGCATCGCACGTCAGAGCCCGGCCCACACGCGATCGGCGGTGTGAGCGGGGCGAGGGCCTGCGCGCCGGGCTGTGCTGATCGCCGCCGCTCAGCGGGACGCGGCCTACTCGTCGCGAGTCACCCGGGCGTGATCCGTCACCACCCTCCGGAACAGGTCGTGCCCGGTGCGCCCGCTGTGGCCGAGCGCCCAGTCCTGGGCGCCGGCCTGCTCGTCCCGGGCGCCGGATCCGGCTCCGCAGCCATCAGCGACACAGAATGCCTTTGGTCAAAGCGCACGTCTGGGGCGTGAACGCGTACGGTGCGCCCGTGTGGCACCTTCGCCGCCATGGCGACGGGGGCTTGTTCGACACCTGCGCGGACAGTTTCAACGCCGTGTGGCAGACAGCGCGTCCCGTGGAGGAGTGATCCGATGGCCCGGACCGAGTACTACGACGATCCCCACGCGCCCAAGCCGAACAGCATGGTTGTGGCAGCCTCGGCGGTCGTCACCGACAGCGAGGGCCGCATCCTCCTGCAACGCCGCCGGGACAACGACCTGTGGGCCCTGCCCGGCGGAGGTATGGACCTGAGCGATTCGCTGCCCGGCACGGCCGTCCGCGAGGTCAAGGAGGAGACCGGATTCGACGTGGAGATCACAGGGCTGGTCGGCACATACACCGACCCCCGGCACATCATCGAGTACAGCGACGGGGAGGTGAGGCGACAGTTCAACGTCTGCTTCACCGCGCGCATCACCGGGGGTGCGCCGGCCATCTCGGACGAGAGCACGGAACTGCGCTTCGTGAAACCGGCAGAACTCGACTCACTGCCCATGCACCACACGCAGCGCCTTCGGCTGCGCCACTTCCTGGAGCGCCGCCCTGCCCCCTACCTGGGGTAGCGGCGCTCCGGCCGAACCTTCCCCGGAACTCACGTGGCCTTCCAGGCTCCGATTCCGGCGCAAACACCGGTGGGTTCGCCCTTGGGCCGGCTCGAACGGCGAGGGTTTCGTCTCAGGGGCCGGACGGGCTTGACTTGCCCGCGCTTGCGTGTGGCGTCCCCGTCAGCCGCAGCCGCAGCTCGCGCGGTGGATCACCGACACCGGAAGCATGAGCGACACCGGATCGCGCCCGCTGTTGCCCAGGCGCTGCACCAGCAACTCGACGGCCTGCTCGCCGAGTTGGCGGATCGGCTGGCGTACGGTCGTCAGCGGCGGCCGTACGAGCCGGCTCAGCGGAATCCCGTCGAACCCGGTCACGGCGATGTCCTCCGGGACCCGGATCCCGCGCCGCTCCAGTGCGCGCAGCGCGCCCACGGCCATCTGGTCATTGGCGAACAGCATCGCCTGCGGCTGTTCCCCGTCCCGGTCGAGCAGGGCCTCCGTGACCCGGAGGCCCTCGGCCTGGGTCATCATCGTGGCCCGCACGGCCGGTGCGTCCGGCACCGGAAGCCCCGCGTCGCGGCACGCCTCCTGGAAGCCCACGAACCGGGCCTCGGCGTCCGGGGACTTCGCCTCCCCGCCGATGAAGGCGAGGCGGCGCAGCCCGTGGTCCTCGATCAGGTGCCGAGTGAGCGCGCGCTGCCCGTCGGCGTTGGCGACGACGATGTGGTCGAGATGATCGATGCCGCGCGGGCCCGCCAGCATGACCACCGGCAGCCGCCGCGAGATCACTTCGAGGTCGGCGGTCGGGACGGTGCCGGCCAGGACCGCGAAGCCGTCCACCCGGCCTGCCACGTTTGCGACGAGACTCTCCGGACCGCCCTTGAGCGAGGCGGCGATCAGCAGGGCGTAGCCGTGCTGTCGGGCCGCGCGCTCCATGCCCCGGATGATCTGGTCGGAGTAGAGCATGAAGGCGTGGTCGTCGTCCTCGTCGGTCGCCGCCGCCTCGTTCTCGGTGTCCGGGTCCGAGTAGTCGGGGAAGCAGAGGCCGAGCACGCCGGTGGTGCGGCTGGCGAGTCCGCGCGCGCTGCCGCTCGGTACATAGCCCAGTTCGCGGGCCGCCTCCAGAACCCGCTCGCGGGTCTGGGCGCGTACCGAATCGGGGGTGCGGTAGACCCGCGAGACCGTGGCAATGGAGACGCCCGACCGCTCGGCGACGTCGTACACCGTTGGGGCGCTCACTCGACCGACCGTCCGCTTCTTCTTCCGTACCCAAGCACCTGCTGTTGCACGTACCACCCTCTTCTGAAAGCGCATTCACCCTAGATCGCGGGCCGTGTGACGAGCAAGACCGTTCCCGGTTCCTGGCCGAAAAATAGACAGGCAACCTTGCAAGATTGCCTGTGCATCTTCTATGCTGGAGGCATGCCGGAACCGACCGAAACCATGCCCGCCGACCCTCACGCCGAGCTGAGCGCCGAGCAGTTGACGACGCAGCTCACCGCCGTGGTCAGCCGGCTGATCCGGCGGCTGCGCACCACCTCGTCGGACAGCCTGCTCACGCCGACGCAGCGCTCGGTGCTCGCCAGGCTGGAGAGTGAGGGCCCTGCCACCACGGCCGCGCTGGCCCGTGCCGAGTACGTGCGTCCGCAGTCCATGCGGCTGACTCTCGGTGCACTGGGGAGCCAGGGGCTCGTCGAGCGGGCACCCGATCCGACCGACGGCCGGAAATCGGTGATGTCGATCACGCAGACCGGACTCACGACGCTCGCCGCGGTCCGGGCCGCCAAGCACAACTGGCTCGCCGAGGCCATCGCCGCCGAGCTCGACGGGGCCGAACGCCGCACGGTCGCAGAGGCCGCCGATCTGCTCGACCGACTGGTCGGGAAGTGACCGGCCTGCCGCCCGGCCGGGCGGCACCCCCGGAAGCGATACGGGAGGCGGCGCCGCCTCCCGTACCCGCACCGGCGACGACATCCGCACCCTCCCCGACGCCCGCAGGGGCATCGTTCCCCCCCATTTACAGGAGCACCACCATGACCGCCACCACCCTGGACCCGAAGGCCGCCCTGGTCGTCGTCGACCTGCAGAAGGGCATCGTCGGACTGCGCACCGTCCACCCCACCGCCGACATCGTCGCGAATTCCGCGACCCTCGCCGACGCCTTCCGCGCCAAGGGCCTCCCGGTCGTCCTGGTCCGCGTCACCGGCGGCGCCCCCGGCCGCACCGAGACGCCCGGGCCCTCCGGCACGCCCGCCGCCGACTGGGCCGAGATCATCCCCGAGCTCGGCCCGTGCGAGGGTGACATCGTCGTCACCAAGCAGCAGTGGGGCGCCTTCTACGGCACCGACCTCGACCTCCAGCTGCGCCGCCGCGGCGTCACCCAGGTCGTCGTCACGGGCGCGGCGACCAGCATCGGCGTCGAGTCCACCGCCCGCTCCGCCCACGAGCACGGCTACCACGTGACCGTAGTCACGGACGCGGTCACCGACCTGGACGCCGACGCCCACCGCAACAGCGTCGAGAGGATCTTCCCGCGCCTCGGTGAGACGGACACCACCGAGGCGATCGCCAAGCTGCTCGGCTGAGCGGGATCAGGGAGTCACTCCCGTCGCCGGATCTTGTTCCCCAGCCACACCAGCGGGTCGTACTTGTGGTCCACGGCCCGTTCCTTCAGGGGGATCAGCGCATTGTCAGTGATCTTGATGTGTTCGGGGCACACCTCCGTACAGCACTTCGTGATGTTGCAGTAGCCCAGCCCGTGCTCCTCCTGGGCCGTCGCCTTCCGGTCGAGTCCCGACTCGGCGGCAGCGTCCAGGGGATGCATGTCCAGCTCGGCGATCCGCATCAGGAAGCGCGGTCCGGCGAACGCCGTCTTGTTCTCCTCGTGGTCGCGCACCACATGGCAGGTGTCCTGGCACAGGAAGCACTCGATGCACTTGCGGAACTCCTGCGAGCGGTCCACGTCGACCTGCTGCATCCGGTAGTCGCCCGCCTTCACCCCCTGCGGGGGTACGAAGGCCGGCACTTCCCGTGCCTTGGCGTAGTTGAACGCCACATCCGTCACCAGATCGCGGACGACCGGGAAGGCCCGCAGCGGGGTGACAGTGATTGTCTCCTCGCGGCCGAACGCCGACATACGTGTCATGCACATCAGCCGCGGCCTGCCGTTGATCTCCGCGCTGCACGAACCGCACTTGCCCGCCTTGCAGTTCCAACGCACCGCCAGATCGCCCGCCTGGGTGGACTGGATCCGGTGGATGATGTCGAGGACGACCTCGCCGTCGTTCACCTGGACCTCGAAGTCCTCCAGGTCACCGCCGGCCGGGTCCCCGCGCCACACCCTGAACTGCGCGTTGTAGCCGCTCACTTGTACAGCTCCTCTTCGGCCAGGTACTTGACCAGCTCCTCCTTCTCGAAGAGGGAGAGCAGATCCGGACGGATGGGTTCGGTCGTCTTCCGTACGAGTTCGATCCGGCCGCCCGACGCACCTCGGGCAGCTTCGTCGGCCAGCCGGCACAGCAGATTGGCCGGGCGCCAGGAGCGTTCCATCGTCGGACAGTCCTCGCGGGTGTGACCGCCGCGGCTCTCCGTACGCTCCAGCGCGGCCCGGGCGATGCACTCGCTGACCAGCAGCATGTTCCGCAGGTCCAGGGCGAGGTGCCAGCCGGGGTTGAACTGCCGGTGCCCCTCGATACCGGCGCGCTGTGCCCGTAGCCGCAGCGTGGCCAGTTTCTCCAGGGCCTGTTCCATCTCGGGCGCCCGCCGGATGATACCGACCAGGTCGTTCATGGTCTGCTGGAGTTCCTGGTGGAGGGTGTACGGATTCTCCGCGGGCTCCCCGGCCGTATCCGGCTCCCCGGCGCTGAACGGACGCAGGGCTTCCGCGGCTGCCGCGTCGATCTGCTCGTTGTCCACCACCGGCGGGGTGCCGATGGTGTCCGCGTACTCGGCGGCGTGCAGCCCGGCCCGCCGCCCGAAGACCAGCAGGTCGGAGAGGGAGTTCCCGCCGAGCCGGTTGGAGCCGTGCATGCCGCCCGCGACCTCGCCCGCCGCGTACAGACCGGGCACGGCCACCGCGGCCGCGGTGTCGGAGTCGACGGCGATCCCGCCCATCACGTAGTGACAGGTCGGGCCGACCTCCATCGCCTCCGCCGTGATGTCGACATCCGCCAGCTCCTTGAACTGGTGGTACATCGAAGGCAGCCGCCGCCGGATCGTGTCCGCGGGCATCCGGGTCGACACATCCAGGAACACCCCGCCGTGCGGCGAGCCGCGGCCCGCCTTCACCTCGGAGTTGATGGCGCGGGCGACCTCGTCGCGCGGCAGCAGTTCGGGCGGGCGGCGGTTGTGGTCCGGGTCCTCGTACCAGCGGTCGCCCTCCTCCTCCGACTGTGCGTACTTCTCCTTGAACACATCGGGGACGTAGTCGAACATGAACCGCTTGCCCTCGGAGTTGCGCAGTACCCCGCCGTCGCCGCGCACCGATTCGGTGACGAGGATTCCCTTCACCGACGGGGGCCAGACCATGCCGGTCGGGTGGAACTGCACGAACTCCATGTTCAGCAGGGGCGCGCCCGCCAGCAGCGCGAGGGCGTGGCCGTCGCCGGTGTACTCCCAGGAGTTCGACGTCACCTTGAAGGACTTGCCGATGCCGCCGGTGGCGAGGACGACCGCGGGCGCTTCCAGCACGAAGAAGCGGCCGGACTCGCGCTCGTAGCAGAAGGTGCCGGAGACCCGTTGCCCATCCTTGAGGACGCGGGTGACGGTGCACTCCTGGAAGACCTTCAACCGGGCTTCGTAGTCACCGTGTTCGCGGTGGTCCTCCTGTTGCAGCGAGACGATCTTCTGCTGGAGGGTCCGGATCAGTTCGAGGCCGGTACGGTCCCCGACGTGCGCGAGCCGCGGGTACTCATGGCCGCCGAAGTTGCGCTGGGAGATCTTTCCGTCCGGCGTACGGTCGAAGAGCGCGCCCCAGGTCTCCAGCTCCCAGACCCGGTCCGGCGCCTCCTTGGCGTGCAGCTCCGCCATCCGCCACTGGTTGAGGAACTTCCCGCCGCGCATGGTGTCGCGGAAGTGCACCTGCCAGTTGTCCCCGGAGTTCACATTGCCCATGGACGCGGCTATTCCGCCCTCCGCCATGACCGTGTGCGCCTTGCCGAAGAGCGATTTGCAGATGACCGCGGTACGGGCCCCGCGCTCCCGCGCCTCGATGGCGGCGCGCAGCCCGGCGCCTCCGGCACCGACCACGACGACGTCCCACTGTTGCCGTTCGAGCTCTGTCATTCAGAAGAACCTCGGATCGTCGAAGGCGCCGGAGGCGACGAGATAGACGTAGAAGTCGGCGAGCGCCACGCTGATCAGCGAGGCCCAGGCGAGCAGCATGTGCCGGGCGTTGAGCCGGCCCACCCAGCCCCAGAGCCGGTAGCGCACGGGGTGCTTGGAGAAATGCCGCAGCCGGCCGCCGATGATGTGGCGGCAGGAGTGGCAGGACAGCGTGTACGCCCAGATCAGCGTGATGTTGGCCAGGAAGATCAGCGAGCCGAGGCCCATGTGGCCCCAGGCGTAGTGCTCGTCGCGGAAGGAGAGCACGGTGTCGTACGTGAGGATCCCGGCGACCGGCACCGCGGCGTAGAAGAAGTACCGGTGGATGTTCTGCATGATCAGCGGGAAGCGGGTCTCGCCGGTGTATTTCGTGTGCGGCTCGGCGACCGCGCAGGCCGGGGGCGATGCCCAGAAGCCCCGGTAGTAGGCCTTGCGGTAGTAGTAGCAGGTCAGCCGGAAGCCGAGCGGGAAGATCAGGATCAGCAGCGCGGGGGAGAGGCCCCACCAGCTGCCGAAGAGTTCCCAGTTCGGGCCGTGCCGCATGGGGGCGCAGTTCTCCGCCAGACAGGGCGAGTAGAACGGCGACACATAGGGAGCGGCGTAGTAGTCGGCGTTCGAGAAGGCCCGCCATGTCGAGTAGACGATGAAGGCGAGCAGCCCGCCGGCCGTCAGAGCCGGGGCCAGCCACCAGCGGTCGGTCCGCAGATGGCGGGCGGCGATGGCGGCCCGGGAGGCGTGGTGGACGCCTGCCGCCCGTGGCGCCGCCGTAATCGGTCGAGATGGTTCCGTACCTGGTTCCGTACCGGTGGCCAAGGAACTCTCCTAGGGGGCGTGCCGGCCCCGGACGCCCAGACCTTCGTCGTCCGAGTCCGTCCACAGGGTGGCGTCGTACGGCGCTTCGCTGATCGTGATGACGCCGTCGACGGGTTCGGTGCGACCGGCGGCTTCGAGCGGCACCGGCCCGGCTTCCGCCTCGCGCAGCCGCGCAAGGCTCCGCTCCAGCCGGCCGACGGTGCGGACCAGGTCGTCGAGGCAGTGCTGAACCGCCGTCAATTCTGTGTGCAGTGACATGACTTGTTCTCACTTCCGCGGTCGCGGGTGGTCATGTTCGTGCGCCTGAGAGTGTCGCGCGTCACACCCCGGTTGTGAAGAGTGCGGGCCTTCCCGGTCTCGCGGGGTGTTCCGCCGCGCGGGTGAGGTTCGGGGGCGCTGACGCCGTGTCTGCGCCGCCTCTCGCGCGGGGGCGCCTTCAGTGGACGGACGGAACCAGTGTGATCAACTGCATATGCCACCAGAAACGCACAATCCTGCCTATCCGCGTGCGGGTGGGCAGGGCCGGCCACGGAGGTATCAGTCATGTCCCACGTCGGCGTCCCGCGGGGGACGGCCCGAAAGCGCCGCTCGCTCGCGCTCCTCACGACGGGCGTGCTGACGCTCCCCGTGCTGGCCGGCTGCAGCTCCGACGACGGCGGCGGCTCCACCGGGGCCGTCGCTCCCCAGGACCTCGCGGTCGCGGCCCGGAACCTGGTTGCCGCAGGGGGCACGGTCAACTGGGCGATCGATGCCGTGCCCACCACCCTCAACGCCTTCCAGGCCGACGCGAACAGCTCCACGACCCGCGTCACGGGCGCCCTGCTGCCGACGCTCTTCCCGCTGGACGCCAAGGGCAGGCCGCAGCTCGACCCGGACTATCTGGAGTCCGCGAAGGTGGTCGAGCGCGAGCCCAGGCAGGTGGTGCTCTACCGGATCAACCCGCAGGCGGTGTGGAGCGACGGCCGGGACATCGGGGCGTCCGACTTCGTGGCCCAGTGGCGGGCGCTGAACGGCAAGGACTCGGCGTTCTGGACCGCCCGCAACGCCGGCTACGAGCGGATCGAGAAGATCGAGCGCGGCGCCGACGACCAGGAGATCCGGGTCACGTTCGCCAAGCCGTACGCGGACTGGCGCTCGCTCTTCTCCCCGCTGTACCCGAAGGAGGTGACCGGCTCCCCCGACGCCTTCAACGACGGTGCGCGGACCACCCTCAAGGCCACCGCGGGACCGTTCCGGCTGGGCAGCGTGGACACGGCGAAGGGCGAGGTCACCCTGGTCCGCAATCCGCGCTGGTGGGGCGGCCGGGCCAAGCTCGACTCGCTGGTCTTCCGGGCCGTCAAGCCGCAGGACCGCACCGAGGCCCTGATCGAGGGGAAGGTCGACGTCGCCGACATCGACGCCGCGGCGGCGCACCGGATCGTGCAGGCGGCCGGCGACAAGGGCGGCAACGGACAGCCGCTCGCCCAGGGCCCCGGTTCCGGTTCCGGTTCCGGGACCGGCCCGGCCGCCGCACTGCGCTCCTGGGCCGAGGCACACGGCTCGGACGAAAATGCGGCGGCGGCCGCCCAGGCAGCCAGGGAGAGGAACCGGGCAGCCGCCGAGGCGTACGCCGCCGAGCAGGGCAAGCTGCGCGCGTATGCGGTCCGCAAGTCGCTGGAGCCCGCCTACACCCAGCTCGCACTGAACGGCGAGTCCGGGCCGCTCGCCGACGACCGGGTACGCAGGGCGGTCGCCCGGGCCCTGAACCGCCAGGAGCTGGTCGACACCGTACTCAAACCGCTCGGCCTGCCCGCCACGCCGCTCGGCAGCCACCTGGCCCTGGCCGGACAGCCGGCGTACAAGGACAACAGCGGCGCACTCGGCGGCCAGGACACCAAGGAGGCGCAGGCGCTGCTGGCCGACGCGGGCTGGACGCGGGAGGGCGCGGTCAAGAAGCCGGACGGCGCCAAGGCAGGCAGCGAGGTCGAGAAGAAGGGTGCGAAGAAGAAGGACACCACCGCCGGGAAGGACGACAAGGCGGCCTCGTCCGAGAAGCCCGGCAAGACCGGCAGCGACGACGGCAAGGCCGACAACGCCGCTCCCGAGCGCGAGCACGCCGCCGACGATGCACAGGCCGTCGTCGGCGACGACAACAAGTCCGGCGCCGGCGACGGAGCCGGCAACGCCCCCCAGGTCCTCGCCCCCGCCACCGCCGCGGCGTTCCACAGCGCCGCTCTGCTGCGCCAGGCCGGATACCTGGCCGGGACCAGCACCACCGAGGACGCCGCCCAGGACCAGCGGCCGGGCGGCGCCGCCGGTGCGTACGCCCCCGCGGGCACCGCGGCCCCCGCCCAGGCCCCCGACGCGCGCCGCGGCCCGCTCGGCAAGAACGGCAAGGCGCTGAGCCTGCGCTTCGTCCTGCCGGCCGGACCCGGGTCGGAGCCGCTGCGTGCCGTCGGGGACAAGATCGCGGCGATGCTCGATTCGATCGGCATCGCTACGGCCATCACCAAGGTCTCCGACGACAGCTACTTCCAGGACCACATCGCTTCCGGCGACTACGACCTGGCGCTGTACTCCTGGCCCGCCACCGCCTACCCGGCCACCGACGACCGCCCGATCTTCGCCAAGCCGGTGCCGGCCACCGACGGCTCCCTGCTGGTCGAGCAGAACTACACCCGCGTCGGTACGGACCACATCGACCAGCTCTTCGAGCAGGCGGTCTCGGAGCTCGACGAGGGGACCGCCCGAGATCTGATGAAGCAGGCGGACGCCCGGATCTGGGCCGCCGCAGGATCGATTCCGCTTTATCAGCGTCCACAGCTCGTGGCGACCGACAGAAAGCTGGCGAACGTCGGCGCCTTCGGCTTCGGCGCACCCCACTACCAGGACATCGGTTTCAAGAAACCGCAGCCTGCCGGAGCTCCGGCAAACAAGAAGAAGTAGCAGGTCAGAACGGCCCCGGAAGCTCAGAACTGGCTCAAGTCCCTTGCCCGCCGGGATCCCGGCGGGCAAGCTCGTGTCCCGACCGGACCCGAGCTGCTCGCCCCCACACGCCCCCCACGGGACCTTGCGGAGCCCCCACGGATCCCCCTCACGGATCCCTCCGCATCCCCCTCCTCCCGCCACGCACACCCACCCGGCACAGCTCCGGTACTGAGGTAATACCGACCGAATATCGGTTGAAGAGTGGCTTAAGACCGGTCTCGCGGATCGGGCCGGGAAGCCCGGGACGCGCCAGCCCCGTACCATGGGGGGTAGCCGTGGCGCGTCCGCCCGGCGGGCGTACGAGGACCCGAGAGCGACTGAGACGCCTGATCCCACGATCCGAGAGAAGCGCAAGCCACCCATGCCCACGCGCCACGACATCCGTAACGTAGCCATCGTCGCCCACGTCGACCACGGCAAGACCACGCTGGTCGACGCCATGCTCAGGCAGGCCGGCGCCTTCGCCGCGCACGCCGCCGAGCACCTCGACGAACGCATGATGGACTCGAACGACCTGGAGCGTGAGAAGGGCATCACGATCCTCGCCAAGAACACGGCGGTGAAGTATCACCCCAAGGACGGCGGGGACCCGATCACGATCAACATCATCGACACCCCCGGCCACGCCGACTTCGGCGGCGAGGTCGAGCGCGGTCTGTCGATGGTGGACGCGGTCGTGCTGCTCGTCGATGCCTCCGAGGGCCCGCTCCCGCAGACCCGCTTCGTGCTGCGCAAGGCGCTCTCCGCGAAGATGCCGGTCATCCTCTGCATCAACAAGACGGACCGTCCCGACTCCCGGATCGCCGAGGTCGTCGACGAGACGTACGACCTGTTCCTGGACCTGGACGCGGACGAGGACCAGATCGAGTTCCCGATCGTCTACGCCTGTGCCCGTGACGGCGTCGCCTCGCTGACCAAGCCGCAGGACGGCACCGTCCCGCAGGACAGCGAGAACCTGGAGCCGTTCTTCTCCACGATCCTGTCGCACGTCCCGGCCCCGGAGTACGACGACGAGGCCCCGCTGCAGGCCCACGTCACCAACCTGGACGCCGACAACTTCCTCGGCCGTATCGCGCTCTGCCGCGTCGAGCAGGGTGAGCTGCGCAAGGGCCAGACCGTCACCTGGATCAAGCGCGACGGCACGATGTCCAGCGTCCGCATCACCGAGCTGATGATGACCGAGGCGCTCACCCGCAAGCCGGCCGAGAAGGCGGGCCCGGGCGACATCTGCGCCATCGCCGGTATCCCGGACATCATGATCGGCGAGACCCTGGCCGACCCCGAGAACCCGATCGCGCTGCCGCTGATCACGGTCGACGAGCCGGCCATCTCGATGACCATCGGTACCAACACCTCGCCGCTCGTCGGCAAGGGCGGCAAGGGCCACAAGGTCACCGCCCGCCAGGTGAAGGACCGCCTCGACCGCGAGCTGATCGGTAACGTCTCGCTCCGCGTCCTGGACACCGAGCGCCCCGACGCCTGGGAGGTCCAGGGCCGTGGTGAGCTCGCGCTGGCCATCCTCGTCGAGCAGATGCGCCGTGAGGGCTTCGAGCTCACGGTCGGCAAGCCGGAGGTCGTCACCAAGCAGGTCGACGGCAAGACGCACGAGCCGATCGAGCGCATGACGATCGACTCCCCCGAGGAGCACCTCGGTGCGATCACCCAGCTGATGGCGACCCGCAAGGGCCGCATGGAGACGATGACGAACCACGGTTCGGGCTGGGTCCGCATGGAGTGGATCGTCCCGTCCCGCGGCCTCATCGGCTTCCGTACGGAGTTCCTGACGCAGACCCGCGGTACGGGCATCGCGCACTCCATCTTCGAGGGCCACGAGCCGTGGTTCGGCGAGCTGCGCACCCGTCACAACGGCTCGCTGGTCGCGGACCGCGCGGGCTCCGTGACGCCGTTCGCGATGGTCAACCTCCAGGAGCGCGGTGTCATCTTCACCGAGGCCGGTACCGAGGTCTACGAGGGCATGATCGTCGGCGAGAACTCCCGCGCCGACGACATGGACGTGAACATCACCAAGGAGAAGAAGCTCACCAACATGCGTGCGGCTTCCGCGGACACCACGGAGAACGTGGTCCCGGCCCGCAAGCTCTCCCTGGAGCAGTCCCTTGAGTTCTGCCGCGAGGACGAGTGCATCGAGGTGACCCCGGAGACCGTGCGTATCCGCAAGGTCGTCCTGGACCAGAAGGAGCGCGGCCGCGCCGCTTCGCGCGCCAAGCGCTGACCAGCGCATCTCCTGCAGCAGGACGGCCCGTTGCCTCAACTCGGTTGAGGCAACGGGCCGTTGCCTTATTGAGCCACGGAGCTCCACTGCACCAAACCGAAGCTCAGGATTTGCTCAACTCCCATGCGTTTGCGTACGCGCAGCGATAACTTCTCCGTGTTGCCGCTCCTCGGGGGGTGGCTGATACGGGGAGGGATTGCATGTCGACTCTTGTGCGACGAAAGACGGCTCTGACCAGCGCCGCAGCAGCCTCAGCACTACTTGTACTCTTCGGGGCCGGGACCGCGAGTGCGGGTATGACTCCTGGGACCACCACGTACGCCAAAGTGAAGTCCGGGAAGCAGACACTCCGCTCGGGCATAGCTGGAGTGGACCCGGACGGCTGCAAGCCGGGTGCCGGCTGGAATGCCATCGTCACCTGGCATCTGGGCAAGGTGACGAAGGACTCCATCCGCGTCAACAGCATCAACATCCGGCATTCCAACGGCCGGACGCTGAACGTGGGAAGCCTGTCGGTGGTCGATGACACCAGGACGGTGTGGAACAAGGGCTATGGCTGGTATCTCCCGAAGGGAGCAGTCAACAAGGCGTACACCATCAACAAGACGCTGAAGGTCAAGAAGCACAAGGCGTACCTCATCATCAGGGGGAAGATCGCGGACGCGCCGAATGAGCGCGTCGAGTGCCACCAGATCTCGCACGTGTACTTCTACCTCAAGCAGAAGAAGTAGCCCTGTGCCGGCAAGGCGTGTCAGCGAGCGCTGCGGCTGACACGCGCTCAGATTCCTGAGGCCCGGACTCGCCCGGCAGCGGGCGAGGCCGGGCTGCCGCATGTCGCGGCGGAGGAGTGGGACGCCTCGGCGTCATCGGAAGCCCTCGCCGTCAAATCCATTTTGGGTGGCATGTGTCCGGAAAGCGGTCATCACTCTCCGGGGGTTGCGTTAACAGTCCGTTTCGGGCGTGTCTGTCTGGGCTCGCTTTGTCCGGATTTCGGTCAACCGTGCCCTGTCGATGTTGTCAAACCGAGACCCTTTAAGTGTGGTTTACGGCCCGGCTGTACTTAATAGTTGGCTCCATTGAGCTCGGGTCAATGGGTCACGCACTGTGGGGAGTGCCGACTCACGAGCACACTCAGGGCACTGAAACGATCACCGTCAGGGGTGTCGGTGTATCACTCCAGTGCCCTTCTTGTAGTCAAAAGTGGACTCATGAGGAGGAAACCCATGCGTGGTGCCAAGAGCGCCAAGTGGGTCGCGGGAGCGGCCGTCATCGCCCTGGCCGCGACCGCCTGTGGTGGTAGCGACAAGGGCAGCGACAACGGCATGAACTCGGGCAAGGCGGACCCGAACGGGATCCTGACCGCCCAGCTCAGCGAGCCGCAGAACCCGCTGCAGCCGGCGAACGCCAAGGAGAGCCAGGGCAGCCGTGTCCTGGGCGCCATCTTCGCCGGCCTCGTCAGCTACGAGCCCGGCACCGGCAAGCTCACGTACGTCAACGCCGAGTCCGTGACGCCCAACGCGGACTCGTCCGTGTGGACCGTCAAGCTCAAGCCGGGCTGGAAGTTCCACGACGGCACCACGGTCACCGCCAAGTCCTACGTGGACTCCTGGAACTGGTCCGCCAACGTCAAGAACAACCAGACCAACTCCAGCTGGTTCCAGGACATCAAGGGCTACGCCGATGTCCACCCGGACAAGGGTGACCCGAAGAAGACCGAGATGGAAGGTCTGAAGGTCGTTGACGACAACACCTTCACGATTTCCCTGAGTGGTTCGGTCTCGTACTTCGCGTACAAGCTGGGCTACGACGTCTGGGCGCCGCTGCCCGAGTCCTTCTTCAAGGACCCGAAGGCCGCCGGTCAGAAGCCGATCGGCAACGGTCCCTACAAGTTCGTCTCGTGGGACCACAACAAGATGATCAAGGTTCGGAAGTTCGACGGTTACCAGGGCCCGAACAAGGCCAAGAACGGTGGCATCGACTTCAAGAACTACACCACCGCCGAGGCCGCCTACTCGGCCCTGCGCTCGGACCAGCTCGACTGGATCGAGCAGGTCCCCGTGACCGCGCTGAAGAACTACAAGCAGGACCTCGGTGACCGAGCGATCGACCAGGAGTACTCCGCGGTCCAGTCGATCGTCCCGGCGTTCTACACGAAGCAGTTCAAGAACATCGACCCCAAGGTCATCCAGGGCCTGTCGATGGCGATCGACCGTGACACGATCACCAAGACCGTCCTCAACGGCACCCGTACCCCGGCCGACTCGTACGTCGCCCGTGGTGTGCTCGGCTACAAGCCCGGTGCCCTCGGCGACATCGTGAAGTACGACCCGGTCAAGGCCAAGGCCCTCATCAAGGAGGGTCACGGCGTCCCGGGCAACAAGATCTCGATCCAGTTCAACGCGGACCAGCCGCACAAGGCGTGGGTCGACGCGGTCTGCAACAGCATCCGCCAGGCCACCGGCGTCGAGTGCGTCGGCGACTCCAAGCCGGACTTCGCGACCGACCTGAACGCCCGTGACGGCAAGAAGGTCAAGTCCATGTACCGCGGTGGCTGGGTGCTCGACTACCCGGTCAACTCGAACTTCATGCGCGACCTGTACGGCACGACGGCCGCCGGTAACACCAGTGGCTACTCCAACAAGGCGTTCGACGAGCTGGCCTCCAAGGCCGACAAGGCGAAGACGCTCGACGAGACCGTGAAGATGTACCAGGAGGCTGAGCAGCTCCTGGCGAAGGACATGCCGGCGATCCCGCTCTGGTTCTACAAGGTCAACTCGGGCCAGTCCAAGAACGTATTCGGCAAGATCGTTTACGGCCAGGACGGCGACCCCATCTTCACCGACGTTCAGGTGAAGTCGAAGAAGTAAGTTTCGGGACCTGCGGGCCGGTGCCGCCCTCCGGAACGGATGGCGGCACCGGCTCGCAGGCGTTGGCCCGGCAATCTCCCCACAACCCCGCGGTGGAGACCATGTGTAGGCCATCGCCGACCCCTCACGGCATGGAGGCATGATGGGGCGTTACGTCGCTAGGCGACTGCTCCAGATGATCCCGGTGTTCATCGGGACTACTCTGTTGATTTTCCTTATGGTCCACATCCTTCCCGGTGATCCCATCCGGGCGATGTGGGGTGACAAGGCGGCCGACCCCGCACAGGTCGCGGAGCTGCGTCACAAGTTCGGGCTGGACCAGTCCCTTCCCATGCAGTACTTCAACTACATGAAGGACCTGTTCCAGCTGGACTTCGGCGAGACCTTCGGCGGCCGTCCCGTCTGGGACGAGATGTCGAGAGCCTTCCCTGTCACGATCCGTCTCACAGCCGTTGCGATGGCCATCGAGATGATCGTCGGTCTCAGCCTCGGCGCATGGGCCGGACTCAAGGCGGGCAAGGCACCGGACACCGGCGTGCTGATCTTCACGCTGGTCGTCATCTCGATCCCCGTGTTCATCCTCGGTTACGTGGCCCGGTTCATCTTTGCGGACACGCTGCACTGGGTCGCGCCAAACGTCGAAGACTCGATGGACATCACGCAGTTGTTCCTGCCGGGCTTCGTCCTGGCCATGCTCTCCATGGCGTACGTCGCCCGACTGACGCGTACGACCTTCGCCGAGAACCTGCGCGCGGACTACATGCGCACGGCGCTCGCGAAGGGGCTGCCGCGGCGTCGCATCGTCGGGGTGCACCTGCTGCGCAACTCGCTGATCCCGGTGGTCACGTTCCTCGGTACGGACGTCGGCGGCTTCATCGGCGGTGCGGTCGTCACCGAGGGCATCTTCAATGTCCAGGGTGTCGGCAACCTGCTCTACCGGGCGCTCCAGCAGCGTGAAGGTTCCACCATCGTCGGTGTCGTCACCGTATTCGTACTGATCATTCTCGTGATCAACCTGATCGTCGACCTGCTCTACGCGGTCCTGGACCCGAGGATCCGGTATGCCTGACGTGACCAAGGACCAGAGCATCAAGGATGCCGGAGCGGACGTGGCCGTGACGGTCGACGAGACGCCGGCCAGCCCCGCCGGGGAATCCACCGGCAAGCCCCGTGGTCTGTGGGGTGACGCCTGGTTCGACCTGCGCCACCGCCCCATGTTCTGGATATCGGCGAGCCTGCTGGTCCTGCTGCTGGTGATCGCGGCCTTCCCCGGCCTGTTCACCGGCACCGACCCGCGGGCCGGCGATCTGACTCACCACTACCTGACGAAGCCCGAGTTGGGGCACTTCTTCCAGGCGGACTGGTTCGGCTACGACGTTCAGGGCCGCTCGATCTACGCTCGGGTGATCTACGGAACCCGCGCCTCGATCCTCGTCGGCGTCGGCGTCACCGTGGCGATCACCGTCGTCGGCGGTCTGCTGGGTCTGCTCGCCGGCTACTTCGGCGGCTGGCTCGACGCGATCATCTCCCGCATCACGGACATCTTCTTCGGTCTGCCCTTCCTGCTCGGCACGATGGTCGTCCTGAACGCCTTCGCCGAGCGCAAGGTGTACGTCGTGATCGCGGCCCTCGCCTTCCTGGGCTGGACCTCGATCTGCCGTGTGATGCGTGCATCGGTGATCACCGCGAAGCAGGCGGACTATGTGACGGCGGCACGCGCTCTCGGCGCGGGGACCGGCCGGATGCTGTTCCGCCATGTCCTGCCCAACGCCCTCGCGCCGACCATCGTGGTCGCCACCATCGCTCTCGGTGGCTTCATCTCGGCCGAGGCGACGCTGTCCTACCTGGGCCTGGGTCTCGCCGACCCGACCATCTCGTGGGGCATCGACATCGCCTCGGGCAGCGAAGAGATCCGTAACAACGTGCATGTGCTGCTGTTCCCGGCAGGAATGCTCAGCCTCACGGTCTTCGCGTTCATCATGCTCGGCGACGCGGTGCGCGATGCACTCGACCCGAAGCTGCGCTGAGGAGGGCGTATGACCATCATGGACAAGACAGCAGACATCCCGGCGCCCCGTGCCGGGGGGTCGGACGACAGCCCGCTCCTCGAAGTGCGCGACCTGCACGTGGAGTTCCACACCCGTGACGGAGTCGCCAAGGCCGTCAACGGTGTGAACTACAGCGTCGACTCGGGCGAGACCCTGGCCGTGCTCGGCGAGTCCGGTTCCGGCAAGTCCGTGACCGCTCAGGCGATCATGGGCATTCTCGACATGCCGCCCGGCAAGATTCCGCAGGGCCAGATCCTGTACCGCGGCCAGGACATGCTCACCATGAGCTACGAGGAGCGGCGGAAGATCCGTGGCCAGAAGATCGCGATGATCTTCCAGGACGCGCTCTCCTCGCTCAACCCCGTGCTCTCGGTCGGCTACCAGCTCAGCGAGATGTTCCGTGTCCACCAGGGACTCTCCAAGAAGCAGGCGAAGGCCAAGGCCATCGAGCTGATGGAGCGGGTCAAGATCCCCGCAGCCAAGCAGCGGGTCAATGACTACCCGCACCAGTTCTCCGGCGGTATGCGCCAGCGCATCATGATCGCCATGGCGCTGGCCCTGGAACCGGACCTGATCATCGCGGACGAGCCGACCACCGCGCTCGACGTGACGGTCCAGGCCCAGGTCATGGACCTGCTCAAGGAGCTGCAGACCGAGTTCAACATGGGTCTGATCCTGATCACCCACGACCTCGGCGTCGTCGCCGATGTCGCGGACAAGATCGCGGTCATGTATGCGGGCCGGATCGTCGAGACGGCGCCGGTGCACGAGCTCTACAAGCGGCCCGCGCACCCGTACACCCGCGGTCTGCTCGACTCGATCCCGCGGCTCGACCAGAAGGGCCAGGAGCTCTACGCGATCAAGGGCCTGCCGCCCAACCTGCTCAAGATTCCGTCCGGCTGCGCCTTCAACCCGAGGTGCCCCAAGGCGGATGACATCTGCCGCACGGAGATCCCGGCTCTGGTGCCGGTCTCCGAGCAGGACGGCAGCGAGCTGCCCGGCCGCGGCAGCGCCTGCCACTTCTGGAAGGAGACGATCCATGGCTGAGCTCGACAAGACGGACGGATCGTTGGACAGCACCCCGAACGTCACCGAGGTCGTGACCGTCGACGCCGCCGACGAGACGGCGGCGGTCGCGGCGATCGAGGCCCCGGCGGAGCGCGGTGAGCCGATCCTCCAGGTGCGCAATCTGGTCAAGCACTTCCCGCTGAGCCAGGGCATCCTCTTCAAGCGCCAGGTCGGCGCCGTCAAGGCCGTGGACGGGGTCTCCTTCGACCTCTACCAGGGCGAGACGCTCGGCATCGTCGGCGAGTCGGGCTGTGGCAAGTCCACGGTCGCGCGGCTGCTGATGACGCTGGAGACGGCCACGTCCGGCGAGGTCTTCTACAAGGGCCAGGACATCACCCGGCTGTCGGGGCGCGCGCTGAAGGCGGTCCGCCGCAACATCCAGATGGTGTTCCAGGACCCGTACACCTCGCTGAACCCGCGTATGACGGTCGGCGACATCATCGGCGAGCCCTTCGACATCCACCCGGAGGTGGCGCCGAAGGGCGACCGGCGCCGCAAGGTCCAGGAGCTGCTGGACGTCGTCGGTCTCAACCCGGAGTACATCAACCGCTATCCGCACCAGTTCTCCGGCGGCCAGCGCCAGCGCATCGGTATCGCCCGCGGCCTCGCGCTCAACCCGGAGATCATCATCTGCGACGAGCCGGTCTCCGCGCTCGACGTGTCGGTGCAGGCGCAGGTCATCAACCTGATGGAGAAGCTCCAGGACGAGTTCAACCTCTCCTATCTCTTCATCGCGCACGACCTGTCCATCGTCCGGCACATCTCCGACCGGGTCGGCGTGATGTACCTCGGCAAGATGGCCGAGATCGGTACGGACACGGAGATCTACGACCACCCGACGCACCCCTACACCCAGGCGCTGCTGTCGGCGGTCCCGGTCCCGGACCCGGAGGCCCGCGAGCGCGGCGAGCGGATCATCCTCACCGGTGACGTCCCGTCGCCGGCGAACCCGCCGTCGGGCTGCCGCTTCCGTACGCGGTGCTGGAAGGCCCAGGACAAGTGCGCCACGGAGACGCCGCTGCTGGCGATCCCCGAGCGCTTCAAGTCCGTGGACTCCCCGGCCGCGCACGAATCGGCGTGCCACTTCGCCGAGGAGAAGGACATCGTCGGCGCGGCCTCGTAGTACGGCGCGTGTGACACGGAAGGCCCGGAACCTCAGGTTCCGGGCCTTCTTTCGTGGCCGGCGTACCGTCACCCTCCGCGTTCGTGACGGTGTGTCAATGTCCGCAGCCGACGCGCGCCCTGATCGACGCGCGAGATTCGAACGCGCCCGGAGCCGATCGGTTCCGGGCGCGTCTCCCGTTTCCCCGGAACCGGGCTCGCAGGCGGCTCGGGTCAATGGGCGCACATGCTCGGTTCCTTGGGCCGGGGGAGCCCCGTGGTTCGCGGGCCGATCGGGTCCGTGTCCGTGAGGGCGCCCCCGGGGCCGGGCCAGGGGTGTCAGGCCCCGGCCTCGGGGTCTTCGGTGGTCTTGTCGAGCTTCGGCCCGTCCGAGGCCGTACGGGCCTTCGGGACGGACGACACGGACTGGGAGTCCTCGGGGTAGTGGCAGGCCGTCAGATGGCCGTCCCGGCTGCCCTCCACCCGTACCAGCGGCGGCGCCTCGCTCGTGCACTTGTCCGTCGCCTTCCAGCACCGCGTACGGAAGCGGCAGCCCGACGGCGGGTTGACCGGGGACGGCACATCGCCGGCGAGGCGGATGCGCTCACGGGCCGGTGTGTCGTCGGCGGTCGCCTCGGGCACGGCGGAGAGCAGCGCCTTGGTGTACGGATGACGCGGGTTGCCGTACAGGTCCTCGCGATGGGCGATCTCCACGATCCTGCCGAGGTACATGACCGCCACGCGCTGCGAGAAGTGGCGTACGACGGCCAGGTCGTGGGCGATGAACAGGAACGCGATACCGAGTTCCTTCTGCAGCTTCTGCAGCAGGTTCACCACCTGGGCCTGGATCGACACGTCCAGCGCCGAGACAGGCTCGTCGGCCACGATCAGCTTCGGTTCCAGGGCGAGCGCGCGGGCCACGCCGATGCGCTGGCGCTGGCCGCCGGAGAACTCGTGCGGGAAGCGGTTGTAGTGCTCCGGGTTGAGTCCGACGATCTCCAGCAGCTCCCGTACGCGCGCCTCGCGGCCGCCCGCCGGGTTGATGTCGTTGATCTCCATCGGCGCGGTGATGATCTTGCCGACGGTCTGGCGCGGATTCAGCGAGGCGTACGGGTCCTGGAAGATCATCTGGATCTCGGAGCGGACCGGGGCCAGCTGCTTGCGCGAGGCGTGGGTGATGTCCTGCCCGCGGTAGGAGATCGTGCCGGCCGTCGGCTCCAGGAGCCGGGTGATCAGCCGGCCCGTCGTCGACTTGCCGCAGCCGGACTCGCCGACCAGGCCCAGGCTCTCGCCCTCGGCGACGGTGAAGTCCAGTCCGTCGACGGCCTGGACCGCGCCGACCGTCCGCCGGATCGGAAAGCCGGCCTTGATCGGGAAGTGCTTGGTGAGTCCGGAGACGTCCAGGAGGGGATCTGTGCTGCTCATTGTAGGGAAGTCCCGTCTCTTGTACGTCAGTTGGGCCGGGTGCCGGCGAAGTCGGCGAAGAACTCGGTGCGCTGCTCCGCGGTGAGGTGACAGGCGGCCCCGCGCCCGGCCACCAGTTCCAGCGGCGGCTGGTCGGTCGTACAGCGGTTGCCGCCGACCTGCTCGGTGAACGTGCACCGCGGGTGGAAGCGGCAGCCGGTCGGCGGGTTGAGCAGGCTCGGCGGCGAGCCGGGGATCGGCGACAGCGGCACGTCGACCGGCCCTTCGAGGCTCGGCATGGACCCCAGCAGACCCCAGGTGTACGGGTGCTGGGGTGCCCGCAGCACCTCCTTCTTGGTGCCGCGCTCGACACAGCGCCCGCCGTACATCACCAGCACGTCGTCCGCGATGTCGGCGATGACACCGAGGTCGTGGGTGATGAAGATGATCGAGGTGCCGGTCTCCTGCTGGAGGTCCTTGAGCAGGTCCATGATCTGGGCCTGCACGGTGACGTCCAGTGCGGTCGTCGGCTCGTCCGCGATCAGCAACGCCGGGTTGCAGACCAGCGCCATGGCGATCATCGCGCGCTGGCGCATACCGCCGGAGAACTGGTGAGGGTAGTCGTCCACCCGTAGATCGGGCTGGGGAATGCCCACCTTGGTGAGCATCTCGACAGCCCGGGCCCGGGCGTCCCGTTTGGAGGCACCGGTGTGCTTGCGGAACGTCTCGCCGATCTGCTTTCCGATGGTGTGGTAGGGCGAGAGCGAGGCCAGGGAGTCCTGGAAGATCATGGCCATCTTGTTGCCGCGCAGCCGCTCCAGCTCCCGCTCCGAGGCGGCCAGCAGATCCTGGCCGTCGAGCAGGATCTCGCCCTCGATCTCGGTGTGGTCGGGGTGGTGCAGGCCGAGGATCGTCAGGTTGGTGACGGACTTGCCGGAGCCGGACTCACCGACGATGCCGAGGGTCTTGCCCTTCTCCACATCGAAGGACAGCCCGTCGACGGCCTTGACCATGCCGTCTTCGGTGGAGAAGTGCACGCGCAGATCGCGTACGGAGAGGAAGGGGGTGCTCACTGGATCTCTCCCTAGGCGAGGCGGACGCGTGGGTCGATGAGGGCGTAGACGGCGTCGACGACGATGTTGAGGATCACGATCGCGGTGGCGGCCACCATCATCACGCCGAGCAGGGTCGGCAGGTCGTTGGTGTTGACGGCCTTGACCGAGAGCGCCCCGATGCCCTGGAGGCTGAAGGTCTTCTCGGTGATGATCGCGCCGCCGAGGAGGACGCCCAGGTCGAGGCCGAAGATGGTGACGATCGGGCCCATGGCCCCGCGCCAGGCAAACCGGAAGAAGACGGTCCGCCGGGACAGGCCCTTGGCCCGCGCCGTCCGTACGTAGTCCTCGCTCAGTGACTCCACCAGCTGGGACCGGGCCATACGGGTGTAGTTGGCCGTGAAGATGACGGAGAGGACCAGCCAGGGCAGCAGGAGGCCGGAGAACCACGCGCCCGGATTCTCGCTGAGCGGGGTGTAGCTCGGCCGGTCCAGCAGGTGCAGCTGGTCGGTGAGGAAGTACATGGCGACCACGCCGACGATGTAGATCTGCAGCGAGGAGGCGACGAGTGACGCGGAGGACGCGACCTTGTCGAGCAGCTTGCCCTGCTTGACCGCGGCCAGCATGCCGGTGCCGACGCCGAAGATGACGAAGACGAACGCGCTGCCGACGGAGAGCGAGAGGGTGGTCGGGAAGCGGTCGACGATGGTGCCGAAGACCGGCTCGCGGTTGATGAACGAGTACCCCAGGCAGGGGGCGGGGCAGTGCCCGTACGACTGGTATTCGCGGCCGACGAAGACTCCCTGCAGCCAATGCCAGTACTGCACCGGTATCGAGTCGGCGATCCCCAGGTTGTGACGTACCAGCGCGAGTGTCTCGGGGGTGCAGACCTTGCCGCAGGCCACCCGGGCGGGGTCGCGGGGGGCGGTGTAGAAGAGAACGAAGACTAGGACGCTGATGATCAGCAGGATGACCGCGGCGCCGACGACACGGCGGAGAAGAAAGCGCAGCATGGCAGTGGGTTTTCCTGACGGATGCCGAGAGGGAGGAGGGGAACGGGCGGCTCTCCGGTGGAGAGCCGCCCGCGCCCCGCGGGGGCCGTTCGTCAGGCCTTGACGTACGTCTTGTAGAGCAGCGTCGCGGAGAACAGCGGGTCCATCATGGCGCCGCCGACCTTGGAGCCGTACAGGTAGAAGCGACGCTGGAAGGTCTCCGGGATGATCGGGACGACCTCGTCCATGATCCGCTTGTCCAACGCCGCCCAGGCCTCACCGGCCTTCTTCTGGTCGCTGATGACGACGTTCTCCTTGATGGCCGCGTCGATCCAGTCGACCTTCGTCTGGGAGACGTTGTTCTGGCCGTTGCCGACGGAGGCGCTGTCGAAGAGCGGCTGGATCATCGTGTAGGCGGTCGGCCAGTCCGGGGACCAGCCGAACCACATGACGTCGAAGCTGTTGTCGACCTGCTGGATCTGGTCGTAGTACGAGGTCGAGTCGACGGCCTTGATGACCGGCGTGAAGCCGGCCTTCTTCAGCGCGTTCTCGATGACGACGGCCGTCTTGTCGTAGGTGGGGCTCTGCGGGTAGCTGTAGACGACCTTCTGGCCGAGCTTGCCGGCCTTCTTGAGGATCGCCTTGGCCGCTTCCGCGTCTCCCTGAGGAGCCTTCAGCTTGCCGTAGAGGTCGAACTCCTCACGGCCCAGGATGTCGGGGCTGAGGATGGTCGTCGCGTAGTCGCCGGCGGACGGACCGCCGTAGATCTTGCGGATCTGTTCGAGCGGCCAGGCGATGTTGAGCGCCTTGCGCACCTCGACGTCGGTGGTGCGCTTGCAGTTGATGGCGTAGTAGTACGTGCCGGTGAGCAGACCGTTGAACGTGCGCTTCTTCAGCTCCGGGTCGGTGAGCACCTTCTGCATGCGCTCGGCCGGCACGGACTTGTAGATGGAGACCATCTGCTGGTCCTTGCCCTGGTCCGCGATGAAGCGGTCCGCGGACTCCAGCGAGGTGGGGCCGAACTCGAACTCGAAGCTGTCCGGGTAGGCGTTGCGGATCGGGTCGGTCGCCGGGTCCCAGTGCTTGTTGCGCGTCAGCGTCATCGACTTGTCGATGGAACGGTGCTTGACGATGTACGGACCGCAGGAGACGGGCTGCTTGTCGTACTTCTCCTTGGTGTCCAGCTTCACCGGGGTGGCAGCGTAGGAGCTCATGGCCAGCGTGAAGTTGAAGTCCGGGCGGGCTTCCGCCAGCTTGAAGGTGATCGTCTTCTTCGCCTTGTCGGTGACGATCGAGTCCAGGTGCTTGCCGCCGTACGGACCCTCGTAGCCCTTGCGCCAGTCACCCTTGCCGGTGAGCGCCTGCTGGACGTAGGCGGCGCCCTCGGTGATGAACGGCGCCCAGGAGCGCTCGATGCCGTGGCGGACGTCGTCGACGGTCAGCTCGCTGCCGTCCTCCCACTTGAGCCCGTCCTTCAACGTGAAGGTCCAGGTCTTGTTGTCGGCGGAGGCGGTGCCGACGTCGGTGGCGAGGTCGCCGACGAGGGTCAGGGAACCCTTCATGTCGATCTTGTAGCCGGTGAGACCACGCGCGAACATCATCGCACCGGAGGAGTTGAACGCGAAGTAGATGCGCTGCGGGTCGAGGTGCGAGAAGTCGTCCTCGGAGACGCCGTAGATCGTCCCGCCCTTCTTGGCGCCGGGAACCTCCGGAGCGGGGCCGACCGAGTCTTCCTTGGTGCCGATCTTGACGGTGGCACCGGTGTACTCGGTGGCGCCCGCGCGCGGCGTGTCCTTGCTGCCGCCTCCGCCCGCGTCACCACTGCTGCACGCGGAGAGAACGAGGGAGCCGCCCGCCGCGACGGATGTGGCGATGACGAAGTTTCTGCGGGAGAGAGACATGGCAACCTGCCCTGGTCGATGAAGAGGGACGAATGATCCGGCGGAGCCCCGTCGCTCCGGTCCGGGACGGAACTGTCAGCGCTTGGTCTTCGGGTCGAGAGCGTCGCGAACCGAGTCACCGAGGAGATTGAAGGCGAGGACGAAGACCACCATCGACACCCCCGGGAAGAGCATGAAGGTGATGTCGTCCTGGTAGACGTCGGCGCCGCGTTGAAGGATCACGCCCCAGTCGGGCGTCTTCGCCGTCAGCCCGACGCCGAGGAACGCGAGTCCTGCCTCGGCGGTCACGAACATGGGAAGAGCGAGGGTCGCCTGGATGAGGATCGGCGTCCACAGGTTGGGCAGCAGTTCCTTGAAGATGATCCGCGCCGGCGAAGCGCCGGTGACTCTCGCGGCCTCGACGAACTCCCGCTCGCGCAGGGCGAGCACTTCTCCGCGCAGGAGTCGGGCGATGGACGCCCAGCCGAACGCGGTCATCACCAGGATGAGGCTGGTGACGGTGAGCCAGATCGGGGTGGCTTCCTCCGGCGAGACCAGGATGTTGATGAGGACAGGCCAGAACGCGATGAAGAACAGCGTGGAGGGGAACGCCAGCAGGATGTCGATGACCCGGCCGATGAAGTAGTCGGTCTTTCCGCCCAGATATCCGGCGGTGACGCCGATCACGATGCCCAGGACAGTCACCAGGAGGGTCGTGATGCCGGCGATGAAGAGCGAGTTGCGGATGCCGTAGACGAGGAAGGTGAAGAGGTCACGGCCGAGCTGTGGTTCGACGCCGAACCAGAAGTCGCCGCTGATCCCGCCGTTGGGCTTGACCGGAAAGCCGAAGTCGTTGAGCAGGCCCTCTTGGTCCTGGCCGTAGGTCGTGTACGGATCCTTGCCGTACGCCTTGGAGATCAGCGGCGCGCAGATGGCCACCAGGAAGAAGAAGATGACCACATAGGCCGAAATCACGCCGGTGCGGTCGCGCCTGAAGCGCCGCCAGGCGAGCTTTCCCGGCGAACGGCCGTCGCCGCCCTTGAGGGCCGAAGGGTCCGGCGCCTGCTGCGTGTTCGCGTCCGCGTCCTCAATGGGCGTGGCTGCGTTCGGGGTTGGAATCGTCATGGTGCTCCTGGCCCGGAGGGTCGAAGGACTCCGCAGGCACACCTACGGGCTACCCGGACTTTTTCAACGCAATTCATGCAGGGTCAATGAATGTCCGTCCCCCTTGAGGCGCTCTTTGGGAAATTGGCCAACTCATGACCTTCATATGGGCGTATCTTTGCCTCCGTTTGTTTCATTCGGGGGCGCGGTTGCGGTCATTCGGGAGAAATCCGGCAATGAGTTCGTTATCCGGGCGCCGGTGTCTCGGAATTCGTACATCCAGTCAGGCGGGTGCGTGGTCGATGCACGTTCGATGCGCGGTCGTTATCGCCCCAGTCCTTGTGCGGGTCGGTGTCCGGCGCCCTCGCGGCAGGCGTTTGGGTGGTCGGTCCAGGGTGGGCCAGGTGGTCTCGATGTGGTCTGCGGCGGTGTTGGAGTCCGCGTTGCCGGGCCGCAGCGGCATCCCGCTTGTCGGAGTGGGTGGCATCAGCGCCCCGTCCAGGTGAACGATCAGTGGGTCCGCGGCGTCCGGTGCTCCGGCCAACTTCCGGGCATGTGCCCGCGCTTCGATCCGCGCGGAGCGGGTCGCGGTCGGAGCCTTCGGTCCGGTCGCCGCGAGGGTGTCGGTGAGCGCGGAGGCCGTCAGGTCGGAGGGCGCGGGGTCGAACGCGGCGGGCTCGTCGCTGGTCTGTGCGAACCCGCCCCTCCAGCGCCACTTGAGGCGGCTCTTCTGCGTCCGAATGGGTGGAGTAGGTGTGCGCAATATTCGTTATGCGGTGATATTTGACCCTACGTGAGACGGAGCACAACGAGGAGGCACTCCATGCGCGGAGCCACACAGGCCAAGTGGGCCGCATGCGCGGTGGCCGTCGCCCTGGCGGCGACGGCATGTGGCGGAGGGGGCAGCGGCGGCGGTGGTGGCGGTGGTGGTGCCGACGGAATCGTGAGCTCCTCCTGGGGTGACCCGCAGAACCCGCTGGAGCCCGCGAACACCAATGAGGTGCAGGGCGGCAAGGTCCTCGACGTGATCTTCCGGGGACTCAAGAGGTACGACCCGAAGACCGGCGCGGCCACCAACATGCTCGCCGAGAAGATCGAAACCAAGGACAACCAGAACTTCACGATCACCGTGAAGGACGGCTGGACCTTCAGCAACGGCGAGAAGATCACCGCGAAGTCGTTCGTGGACGCCTGGAACTACGGGGCGCTGCTGAAGAACAATCAGAAGAACGCCTACTTCTTCGGTTATATCGACGGATACAGCAAGGTCCACCCCGAGTCGGGCAGCGCCAGGGCGAATACGCTCTCCGGCCTCAAGCTCGTCAACGACAAGACCTTCACGGTCAAGCTGATGCAGAAGTTCTCCCTCTGGCCCGACACCCTCGGCTACCCGGCCTTCGCCCCGCTGCCCAGGGCCTTCTTCACCGACCACGCCGCCTGGGTGTCCAAGCCGATCGGCAACGGCCCGTACACCATCGTCAAGTACACCAAGGGCTCGTCGATGAACCTGCGCAAGTGGGACAAGTACCCCGGGGGCGACAAGGCGCAGAACGGCGGCATCGACCTCAAGGTCTACACGGACAACAACACCGCCTACACCGACCTGACGGCCGGCAACCTCGACCTCGTCGACGATGTGCCCGCCTCGCAGCTGAAGAACGTCAAGGCGGACCTCGGCGACCGGTACATCAACACCCCGGCAGGCATCATCCAGACGCTCGCCTTCCCCTTCTACGTCAAGAAGTGGGACACCCCCGGCGGCATCAAGGTCCGCCAGGGCCTGTCGATGGCGATCAACCGCGATCAGATCACCGGTCAGATCTTCCAGAAGACCCGCACCCCCGCCTCCGACTGGACCTCCCCGGTCCTCGGCGCGGCAGGCGGCTTCAAGAAGGGTCTGTGCGGCGCGCCCTGCGAGTACAACGCGGCGAACGCCAAGAAGCTGATCCAGGAGGGCGGCGGCATCCCCGGCGGCCAGCTCAAGATCTCGTACAACGCGGACACCGGCTCCCACAAGGAGTGGGTCGACGCCGTCTGCAACAGCATCAACAAGGTGATGGGCAACAACAAGGCCTGTGTCGGCGCCCCGGTCGGCACCTTCGCCGACTTCCGCAGCCAGGTCTCCCAGCAGAAGCTGACCGGCGCCTGGCGGGCCGGCTGGCAGATGGACTACCCGCTCATCCAGAACTTCCTGCAGCCGGTGTACTACACCGACGCCTCGTCCAACGACGGCAAGTGGAGCAACAAGCAGTTCGACGGCCTCGTCGACAAGGCCAACGCCGAGTCCGACAAGGCCAAGGCCGTCTCGACCTTCCAGGACGCGGAGAGGGTCCTGGTCGCGCAGATGCCCGTGATCCCGCTCTGGTACCAGAACGGCAGCGCCGGTCACTCGGACCGGATCACCAATGTGTCGCTGAACCAGTTCAGCGTCCCGGTGTACGAGCAGATCAAGGTCAAGTGACCCGTTGAGGCCGGGTGGCCGGTGCGGTCCTGGCACCGGCCGCCCGGCTTCCGCATCCCGTCGACGCGTCACTCCCCAGCCCCGCGCCTCTGACCCCCGCGACCTCCGGAGCCCTTCATGGGACGTTATGTGATCCGGCGGCTGCTGCAGATGATCCCGGTCTTCTTCGGCACCACGCTGTTGATCTTCCTCATGGTGAACGTGATGGGTGACCCCATCGCGGGCCTCTGCGGCGAACGCCAGTGCGATCCGGCGACCGCAGCCCAACTCCGTGCGGAATTCGGCCTCGACAAGCCCGTCTGGCAGCAATACCTGACCTACATGGGCAACGTCTTCACCGGCGACTTCGGCACCGCGTTCAACGGGCAGAAGGTCACCGATCTGATGGCGACCGCCTTCCCCATCACCATCCGGCTCACCATCGTTGCGCTCCTGTTCGAGATCGTCATCGGCATCAGCCTCGGCGTCGTCACCGGTCTGCGCCGCGGCCGCCCCATCGACACCACCGTGCTGATCCTGACCCTGGTCGTCATCTCCATCCCGATCTTCGTCACCGGTCTGCTGCTCCAGCTCCTCCTCGGCGTGAAGTGGGGGATCACCCATCCGTCCGTCTCATCGGAGGCGCCGCTCAACGAACTCATCATCCCGGGGCTCGTCGTCGCCTCCGTCTCCCTGGCGTACGTCACCCGGCTCACCAGGACCTCGATCGCCGAGAACGCCCGAGCCGACTATGTCCGTACCGCCGTCGCCAAGGGCCTGCCCAGGCGCCGCGTGATCACCCGGCACCTGCTGCGCAACTCCCTGATCCCCGTCGTCACCTTCATCGGTACGGACGTGGGTGCCCTGATGGGCGGGGCGATCGTCACGGAGCGGATCTTCAACATCCACGGCGTCGGCTATCAGCTCTACCAGGGCATCCTGCGCCAGAACTCCCAGACCGTCGTCGGATTCGTCACCATTCTGGTCCTCGTCTTCCTGGCGGCGAACCTGATCGTCGACCTGCTGTACGCCGTACTCGACCCGAGGATCCGCTATGCCTGAGCAGACACCGGACGAGGCGATCTCGTCGGCCGGAGCGGGAGGTGTGATGGACCTCGCCCTGGAGGAGGGTGCGACGCTCGAAAAGACACCGGGCGGCCCCGAAGGCACCGGCCCCGCCGAGAAGCCGCGCAGTCTGTGGTCCGACGCCTGGCGGGATCTGCGCCGCAACCCGGTCTTCATCATCTCCGCCCTGATCATCCTCTTCCTGGTGATCATCTCGATCTGGCCGTCACTGATCGCGGATCAGGATCCCCTCGACTGCAACCTGGGCAAGGCCCAGGAGGGCTCACAGCCCGGCCACCCGTTCGGCTTCGACGGACAGGGCTGCGACGTCTACACCCGGACCGTCTACGGGGCCAGGAACTCGGTGACCGTGGGCGTCTGCTCCACCCTGGGCGTCACCCTGCTCGGCAGCCTCCTCGGCGGCCTTGCCGGCTTCTACGGCGGCCTGTCGGATTCGTTCCTCTCCCGTATCACCGACATCTTCTTCGGCATCCCGGTGGTCCTCGGCGGCCTGGTCTTCCTCTCCGTGGTGCCGAGCTCCACCGTCTGGCCGGTGATCGGCTTCATCGTGCTGCTGGGCTGGCCGCAGATCGCCCGTATCGCACGTGGCTCGGTCATCACCGCCAAGCAGAACGACTACGTCCAGGCGGCCCGCGCGCTCGGCGCCTCCAACTCCCGGATGATGCTGCGCCACATCACGCCCAACGCGGTCGCCCCCGTGATCGTCGTCGCGACCATCGCCCTGGGCACGTACATCGCTCTGGAGGCGACTCTCTCGTTCCTCGGCGTCGGCCTGAAACCGCCTGCCGTCTCCTGGGGCATCGACATCTCCGCCGCGGCCAACTACATCCGCAACGCCCCGCACATGCTGCTCTGGCCCGCCGGAGCGCTGGCGATCACCGTGCTCGCGTTCATCATGCTCGGCGACGCGGTGCGCGACGCCCTCGACCCCAAGCTGCGCTGAGGAGCCCGTTGCCATGTTGCTCGAAGTGCGCGATCTGCACGTGGAGTTCCACACCCGCGACGGGGTGGCCAAAGCCGTCAATGGCGTCAACTACTCGGTGGCCGAGGGTGAGACGCTCGCCGTCCTCGGTGAGTCCGGCTCCGGCAAGTCGGTCACCGCACAGGCGATCATGGGCATTCTCGACATGCCCCCGGGAAAGATCAGCGGCGGCGAGATCCTCTTCAAGGACCGCGATCTGCTGAAGATGAAGAAGGAGGAGCGCCGGAAGATCCGCGGCCAGGAGATGGCCATGATCTTCCAGGACGCGCTCTCCTCCCTCAACCCCGTGCTCAGCGTGGGGGAGCAGCTCGGCGAGATGTTCGTCGTCCACCGCGGGATGTCCCACAGGGACGCCAGGCTCAAGGCCGTCGAGCTGATGGACCGGGTCCGCATCCCGGCCGCCAGGGAACGCGTCGGGAACTACCCGCACCAGTTCTCCGGCGGCATGCGCCAGCGCATCATGATCGCCATGGCGATGGCGCTGGAACCTTCGCTGATCATCGCGGACGAACCCACCACCGCCCTCGATGTGACCGTCCAGGCCCAGGTGATGGACCTGCTTGCCGAGCTCCAGCGCGAGCTCAACATGGGACTCATCCTGATCACCCACGACCTGGGCGTGGTCGCGGACGTCGCCGACTACATCGCCGTGATGTACGCGGGCCGGATCGTCGAGTCGGCCCCCGTCCACGAGATCTACAAGGCCCCCGCCCACCCGTACACCAAGGGCCTCCTCCAGTCGATCCCGCGCCTGGACCAGAAGGGCCAGGAGCTGTACGCGATCAAGGGCCTGCCGCCCAACCTGCTGCACATCCCGCCCGGCTGCGCCTTCAACCCGCGCTGCCCGATGGCTCAGGAGATCTGCCGAGGTGAGGTACCGCCCCTCTTCGAGGTGGCCCGGCACCGCGAGAGCGCCTGCTACTTCTGGAAGGAGACGCTCGATGCACGCTGAACCGGGGAGCACCCGCGTGGGCGGCGAACCCATTCTGGAGGTCCGCGATCTGGTCAAGCACTACCCACTGACCCAGGGCATTCTGATCAAGAAGCAGATCGGCTCCGTGAAGGCGGTCGACGGGGTCTCCTTCGACCTGGCGGCGGGCGAGACGCTCGGCATCGTGGGGGAGTCGGGCTGCGGCAAGTCGACCGTGGCCAGGATGCTGGTGCATCTGGAACAGCCGACGGCCGGTGCGATCAGGTACAAGGGCGAGGACATCACCAAACTGTCGGGGCGCGCCCTGAAGGCCGTGCGCCGCAACATCCAGATGGTGTTCCAGGACCCGTACACCTCGCTCAACCCCCGGATGACCGTCGGCGACATCATCGGGGAGCCGTACGAGATCCACTCCGAGGTGGCCCCGAAGGGCGACCGGCGCAGAAAGGTCCAGGATCTGCTGGACGTCGTCGGGCTCAACCCGGAGTACATCAATCGCTATCCGCACCAGTTCTCCGGCGGCCAGCGCCAGCGCATCGGCATCGCCCGCGGGCTGGCCCTGAACCCCGAGATCATCGTCGCCGACGAACCCGTCTCCGCCCTCGACGTCTCCGTACAGGCGCAGGTCGTCAACCTGCTGGACCGGCTCCAGGCGGAGTTCGGACTGAGTTACGTCTTCATCGCGCACGACCTGTCGATCGTCCGGCACATCTCCGACCGGGTGGGCGTGATGTATCTGGGCCGGATCGTCGAGATCGGCACCGACGAGCAGATCTACGACCACCCCACGCATCCGTACACCCAGGCGCTGCTGTCCGCCGTCCCGGTGCCGGACCCGATGGCCCGCGAGCACCGGGAACGCATCATCCTGCACGGCGATGTCCCCTCGCCCGCCAACCCGCCCTCCGGCTGCCCGTTCCGCACCCGCTGCTGGAAGGCGCAGGAGCGGTGCGAACGGGAAGTGCCGCTGCTGGCGGTTCCGGCGGTCTTCCGGCTGACGGACACACCGGCCGGGCACGATTCGGCCTGCCACTTCGCGGAGGAGAAGCAGGTGGTGCCGCCGGAGGGGCTGCTGGAGACGCCGGGGGAGACAGTGGCGGAAGAGGCCGTTCCGCAGAAGAAGGCGGACGAGTCCGGCCAGGAGGGCGCCCTGAGCCCGTCCGACGCCGTGGGCCGGGAGGACGGGCCGCCGCCTTCCGGGAGCAGCCGGGCCGGCTGACCGCAAACACGTTAACGCGCGGGCAACTTGGCTGTCTCACGTCCGATATACGAACGCGCCACCATGGTCGGCGTACGGCCGTGCGGGTGCCGTGAACCGGCCGGGGGGGCGTCAAGTCCCCCCGGCCGGTTGCCCGTTCGGGCGCCGCCGCTCAGGTCACCCCCGCAGCCCCAACGACCGCTTCAGGAAGTCCACCTGGAGCAGCAGCAGATTCTCCGCCACCTGCTCCTGCGGCGTCATGTGCGTCACCCCGCTGAGCGGCAGCACCTCGTGCGGGCGCCCCGCCGAGAGCAGCGCCGACGACAGCCTGAGCGAGTGCGCGACCACCACGTTGTCGTCCGCCAGACCATGGATGATCAACATCGGCCGGACCTGGTCCGCGGCCTCGGAGAGCCCCTCGTCCGTCAGCACCGAGTTGTGCGCGTACACATCCGGCTGCTTCGCCGGGTCGCCGAGATAGCGCTCGGTGTAGTGGGTGTCGTACAGCCGCTGGTCGGTCACCGGCGCGCCCACCACCGCCGTGTGGAAGACATCCGGCCGCCGCAGCACGGCCAGAGCCGCCAGGTAGCCGCCGAACGACCAGCCCCGGATCGCCACCTTGCCGAGGTCCAGCGGGAACCGCCCGGCGAGCGCGTGCAGCGCCTCGATCTGGTCGTCCACGGTGAGGACGAGGTTGTTCTTGACAGCTTTCTCCCAGCCCGGTGAACGCCCCGGTGCGCCCCGGCCGTCCGCGACGACCACCGCGAAGCCCTGATCGGCGAACCACTGCGACGTCAGATGCGGATTGTGGGCGGCGAGCACCCGTCGGCCGTGCGGGCCGCCGTAAGGATCCATGAGTACCGGAAGCGGGCCGTCCGACTCTTTGTACCCCTCGGGGAGCAGCACGGCGCACGGAATCCGCCGTGCGCCCCCCTCGGTGAGGTGCACCCGCGCCGACAGAACCGGCTCTTCCGCATGGCTTGCGACGGTGGCGACCCGCTTGCCGTCCCGGAGCACGTCGGCACGGGCCCCCGGCCGCTCCAGCGAGTGGGAGACCAGCACCGTCACGCCGCCCGCGCGGACGGCCGAATGCACCCCCGCCCCTTCGGAGACCCGCTCGACACCCAGCTCATTGACCCGGTACACATGGCTCTCGCCGATCTCCGGCTCCGCGGCCTCCTCGCCCGCCGACGCCGAGACCAGGACATCCGACTCGCCGATGTCCAGGACCGCCTGGAGCTGCAACTGCGCCCCGGTCAGCAGCCGGTCGCCGACCGCGAGCACCCGCGCCCCGCCCTCGTCCGCGATCCGCACGAGCCGCCCGTCCGGCGCCCAGGCGGGCACACCGGGGAAGATTTCCAGCCAGACCGGGTCCTCGTCGACATGTACCGTCCGCGTCGTACCCGTCTCCGTGTCCACCGCGAGGAAGAGCTGGCTCTGCTGGTCCCGGGCCTGCACGAGCAGCAGCGGAGCCCCGGCCGACGACCAGTGCACCTGTGCCAGGTACGGGTGGCGAGCCCGGTCCCAGACCACTTCGGTACGGGTGCCGTCCAGGCCCACCACGAAGAGCCGCACCTCGGCGTTGGGCGTCCCCGCCGCCGGGTAGGCGACCTCGGCCGGCCTGCGGTCCGGGTGTGCGGGATCCGCGATCCACCATCGCTGTACGGGGCTGTCGTCGACTCTGGCGACCAGCAGCCGGTCCGACTCCGGTGACCACCAGAAGCCCCGCGAGCGCTGCATCTCCTCGGCCGCGATGAACTCCGCGAGGCCGTAGGAGATGTTCGCGCCCTCCGGCTCCGCGAGCGCCCGGTCCCCGTCGCCCTCGGCGCCCACGACGCGCAGCGCGCCCTTCGACACATATGCGATGCGGCGCCCGTCCGGTGACGGCCTCGGGTCGATCACCGGGCCCGGCACCGGCAGCGCACGCGCCGTACCCGCCCGCAACTCCGCGACGTACACCTTGCCGGAGAGCGCGAAAGCGGCCAACTCGGCCGCCGCGTCGACCGCGTAGCCGACGATCCCCGATGAACCTTCACGGCTGCGCTCGCGCCGGGCCCGCTCCTGGGCCGACAGCCGCTCCGCCGAACCGCCGAGCAGCGTCTCGGGGTCGGCGACGACGCGCTCCTTCGGCGTACCGCCCGCGGGCAGATCCAGCACCCACAGCCGGCCCGTCCGGTCCGTGCCGGAGCCCGACCGCAGGAAGATCACCCGCTCCCCGTCGGGTGAAACGGTGAACGCGCGGGGGGCGCCGAGGGTGAATCGCATCGTCCTGGCGTGCTGACGTGGAAATGAGATCTTCTGCGAAGTCATGGGCCCGAACCTAGTCCCCGACCGCCCGGTCGTGCGCCCCTCGTGCTGCTGTGCCCCGATCAATGCGGTGCCACGGATAGTTATGATCCGTAGCGCTTGGTGGGTATGAACCTGCTGGCTCCATGTGTGCTGCCCGTCCCGACCGTACTGATGGAGGTGAACCGCCGTGGCACTCTCGATTTCGGCGGTGGTGCTGCTGGCGATCGTCGTCTTCCTGCTGATCCGGAAATCCGGACTGAAGGGCGGACATGCGGTGGTCTGCGCGCTGCTCGGTTTCTATCTCGCCAGCTCGTCCATTGCGCCCAGCATCTCGAACCTGACCACGAATGTGGCCGGGATGATCGGAAGCCTCAAGTTCTGAGACCCGGCTCGTCGGCGGCTCGTGCGCGGGCGCGGTCGGTCCAGGGCCTGTCCGGCTCGTAGGCTGGTCCCCATGACGGATCATCCCGCCCGGCGTCTGCTCCTGGTGCACGCGCACCCCGACGACGAGTCGATCAACAACGGCGCCACCATGGCCAGGTATGCGGCCGAGGGTGCCCAGGTCACCCTGGTGACCTGCACGCTCGGCGAGGAGGGCGAGATCATCCCGCCCGCGCTCGCCCATCTCGCGGCAGACCGGGACGACACCCTGGGCCCCTACCGCCAGGGCGAACTCGCCGCGGCGATGAAGGAGCTCGGGGTCACCGACCACCGGCTCCTCGGCGGCCCAGGACGCTTCCGCGACTCCGGAATGATGGGCGCCGAGCAGAATCACCGCCCCGGCGCCTTCTGGGACGCGGACGTGGACGACGCGGCCCAGTACCTCGTGGACGTGATCCGCTCGGTGCGCCCGCAGGTCCTCGTCACCTACGACCCCGACGGCGGCTACGGGCACCCCGACCACATCCAGGCGCACCGCGTCGCGATGCGCGCGGCGGAGCTCGCCGCCGATCCCGCGTACCGCACCGGAGCGGGCGCGGTGCACACCGTCGCCAAGATCTACTGGAACAGGGTGCCGCGTTCGGTCGCCGAAGAGGGCTTCGCGCGCCTGCGGGACACGGTGCCGGACGCCTTCTCGGGGATCGCCGCCATCGACGACGTACCGGGTGTGGTCGACGACGCGAGGATCACCGCGCAGATGGACGGCTCCGCCCATGCGGCGGCCAAACGCGCGGCGATGCGGGCCCATGCCACGCAGATCGCCGTGGACGGCCCCTTCTTCGCCCTCTCCAACGACCTCGGCCAGCCCGTCTTCACCACCGAGTACTACGAGTTGGTGCACGGCGCCTCCGGGGCCCCTCAAGGGGCGCGCGAAGACGATCTGTTCGCCGGTGTACCGGGGGCGGAACAGTGAGCGGCAAGCAGCGCACACCGCGCACCGGTGCACCCTCCGGGGACGTGCGGGCCACCGGTCTCGCCGCGCCCCTCAACCCAGGGCGGATCGCCGCCTATGCGGGCCTTGCCGTTCTCGGCGCGCTCGTCGGGATCGCCGGGGCGCTCGTCCAAGCCGCCTGGTTCCCCGGCGGGTTGCTGCTCGCGCTGGTCGCCTGCGCCGGGCTGTTCTACGGCGGGCGCTGCGTCTTCGGCACCCAGCTCGGCGCCCTGGCACCTGCGGCGGGCTGGCTGATTTCGATCGTTCTTCTGCTCGGCGGACGACCGGAGGGCGACTATGTCTTCGGCGATGAACTGGGCCTCACCCTTTTCATGCTGGGCGGGATGGCGATCGCTGTGATCTGTGCCACTATGTCGCGGTCGCCTCAGAGCCTGTCGGGTGACCTCTGATCGGGCGGCCACGGCATGGCACGCACTCCCCCAAGGCCTTAAGGGCCAGGGGGGACCCCCTCCGGCGTTGCCGAAATGGCCTGGTAGCTCCGCTACGAGGCCATCCCGACGCCTTGGAATCGCACGCACCATGCCGCGTCCGCTCTCCGATCGAAGGTCACCCGACAGGCTCTCAACCGGGCGCCGACAGCGGCCGACCTGGCAAGTAATGTGCCACGTCCGATCCCGTAATGCCCCTTGTCCGTCCGGTGGTCACGCAGTCGTTTCCCCCGGTCGCGGAGTGTCTGTCGGCGACGGCCAGTATGGTGGTTCGCGCGCCGAGCCGTCCCCTGGCCTGCGGCATGGGGGAAGTACGGGCGGCGGAGCCAATCGGGAGAACCTGCTTTGAGTCGTGAAACTGACAGTTCGTCCTCCGGGCCCCAGGGGCGCGGGGGAGCCGCGTACCCCTCGGGGACGCCGCCGTACGGATCCCGCCAGTATCCGTCGCTGCATCCTTCGCAGGACGCCCCGGAGGGGGCCCCGGAGCCTGCGGACCCGCCTCAGTCCGAGGAGCCGAGGACCGAGACGACGCTGACGACGCGCATCCGGATCAACATTCCGGGCTCGCGTCCCATCCCGCCGGTTGTCATGCGTACGCCCATGAGCGACGCCGACACGGCCGAAGCCGAGCGCACAGGCAGCATTCCGCGCCCCGGCTCGCCCGCGTCGGGTGCGTCCGACGCCGACCCGGGCGCCGAGACGAGAGCCGGTTCCGCGCCCGCGGAACCGGCTGCCGACAAGCCGGCCAGGGAGAAGAGCGGCAGCGACTGGTTCGCCCCGCGCAAGGCCCCCACGAACACCTCGGTCGTCGGCGGCAGCGGCAGCGCGGCCGGTGGCGCCGACGGCCCCACGGGCGAGGCGCCCGCCCCGCCCCGCGCCGACCTGCCGTATTTCTCGGACGGCCCGCAGCGCACGGGCGACCAGGACACACCCCGCCCCGGTCGCAGCGCCCTCGACGAGTTCAGCCACGGCGGCCCCGTAGCCGGCCCGCGCCCCACGCCGAACCTCGGGGTGCGTACGCCGGGCCCCTCCGGACCCACCACGGGCCCGGTCACCGGCACCTCGTCCCTCACCCCGAACCTCGACGGAGCGGGCGGCCAGGGCCCCGGAGGTCCGCGAGGCTCCGGTGGTCCCGCGGGCCTGCAGGGGCCCGGCGCACCCGGTGGCGTGCCCCCGCGGATGTCCGACGACACGGCGGTGCTGACGCCCCAGTTCGCGGCCCCGGCCTCCGCCGGGCCCGGCGGCAACGTCTCGGGTGACACGCTCACCAGCGGCATCCCCGTCGTTCCGCCGGAGCGCCGTTCGCCGTCCCCGTTCCCGAGCGCGGGCGGCCCCGGTGGCGGGCGTCCCGATCTGACGCCCCGTATCCCGGACGACGCGATGGGCACCGGACCGGCAGGACCCGGCGGTCCCGTCGCGCCGTCGCCCACCCCGGCGCCCCGCCCCGCCCCGGCGCCCACGCCGGCGAAGAAGAAGGGCCGCTCCAAGCTGGTCCTCCTCTGCGTCGGCGTCGTCGGCCTGGTCGGTGTCGCGTACGGCGCCGGACTGCTGATGAACCACTCCGACGTCCCCAAGGGCACCACCGTCCTCGGCGTCGACATCGGCGGCGGCACGAAGGAAGAAGGCGTCGCGAAGCTGGACGCCGCCCTCGGCAAGCGCGCCGAGGCCCCCCTCCAGCTCTCCGTGGACGGCAAGAAGGCCGAGCTCGCACCGGACAAGGCCGGGCTCGGCCTGGACAGCCAGGAGACCGTGCGCTCCGCCGCGGGCAGCGACTACAACCCGGTCTCCGTCATCGGCTCCCTCTTCGGCGGCAAGCGCGCCGTCGACCCGGTGATCCCGGTCGACGAGGAGAAACTCGGTGTCGCGCTGACGGACCTGGCCGGTGTCTCCGGCTCGGCCAACGACGGCACGATCAGGTTCGAGCCGGGCAAGGCCGTCGCCGTACCCGGCAAGTCGGGCAAGGCGCTGGACGTCAACCAGTCGATGATCTCGGTGCGCGACGCGTACCGGGCCCAGGTGCAGACGGGCAAGCCGGCCACCGTCGAACTGCCGGTCACCACCCGGGAGCCCACCATCAGCCAGGCCGAACTGGACCGGGCGATGAAGGACTTCGCGAAGCCCGCGATGTCCGGCCTGGTCACCATCAAGGCCGGGCCCAAGCAGATCCAGTTCGGCCCGGCGAAGTCGCTGCCGCAGATCCTCACGATGGTGCCGGTCAAGGGCCGACTGGTCGAGCACTACGACAAGAAGGCCATCGACACCCTCTGTGACGGCGTCTTCGACGGCATCGTGATCACCAAGGGTGACGGCAAGAAGCACCAGCTCAGTGCGGACGATGTGGCGCATGCCATGCAGACCGCGCTGCTCGGCAGGACCCCCGCCGCGCGGACCGTCACGATCGGCCTGAACGGAAACGGATAACCGCCCCACCGCGGAGAACCGCACCGCACAACCGCCCCCGTCCGGACCCCCGGCCGGGGGCGGCGTCGTGTTCGGCGGTGTACGGCACTGCAGCGGCGTCGTGTTCCGCGGACGTCCGGCACGACAGCGGCGTCATGCGCGCGGCATGACATCTGTCATCCCGTTTCCACGACCCGCGACCCTGCCGGACGGGCCCCCCGCTCCGCCACGCTGGACGCATGACGACAACAGCCACCGAGGCCACCGGGGCGAAGACCGCCGTGGTCCGCTTCGACCAGGTCAGCAAGGCGTACGGAGCGGTACGAGCAGTCGACGGACTCACCCTCGACCTGCACCCCGGCGAGACCGTTGCGCTCCTCGGCCCCAACGGCGCCGGAAAGTCCTCCACCCTGGACCTGCTGCTCGGCCTGCGCCCCGCCGACTCCGGTTCCGTCCAGGTCTTCGGCACGACCCCGCAGGGCGCCATCGCCGCGGGCCGCGTCGGCGCGATGCTGCAGAGCGGCGGTCTGATGGAGGACGTCACGGTCGAGGAACTGGTCCGCCTCGCCTGCGATCTGCACCCCAGGCCCTACCCGGTGGGCGAGGTGCTGTCCCGGGCCGGCATCGCGCAGATCGCCGACCGCATGGTCAACAAGCTCTCCGGCGGTCAGGAGCAGCGCGTACGGTTCGCGCTCGCCACCGCCGGGGCCAACGACCTGATCGTCCTCGACGAGCCGACCACCGGCATGGACGTCACCGCCCGCCAGGCCTTCTGGGCCACGATGCGGGAGCAGGCCGAGCAGGGCCGTACCGTCCTGTTCGCCACCCACTACCTCGAAGAGGCCGACGCGATCGCCGACCGCGTTCTCGTCCTCCACAAGGGCCGGCTGCTCGCAGACGGCAGCGCCGCCGAGATCAAGGCGAAGGCCGGAGCCCGCCGGATCTCCTTCGAGCTGGAGGGCCCGGTCGACGAAGCGGCCCTGCGCGCCCTGCCGTTCCTCTCCGCGCTCGACACCTCCGGCAACCGGGTCCGCATCCAGTCGCACAACGCCGACGCGACCGTCCACGCCGTCTACGCGCTCGGCCTCTACCCGCGCGAGCTCGAAGTCGCGGGACTCGGCCTGGAGCAGGCCTTCGTCGCCATCACCGAGGCCGAGGAGGCCAGGACCGCATGAACACCCTGATCAGGCTCGAAGTGACCCGCACCCTGCGGAACAAGAAGTTCATGTTCTTCTCGGTCATCTACCCGTCGGTGATCTATCTGCTGATCTCCGGCACCCGGAACACCACCGACAAGGTCCCGCACAGCGATCTCACCCTCCAGGCCTTCTTCATGGTCTCGATGGCCTCCTTCGGCGCGCTGACCGCCGTCCTCATGGGCAACAGCGAACGCATCGCCAAGGAGCGCGAGAAGGGCTGGGTCCGCCAGCTCCGGCTCACCGCACTGCCCAGCCGCGGCTACGTCCTGGCGAAGATCGCCAGCGCGGCGATGGTCACCCTGCCCTGCATCGTGGTCGTGTTCCTGGTCGCCGCCGGCGTCAAGCACGTACGGCTGGACACCTGGCAGTGGTTCGCGCTGGCGGGGGTCATCTGGGCCGGTTCGCTGGTCTTCGCCGCGCTCGGGGTCGCCATCGGCTACATCGCCAGCGGTGACGCGGTCCGCCCGATCACGATGATCATCTACTTCGGGCTCTCCATCCTCGGCGGTCTGTGGATGCCCAGCGCGACCTTCCCGCAGTGGCTGCAGAACATTTCCGAGTGGCTCCCCACCCATGCGTACGCTTCTCTCGGTCAGGCGATCGAGATGGGCGGCTCGCCGCACGCCAAGGACGTCGCCATCCTCTGCGCCTACTTCCTGATCTTCGCGGGCGGCGCAGCCTGGCTCTACCGGAAGGACACCCTGAAGGCGTGAACGACGAGGAGGAGTACGTGGGTGTCGGGCGCCCGCCGACGGGACGCCGGCAGGTCGGGATCAAGCTGCTCTGGATCGGTGTCTGGCTCGCGTTCATGAGCGCTCCGGTCAAGGACCTGGCCGACGGCCACCACACCCCGTGGGGCACCGCGCTGGGCGTACTGGGTCTGCTGGTCTTCGTCGGCGCCTATCTGATGCTGGTCTTCCGCCACACGTCGAAGGCCCTCGACCGGCGCGTCGTCCAGTCCTCGATCGCCTTCCTCGGCGCCCTCGCCATCACTCTCTTCCTGACTCTCGGCACCGCGTGGCTGGTCCTCTTCGTGTACGTGGCGGTCTCCGTCGGCGCCACACTGCCGCTGCGGACCGCCCGCTGGCTGATTCCCGCGGTCGTCGCCGTCCTGGTCCTCCTCGGCCTCACCGACGACCACCCCCGCGAGATCATCACCGCCCTGGTCTTCCCCGCACTCCTCGGCGGCTTCGCGATGACCGGCGTACGGCAGATGATCCGTACGACGATCCAGCTCCGCGAGGCCCGCGCGACCGTCGCCCAGCTCGCCGCCAACGAGGAGCGGCTCAGGCTCGCCCGCGATCTGCACGACCTGCTCGGCCACTCGCTCTCGCTCATCACGCTCAAGAGCGAACTGGCCGGGAGGATGCTCCCCGACCATCCGGAGCAGGCGGCCGCCCAGGTCGCGGACATCGAACAGGTCAGTCGCCAGGCCCTGGTCGACGTACGCAGCGCCGTCACCGGCTACCGCAGGCCGACCCTCCCCGGCGAACTGGCCGGAGCCCGTACCGCACTCGCCGCCGCGGGCGTCACCGCCGACGTCCCCGCCGAGGCTCCTGAGGACCTCCCCGAGAAGCCGGAGGAGGTGCTCGCCTGGGCACTGCGCGAAGCCGTCACCAACGTCGTACGCCACAGCGGCGCCCGGCACTGCACCGTCACCCTCACCCCCCGCCAGACCCTCGACGGCAGGGTCCTCGAACTCACCGTCGCGGACGACGGCGTCGGAGCCGCGGGTACGAAACCGGGCAACGGCCTCACCGGCATCACCGAACGCCTGGCCACGGTCGACGGCGCGCTGACCAGCCGGGCCGGTAACTCCGGATCCGGTAAAGGCTTCACCCTGACCCTGACCGTCCCGCTCGGTTCCGGCCTAGGATCCACGGAATGAGCATGATCAGACTCCTCCTCGCCGAGGACCAGTCCATGGTGCGCGAGGCCCTCGCGGCACTCCTCGGCCTGGAACCCGACATCGAGGTGGTGGCCCAGGTCGCCCGGGGGGACGAGGTGCTCGCCGCGGCCCAGGAGCATCGCATCGACGTGGCGCTCCTGGACATCGAGATGCCGGGCATGACCGGTATCGACGCGGCGGCGGCCCTGCGGCGCGAACTCCCGGCGGTGAAGGTCGTCGTCGTCACCACCTTCGGCCGCCCCGGCTACCTGCGCCGCGCCATGGAGTCGGGCGCCGACGCCTTCCTGGTGAAGGACGCACCGGCCGCCCAACTGGCCTCGGCGGTAAGGAAGGTGCTGGCGGGGGAGCGGGTCATCGATCCCACCCTCGCGGCTGCCGCACTCGCCGACGGGGCGAGCCCGCTCACCGACCGCGAACGCGATGTGCTGCGCACGGCGGCGGACGGCTCCACCAACGCGGAGATCGCGGCCACGCTCCACCTCTCGCAGGGGACGGTCCGCAACTACCTCTCCATGGCGATCCAGAAGATGGCGGCCCGCAACCGGGCCGAGGCGGTCCGCATCGCCCGCGAGAAGGGCTGGCTGTAGAGCCGTAGCAGCAGGCCGGGGCCCGGCCGCCGTTGTCGCCGCGACCGGACCCCGCTCCGTTCCCCCGGCTGAGGGAAGGACGCCACCTGCGACGGAACGGTGCTCGTCCCGGACGTAGGAGCACTCTTGCGACGGGCTGCCAGGTCAAGGTGGCCACGAGAGGGCTGTGCACAGGACCGGGGCTGGTCGTCCTTGCATGACACCTCACTTACGTTCAAGTCACGTCTTCCGAAATGGTGTGCCGGTGGCCACTCGCCGATCCGTTGGCAGGCCATGCGGTGGGTTCGGCCGGGAGGGCGGGTTCGTCGGTTCCTTCGTACCGATGCGAATACGCCACCCCCCATTTTCCGGTCGGTCTAAGATCACTTACTCATTCGCTAGGGGGAAGCATGCGCAAGATCATCATTGGAACGGCTCTGGTCCTGGCCACGACTCTGCTGACGGGATGCGGCAGCGACGACGGCCCGGCGACCGTCGGCAAGTCCGCGAACGCGAACGCGAGCGGGAAGCCGCAGCCGGACGCCGGCAGTGGCGAGGGCAAGCACGAGGTCACCCTCGAAGTTCTTGGTACGGGCACGTCGCAGGTCTACTACAACCTCGACACCAACAAGATGGAGAAGGTGACGCTGCCCTGGAAGAAGACGTCGACCATCACCTTGACGACCGACGCCGAGAAGAGGACCGGCCTTTCGGTGTCCGTCGTTCCCGGCTCCGTGCCCGACCCCGACGGCATGCTCCACGCGGCGGCCTGCGTCATCACCGTCGATGGGAAGAAGGTCGCGGACAACCAGGGCGGCAAATCCGACAAGATGTGTCAGTACAAGGTGAAGTGAGGCTCTCCGGACGGGCTTGACGCCGCCGGCCGTCCGGTGCGGAGCAGGTCGAACACGACGTGACGCCACGAGAAGCCCCGGGCATCGCTTCGCCGTACGCTCCGCCTCCGGCAGGACGGTCCGCAACTACCTCTCCATGGCGATCCAGAAGATGGCGGCCCGCAATCGGGCGGAGGCGGCCCGGATCGCCCGCGAGAAGGGCTGGCTCCAAGGCCTGTCCTTTCAGCGGCGTGGGCGGGCGAGTCGGCCCGGCATCCCCGCGCGCACGGCCGCCGCACCACGCACAGTGGCCGCAGCCGCCGATTCCCGCTGCGGTGCCGCACTCTGGCACGAACCGCACAGCTCCTCGTCTCCCACGGGAGTGAAGAGCAGCGGCTGTACGTGGGGTCCGGCGCACTCCCGCATCAGGGACAGGCGGGACGGCGGGGCGGGAGGTGTCGGCGGGGTGGGTGGCGTCACGGGACTCGGCTCGCGGAGCACGTATCGCAGGAGGCCGCCGGGCCGGTGGATGGCCTGCCCCTGCCCGGGCAGACTGCGTCGGATGTCCGCGCGTACGTCATCGGCGGTGTGCCCGAGAGTCAGCCACTCGGAGGCGAGGGCGACGAGCTGCGGGACCATGCCGCGCGGCACGGTCAGCCGGGCGTCCAGCGCGGTCAGGCTGTCGACCAACTCCCTTGCCCCGCGCTCCGCTTCCGGCTCGGGGGCCGAGCGCGGGGGAAGGTCGGAGGTGTTCCCTTCGGGGGTCTTTTCGGGATGACGACCGGTGACCCGGCCCCTCGGCTGACCGGCGGCCGGACAGGCGACCGTCGGACGCCCGTCGCGCGCGGCGAGGGCCTCCTCGGCGGTCAGCGGTACGGACGACACGAGCTGCACGGTGGTCCAGAGGCCGCGCAGCCCTTGCTGCCGCCACTCGTGTACGTACCCCTCCTCCTTGAGCTGCGCCTTGGCGCGGTTGAAGGCGCCCTTCTTGATCCCGGCGCGGTCGGCGGTGCGGGAGAGGGACTCGTCGGTGTCCTGGGGGAGGGAGAGCTGCCAGGTGAGGATGCGGACCGCGTCGGACGACAGCCGGGGATGTCGGAGGATCTCGTTGGACACCTGGGAAAAGAAACGAACGGGGGCGATAACATGCCGAAGCATTGTTGGTGCTCCTAGGGTAGGCACTGACGGTGTAGGCCCTTGTCGCCGGGTGCAACCAGCGATGAGGGCCGTTTTATCGGTCACCGTACAGCAACGTGCGTGCACGCAGGGTCACTTCACGCAGGCTCACCACTCGCCGCCGTAGCGCTCCTGCTTCCGTTTGAGCCAGGCCTGGATGACATGGGTCTCCTCGGGCGAGGCGTCGCGCAGGTCGCCCGCGCTGATGGTCGCCACGAAGTGCACGAACCGCACACGCCGACGGTCCCCGTCGACCTCGATGACCTTGCCTGGGCCGTAGACGTCGGTGCCGGTGTGGGCGACGTAGGTGTCCTGCCCGAAGGGCGTTGCCATTGCACTGCCTCTCACTCTGTGTGTAATTCACGTCACAGAGTGGGCTGCTTGCGGATACGCTCGCCAGAGGGTTCAGAGTGACGACGCGCTTCGCACATAGGGGAATTGCCGGTGGCCATCGAGGACAATCCCGAATCCCGGGTCTCGTACGGCGAGGAACTGCGCAGCCGCCGGGAGGCGGCCGGGCTCACGCAGGAGCAGTTGAGCCAGCGTGCAATTCTCTCGCGCACACACGTGGCGCACATGGAGGCGGGGCGGCGGAGACCGTCGCCGGAGGACGCCCAGAGGCTGGACCAGGTGCTGGGGACGGGCGGGTTCTTCGTGCGGTTTCTGCCTACGTTGGACGGGCGGAAAGTCGCGGAACACTTCGAGGCTGCGGCAGAGTTTGAGCAACAGGCGTCGGTTATCAGGGAGTACGGGGCGTCACTGATCCCGGGCATCCTGCAGACCGATGGGTATGCCCGGGCGGTCTTTCAGACGCGCTTTCCTCCCATGACTGAGGAGGAATGTGACGAGGCGCTCGTCACGCGCCTCGGACGATCTCGAATCCTCGACGATCCCAAGTCACCAGTTGTGTGGACGCTACTGGACGAAGCAGCGCTGCGACGTCCGGTCGGCGGGCCGTTGGTGATGGCGCAACAGTTGCAGCACGTCCTGGCGTTGGGCGACAGCCGCCGCATCCGCGTCCATGTGCTTCCGTTTGGTGTGGGCGCTCATACCCTGATGGAAGGCATGGTCTCTCTCATGTGGTTCGAGGATCTGCCGCCCATCGTCTATGCCGAGGGCTGGAAGACGGGCAAGGTCTGGGACACCGCGACAGTGGTACAGCAGTGCCTCGCGGCTTACGATCTTGTCCTGGGAGATGCGCTGTCGCACCAGAAGTCGTTAGCCCTCATCAGGTCAGTCGCGGAGGAATACGAGCATGAAGCGCAGTGAGCACATCGTTCTGGACGCCTCGTCCCTGCCCATGTGGCGCAAGTCCAGCTACAGCGGCGCGAATGAGGGCAGTTGCCTGGAGGTCAGCGAGGCATACGCGACCTGGCGCAAGTCCTCGTACAGCGGTGGCGAAAGCGGCGACTGTCTTGAAGTGAACGACGACTGCACCGCCTGCGTCCCCGTCCGTGACAGCAAGAACCCGCACGGCCCGGCCGTCGTCTTCGCGGCCTCGGCCTGGACGCCGTTCGTCACGGCGGTCAAGGGTGAAGGCCTGGTGTGACGGCGTACGTGCGGGGGCGCACCCCCGCACGGTCAGGCCGTCAGCGTCTCGCTGAAGCGGGACAGGCCGGCCGGGGCGCCGAGGGTGGCCGCGCCGAATGAGACGGCGCCTTTGGCGATGATCCCGGTGGCGTCCGAGCCGAAGATCCACAGAGCGCCCCTGCTGCTGTTCTCCGTGGGGTCGCCGGCCACCAGCTCCGCGCGTCCGTTGCCGTCGTAGTCGCCCAGTGCGGTGGCCTCGCCGAAGTGGTCGCCCGTCTCGGCGACACCCGGGACCCCTGCCGTGTACTGGCCGAACTCCTTGGAGCCGGTGCGGCTCACACCGCTGCTTGCGGGTGGAGGACAGGCCGCCGGGGCCCCGAGGAGAACGCTCGCGGCGGGCCCGCACCCTCCGCCTTGCCGACGGTAGCCATAGGGGCGCCCACAGCGACGTTCGGATGCGGGGGCGGTCGGCTTCGTCGTGGCGTGGCCGACGGGCATCACGACGGCTCCGGCGACCAGAGCGATGCCGGTTGCGATCGCCAGGCGGCGGCGGTGGGAGAGAACGGGCACGTTGCTCAAATCCGTTGCTCAGAAGGCGAGTCGGGGCGGCAGGAACTCAGGTTCCGTGCCGCCCCGTACGACCTCCCGGCCCGGCGGATGGTTGTATCCCGGCGTCGACCGCCGACCGGCTGTCAGCCATTCTTGGAGGATTCGAGGTGGGCGAAGGCCACCACGTTGTCCTCGTAGTGCTTGGCCTTCCTGTTGTACGGGCCGCCGCAAGTGATCAGGCGCAGTTGCGCGGACGGGGTGTCCGAGTAGACGCGCTTGTCCGGGAACTTCGCCTTGTTGAACGTCTCGACGGAGTCGACCTTGAATGTGGCGACCGAGCCGTCGGCGCGGGTGATGTCGACCGTGGAACCCGGCTTGAGGAACTGGAGCTGCAGGAACACGGCCGGACCGGTCGTCGTGTCGACATGGCCCGCCACGATCGCGGCACCGCGCTCGCCAGGGGTGACACCGCCCTTGAACCAGCCCACCAAGTTGCTGTCGTTCGGGGGCGGCGGGTTCAGCCGACCGTCGGCGCCGATGGACAGGGCGGTGAACGGTGCCTTGACGGCGAGGGACGGAATCTGCAGCCGCGTCGGGACGGAACGCGACATCGCCGGGCCGACGGCGGGCGCCGACGGGGTGACGGGTCGGGGCGCGGCATGGGAGCCGAGGACCTCGGGTGCGGCTGCGGGCGCGACGGCGGCGGGTGGGGCCGGCGGCTTGTCGTCGACCGAGGTTTCGATGGAGTTGTAGATCAGGAGCATGCCGACCCCGGCTGCCACGGCGGGCCACATCAAGGCGCGGCCCAGTGTGGTTCCGGGGGCAGTCCGGGTTGGGATGGAGCCGGGAGACTGCGGGGCGGCCATGGGAACGTGCCTTTCGGTTGTGCGGTGTTGGAGAGGGGTGAGGGAGGGGTGCGGGGGTGAGGGTGGGGTGTGCAATCGAAGCCGTCGCGGCCGCCGCCCCGAGGGACGGCGGCCGCGACAAACGAAACGACCGGTCAGCCGTTGGGCCCGGTCAGGCGATCGCACCGCCCGACGACTGGCGACGGCGCAGCTTGTACGCGCCGAAGCCGATGCCACCGATCAGCAGCGCCGAGCCGGCGGCCAGGCTGTTGCTGGTCGTAGCCATACCGCCGCCGCCGGCGTTGACGCCACCGCTGGGCTTGCCCTTGTCGCCGCCGCGGCCACCTTCGTCGCCGCCGCGGCCACCCTTGTCGCCGCCACGGCCGCCCTCGTCGTCGCCGCCGCGACCACCCTTGTCGCCGCGACCGCCTTCGTCGCCGCCGCGGCCGCCCTCGTCGTCGCCGCCGCGGCCACCTTCGTCGTCGCCGCCGCGACCGCCTTCGTCGTCGGTGATGACCCGGGCCATGAAGCCGCCGCCGGCGTTGACGCCACCGCTGGGCTTGCCCTTGTCGCCGCCGCGGCCACCTTCGTCGCCGCCACGGCCACCCTTGTCGCCGCCGCGACCGCCTTCGTCGCCGCCGCGACCACCCTTGTCGCCGCGACCGCCTTCGTCGCCGCCGCGGCCACCCTCGTCGTCGCCGCCGCGACCGCCCTCGTCGTCGCCGCCGCGGCCACCTTCGTCGTCGCCGCCGCGGCCACCCTCGTCGTCGGTGATGACCCGGGCCATGAAGCCGCCGCCGGCCTGAACGCCACCGCTGGGCTTGCCCTTGTCGCCGCCGCGGCCGCCTTCGTCGCCGCCGCGGCCACCCTTGTCGCCGCGGCCGCCTTCGTCGCCGCCGCGGCCACCCTCGTCGTCGCCGCCACGGCCGCCTTCGTCGCCGCCGCGGCCACCCTCGTCGCCGCCGCGACCGCCTTCGTCGCCGCCGCGGCCACCCTCGTCGTCGCCGCCACGGCCACCTTCGTCGGAGCCGGACTTTCCGTTCTCGTCGCTGCGCGAGGACGAGGATCCCTTGTGGTGTCCCGAATCCGCGGCCGTGGCCATGGCGTAGGCGGAGGGACCGGTAATGGCAAGGACCGCTGTGACAGCGGCCGAAGCGAACAGTGTGCGGGCAGAGCGCATCTGAACACATTCCTTCCGCCGCAACTGCGAAGAGTGACAGGGCGTCGACTCAGACTGGCGCAGTGGCGACATGATCTACCGTCAGTCCGAATGTCACTTTGCGCCAACGCAAAATGCCGCATTGAGGCCATGTCGTGGGCCCTTCGGGTGGCGAAAAGCCAATAATCACCCGTTGGACTGCACGCAGAGCCACGTGAGGTTTGGGCGGCGATCGTCCACTCGTTTGCCGACGCTTCGGCACGGTGGCCCAATCGCCACCCGGCTCCGCAATGATCCCTCGATGGGCTCGAACAGCCCTTTGGCGAACTGGAGTTGAGAAGAATCGCTCTCCCTGTCCGGCGAGACGTGCGCGCGCGGTGCCTGGCGGGAATTCGCCCGGAGCCATACTTTGAATTTGCGTAACGGCGTACGTGACCCGCCGATGCGCAGAGGCTGATCTACTTGTCCTCGGCTGCCGGGTGTGAAAGCGCAGGAGGCGGGCACGCGGGTTCCGGCAGGCATCCCCGGCTCGGTGAATGGCAGGCTGGTAAATCGGTTGCCGCTCGGGGCGGCCGCCTGCTGTACTCCCCCTCCAGTACTCGATCGACCGAGGAGATGATCATGCGCGGAACTCTCGTGTTCATTCAGACGGAAATTTCCACCGATCTCGAAGGCATGGAGTTTTGTGCACACGCTGAATCTGGGAATTCTGGCGCATGTCGACGCCGGTAAGACAAGCCTGACCGAGCGGCTGCTCCACACTGCCGGTGTCATCGATGAGATCGGCAGCGTCGACGACGGGAGCACCCAGACCGATTCCCTGGCGCTGGAACGACAACGCGGCATCACGATCAAGTCCGCAGTCGTCTCGTTCGCCATCGACGACATCACGGTCAATCTCATCGACACACCCGGTCACCCGGATTTCATCGCCGAGGTGGAACGGGTGCTGAACGTGCTCGACGGTGCTGTGCTGGTCATCTCCGCCGTGGAGGGCGTACAGGCGCAGACCCGTGTTCTGATGCGGACACTGCAACGCCTGCGCATTCCGACGCTCATTTTCGTGAACAAGGTCGATCGCGGCGGTGCGCAGGACGAGTCCCTTCTGCGGAGCATTTCGGAGAAACTGACCCCGGCTGTGCTTGCCATGGGATCGGTCGACGGACCGGGCGGCCGGGACGCCCGCTGCACGCCGTACACCGGTGCCGACGCGGACTTCACGGCCCGGCTGACCGAGCTTCTCGCCGACCACGACGACGCGCTGCTGGCCGCATACGTCGAGCACGCGGCGCCGCTCCCGTACAGCAGGCTGCGCGAAGCGCTGTCCACGCAGACCGGGCAGGCGCTGGTGCATCCGGTGTTCTTCGGCTCGGCGATCACCGGGGCGGGTGTGGACGCCCTGATCGGTGGGGTGAGGGAGTTGCTGCCCGCGGGTGAGGGTGATGCCGACGGGCCGGTCTCGGGATCCGTCTTCAAGGTGGAGCGGGGGCCGGGTGGCGAGAAGATCGCCTACGTCCGGATCTTCTCGGGCACGGTACGGACACGTGACCGGCTGCCGTTCGGCCGGGGCGAGGGACGTGACGAGGGGAAAGTGACCGCGATCAGTGTCTTCGACCGAGGCTCGGACGTGCGCGAAGCAGCGGTCGGCGCCGGCCGGATCGCGAAGCTCCGGGGCCTCGGCGGCATTCGGGTCGGCGATACGGTCGGCGTATCGGACACGACCGCGCAGGGCCGTTGGTTCGCCCCGCCGACCCTGGAATCGGTCGTGGTGCCCTGTGCTCCGGCGAGCAGGGGCGAGCTGCATTTCGCGCTCGCGCAACTGGCCGAGCAGGATCCATTGATCAATCTGCGGCAGGACGACATCCGGAAAGAAGTGTCCGTCTCGCTCTACGGCGAGGTACAGAAAGAAGTCATCCAGGCGACGCTCGCCGATGAATTCGGAATCGATGTCACCTTCCGCAAGACCACGACCATTTGCCTGGAACGGCCGAACGGCAGCGGTGCGGCGTACGAGGTCGGCGACCAGGATCCGAATCCCTTTCTGGCAACCATCGGCCTTCGGATCGATCCCGCCCCGATCGGCAGCGGTATCGAGTACCGGCTGGAGGTGGAGCTCGGATCGATGCCGTTCTCCCTGATGAGGGCGGTGGAGGAGACCGTCGGGGAGACCTTGCGGCAGGGAATCCACGGCTGGCAGGTCACCGATTGCGTCGTCACCATGACGCACTCCGGCTACTGGCCCCGGCAGAGCCATTCCCATGCCGTTTTCGACAAGAGCATGTCGAGCACCGCGGGGGACTTCCGCAATCTGACCCCTCTGGTCCTGATGAGTGCGCTGAAGGAGGCCGGCACCACGGTGTACGAGCCGATGCACCGCTTCCGTCTGGAACTCCCCGCGGACGTGCTGGGTCCGCTCCTGCCGGTACTCGCACATATGCGTGCCGTCCCCGGGACACCGGCCGTGCAAGGTGCGACATGTGCGCTGGAGGGAGAGATTCCGGCGGCGCGGGTCCATGAACTGCAGCAACAGCTCCCGGCCCTGACACGCGGCGAAGGGGTCCTGGAATCCGGCTTCGACCGTTATCGGGCGGTCGTCGGTACGCCCCCGGACCGGCCACGCACCGACCGCAATCCGCTCCACCGCAAGGAGTACCTGCTGCACACGGTGCGCAGGATCGCCGGACGGGAGGATGCCCGCTGACCGGGGCCGGTCCGGCCGGGGCTCAGCCACCGTGCGCCGCCCCGGCACGTTCCCGGCCCGTACACACGTACCCGGCCCTGCACGGCTCCCGTTTCACCTCGTTGCAGGGCGCCGTTCCTGACCAGCGTGCATGAGTGGGTCCTGGACCCACTGCTGCGTGCCGGGCGCATCCCGAACGGTGTTGGGTGCACCGGGTTGCCGCTTTCTCGTCCCGTTCGGCGGCACGTCTCCGGGGGCGTGGTCCGTTGTGGGTGGGCGGGTTCCCTCACGTCCTCGGGTGCGGAGCGGCGCTGAGACGGGGGCGCGGACCGGCGGCCGGCCGCCTCCCGAGCCCCGCCCCGCTAGTTCAGCAACGCTCGCGCCGCCCGCGCCCGTCGCCGGATCGTCTCCGCCGCCTCGGGTTCGATCCCGGCGACCACATCCGCGTACTCCTCCATCTCCGCCGCCCCGCGCAGAAACTGCCCGCTCTGTACGAGTAGCTGCGCCCGCTCGTAGCGCAGCCTGGCCGGATGCGAGGGCAGCAGCAGCGACAGATCCACCGCCCACAGCGCCACATCCGTCCGCTCCGGACGGGCCGCCGCCCACGCCCTGATGTTGTTCAGGATCCGCAGCACGATCTCCAGCGGCCGCGCGGGCACCAGCATCGACTCCTCGAGCGGCTCCCCGGTCGCCCCCGCCACCAGCAGCTCCGCGTCCTGCCCGGTCATCGGCCGGCCGCCGTCGAACGGGTCGGCCAGCACCCGCTCCGAAGGGTCGCCGAACCCGACGACGAAGTGACCGGGCAGCGCCACCCCGTACACCGGAGCGCCCGCCCGCCGCGCGACCTCGATCCACACCACGGACAGCAGGATCGGCAGCCCGCGACGCCGGCGCAGCACCTCGTGCAGCAGCGACGACTCCAGCCGCTGGTAGTCCGCCGACGAGCCCGCGAAGCCGCACCGTTCACCGAGAAATCCGGCAAGGGCCGAGGCCCAGGCCCGGCCGCCCCGTACCCCGTACGGAAGCCGGCCCGCCAGCTCGTCCAGTTCGATCTGCGCCGCGTCGATCCCGTTCGCGTCCAGCGCCGGGTCGGCCACCGCGCCCAGCAACAGGCAGAGCAGCGCGAGGTCCGGCCGCTCGGCGCGCGCCTCCTCGGCGAACTGCCGGCGCAGCTCGTCCGGGCCGGGACGCTCGGGCTGCTCGGGGTGGTGAGGATTCATGGGGCTCGTCCGTCTCCGTCACGCCGACCGGAAGTGGTGATACAGGTGATGGACCGCGAACCCCATGCGCTCGTACAGCGCCCGCGCCCCCTCGTTGTCCGTCTCCACCTGGAGCCACGCCGCCGACGCGCCCTCGTCCAGGGCCTTGCGGGCGAGCGCGGCCATCACGGCGGTGGCGATCCCCCGGCGCCGGTACTCGGGAGCGACCTCGACGGCCATGAAGCCGGTCCACCGCCCGTCCACCACGCACCGCCCGATCGCCGCGGGCGGTGCGCCCTCGGTGTCGCCGGGCACCGAGGCGAACCACACCGAGGGACCGCCGCGCAGCACCTTCAGGACGTGCGGCCCAGGGGTGTCGAAGCGCTGATAGCGGGAGAGCCACGTCTCGTCGAGGTCCCGGCTCAGCCGTACCTGCGACACATCCGCGTCCAGATCACCGATCGGCGCCAGCGCGGCGATCCGTACCTCCGCCGTCACCTCGCGTCGCCATCCGCGCTGCTCCAGCGCCGCACAGAGCTGTTCCTGGGTGCCCTCGGCGCCGGTCGCGGTCTGGATGTACGCGGGCAGGTCCCGCTCCCCGTACCACTGCCGGACGCGCCCGAGCGCCTCGTCGAGCGGTACGCCCGGATCGCCGAGCGGCAGCACGGAGTTGGCACGCCGGGTGAACCCCTGAGCGGCGCGCAGCTGCCAGTCGCCCAACGGCTCGCTCTCCAGCGGCTGCCAGGCGCGGGCACAGACGGGCGCGAGCTCGTCGAAGGAGGCCGCGGGACCGCGCCGCCGGGCCGGGGCGGCGGGCACGACCTTGCCCGCCACCAGCGTCGATTCCGCGATACGGACGCAGTCGCCGCTCTTCGTTGTGATCGACAGCACATCACTGTCCCATGATGTGAGAACACCGACCGTGTCGGTGAACTTCGGCCCCTGCGAGCCGCCCTCGGCCGTGCGCCGGACTGATACCCGTTTGCCCACGTCAGCCGGTGTAATTCGGACTTCGAGTTGTCCGCCGATGGTGAATTCCATAGCTCTGTCCGCCCCTCCTGTTCGGTTCGCGCCCGGGAACGGAGATACTAGGGGTGGGCATCGACGACGCCGCGCTCCCGCGCGAGAGCCAACGCCCTACCGAGGAGGAACGACAGCGTGACCTACGTCATCGCGCAGCCTTGTGTCGACGTAAAGGACAAGGCCTGCATCGAAGAGTGCCCCGTCGACTGCATCTACGAGGGCCAGCGGTCCTTGTACATCCACCCGGACGAATGCGTCGACTGTGGAGCCTGTGAACCGGTGTGCCCGGTCGAGGCAATCTTCTACGAGGACGACACCCCGGAGGAGTGGAAGGACTACTACAAGGCGAACGTCGAGTTCTTCGACGACCTCGGGTCGCCCGGTGGTGCCTCCAAGCTGGGCCTGATCGAACGCGACCACGCGTTCATCGCTGCGCTGCCGCCGCAGAACCAGTAGTCAGCGGCCGGCACGTGCGTCGCCCCGGTCCCGTACGGCTTGTCACCGTGCGGGGCCGAGGCGTTTCCACGCCCGAGCGCCCCGAGCAACCCTCGGAACCCCCGTACGAGAAAGCAGAGATCCGTGTCCGCAGTCTCCTCCCGTCTCCCGGTCTTCCCCTGGGACAAGCTTGCGCCCTACAAGTCGACGGCCGCCGCCCACCCGGACGGCATCGTGGACCTGTCGGTCGGCACGCCCGTCGACCCGGTGCCCGGGCTGATCCAGCGGGCGCTCGTCGCCGCCGCGGACAGCCCCGGCTATCCGACGGTGTGGGGGACCGCCGAGCTGCGTGACGCGATCACCGGCTGGGTGGAGCGGCGGCTCGGCGCGGTCGGGGTGGCGCACGAGAACGTCCTGCCGGTCGTCGGGTCCAAGGAGCTGGTGGCCTGGCTGCCGACGCAGCTCGGCCTCGGCGCGGGCGACAAGGTGGCGTACCCGCGCCTCGCCTACCCGACGTACGAGGTGGGCGCCCGGCTCTGCGGCGCCGAGCCTGTCGTCTACGACGACCCGACGGAGCTGGACCCGGCCGGCCTGAAGCTGCTCTGGCTCAACTCGCCGTCCAACCCGACCGGTCGCGTCCTGTCCAAGGACGAGCTGATCCGGATCGTCGCCTGGGCGCGCGAGCACGACGTGCTGCTCTTCAGCGACGAGTGCTACCTGGAGCTGGGCTGGGAGGCCGAACCCGTCTCCGTACTGCATCCGGACGTCTGCGGCGGTACGTACGAGGGCATCGTCGCCGTCCACTCGCTCTCCAAGCGCTCCAACCTGGCCGGATACCGTGCGGCCTTCATCGCGGGCGACGCGGCCGTACTCGGCGAGCTGCTGCTGATCCGCAAGCACAGCGGAATGATGACGTCGGCCCCTGTCCAGGCGGCGACCGTCGCTGCGCTCGGCGACGACGAGCACGTCGCCGAGCAGCGGACCCGGTACGCGGCCCGGCGCGCGGCCCTGCGCACGGCGCTGGAGGCCCACGGCTTCCGGATCGAGCACAGCGAGGCGAGCCTCTACCTGTGGGCGACGCGCGACGAGCCGTGCTGGGAGACCGTGGCGTACCTGGCGGGGCTCGGCATTCTGGTGGCACCGGGCGACTTCTACGGAACGGCCGGTGACCGCTTCGTACGCGTCGCGTTCACGGCGACGGACGAGCGGGTGGCCGCCGCGGTCAAGCGGCTGGCCCGATAGCGGGCGGTACACGCGAGGGGCCTCGGGCGCACTCCCGAGGCCCCTCGCGTGTGATGTGCCGACGGATCGGGTCAGCCGATCGGCAGGCCCTGGGTGGGCAGGCCGCCTCGCGGCGCGGCACCGGCGGCGCCGCCCAGGACCTCGCCCGCGCTCCCCGCGGCGCCGCCGGCGGCGGTCTGCACGGTGGGGGCGGCCTGGGCGCCGGCCTTGCCGACGGTCTTGCCCGCGACCGGAAGGGTCGTCCCGACGATCTTGCCGCCGGTTTCGCTCGCCGCCTTGGTGCCCTGCTGGGACGCGCCGTCGACCGTCTTGCCGAGGCCGTCGCCGTCGACGGTGGTCAGACCGCCGAGCTCCGGGGCATGCGGGAGCTCCGCGGCACCTGCGGCACCGGCCGCACCGACCACGGGGGCTGCACCCGCGGCGATCAGCAGCGCGGCACGGGCGATCCGGCGGGTCAGGGGGAGGGACATGATGCTCCTTCGACGGGATGAGGAATCTGTCTGTCCGTTGACCGGACGCAGTGACAACCGTCGTAGGGGCGGGGGAGGTTGCGGTGGGACCAGGCAAAGAGTCGGCAATGCGTCACATAATCCACAACGGAGGAACCCGGGCGGACGCCGCATTCCCGGATGACCCGATGAACCGTCACTTCCCTTTGACTGCAAGGAAATTGAGGAGTCGCGGAGCGGTGACGGGAGATGTTGCGCCAGGGGGCGTTCCGTGCCGGCCGGATAACGCCTTCGGGTGACTGTCCGCACTAGCGTGCGAGCCTCATACGGACCTCGGTGGTGCCCGATTCCGTACGCTCCGTCCGCCAGCCCGACCCGGCCTTCCACACCCGGCCCGCGTACGCGACCTCGTCCAGGCGGAGTGCCTCGGACTGCGCGACCGCCCAGTGTGCGAGCTCCCAGCCGCGCCGCGCCGAATCGTCGTCCCCGGCGGCGCGGGCCGCCCGCACCGGCACCGAGACCGTGCTCGTCGCCGACGCACCGGCCGCGCCCGTTCCGTCCTTCGGCGACCGCTTCTCCGCGGGCAGCACATCCTTGCCGAAGGCGCGGACCAGCTCCGCCCGCACCTTCGCCGCATCGGCCTTCGCAGCCGTCGTCCGGGGCGGCGTGCAGGTCAGCGCGGCAGGCGTACGGCCGGTCAGCGCGGCCGCCAGCAACGCCGCATCCGGCTCGTGCTTCGCGTACGCCTGCGGGAAACCGCTGCGCTGGACCCGCTGCGCGGCGACCGTCAGCGGCAGCCGCGAATAGCCGGGGACCTCGGCCAGATGCCGGTAGAACTCCCCCGCGGAGTAGACCGGGTCCAGGATCTGTTTCTCGGTGCCCCAGCCCTGCGAAGGACGCTGCTGGAACAGCCCCAGCGAGTCCCGGTCCCCGTGCTCGATATTGCGCAGCCCGGACTCCTGCAACGCGGTCGCCAGCGCGATCGTCACCGCCCGCTCCGGCAGCCCGCGCGAGGTGCCGACCGCGGAGATCGTCGCGGCGTTCGAAGCCTGCTCCGGGCTCATCCGATACGTACGGCCCTGGCCGGCCGAACCGTCGGCGGACTCCACGGTGCAGCCTTCGGTGACCTTGCTGCCGGAAATGTACTGCACGGCCAGATAGCCGCCCAGCGCGGCGAGCACGACAAAAGCAGCCGCGATACGGAAGAGGCGGCTGCGGCCGGTGTGTCGGCGGGCGGGGGAGACGGTCCGGGGCACGGAGCCACCGTACTGGAGTGCCCGGCCGGGGCCGAGGGCCCAGTCCTTTAGGGTCGGCTCCATGCCCGAAAGCACGCTCGACCTCACCCTGGACGGCCCGGCGCTCACCGCCCGGCTCGTCGACTTCCCGTCGGTCAGCGGTCAGGAGGAGGAGCTCGCCGACGCGATCGAGTCGGCGCTGCGCACCCTCCCGCATCTGACCGTCGACCGGCACGGCAACAACGTCGTGGCCCGGACGAACCTGGGCCGTGCCGAGCGGGTCGTGCTCGCCGGACACATCGACACCGTGCCGATCGCCGACAATGTGCCGTCCCGGCTCGACGGCGACGGTGTGCTGTGGGGCTGCGGCACCTCCGACATGAAGTCGGGCGTCGCCGTCCAGCTGAGGATCGCCGCGACCGTGCCCGAGCCCAACCGCGACCTCACCTTCGTGTTCTACGACAACGAAGAGGTTGCCGCGCACCTCAACGGTCTCGGCCACGTGGCCGACGCCCACCCCGAGTGGCTCGCCGGAGACTTCGCGGTCCTCCTGGAGGGCACCGACGGCCAGGTGGAGGGCGGCTGCCAGGGCACCCTGCGGGTCTTCCTGCGTACCGAGGGGGAGCGGGCCCACTCCGCCCGCAGCTGGATGGGGTCCAACGCCATCCACGCCGCCGCCCCGATCCTGGCCCGCCTCGCCGCGTACGAACCGCGCCGCCCGGTCATCGACGGTCTCGAATACCGCGAGGGTCTCAACGCCGTACGGATCGAGGGGGGCGTCGCCAACAACGTCATCCCGGACGCGTGCACGGTCGTCGTCAACTACCGGTACGCCCCCGACCGCACCGCCGAGGAGGCACTGGCCCACGTCCACGAGGTCTTCGCGGACTGCGGCGTCGTCGAATTCACCGTCGACGACCACTCGGGCGCGGCCATGCCCGGTCTTTCCCACCCGGCTGCCAAGGCGTTCATGGCGGCGGTCGGCGGCACCGCCCACCCCAAGTTCGGCTGGACCGACGTCTCCCGTTTCAGCTCCCTCGGCGTTCCCGCGGTGAACTACGGACCCGGTGACCCGCTCCTCGCGCACAAGCGCAACGAGCATGTGGCGGTCGACCGGATCACCCACTGCGAGGAGCGGCTCCGCTCCTGGCTCACCAGCTGACCCACGGTATTCCCCTGTCCGTAACCTCCGCCGATCTACCCTGACCTGACACAGATGGTCATCGATCGTCGTCGGAGGGAGCAGGTCATGGGCAATCCCGAGGGAGCGCACGTCCCCGAGGAGCAGCGGCAGGGCCCGGTACTGCGCCGCAGGGACCAGGTGCAGCCCGGCACCACCGATCAGCGGCTGCTGGACACCGAGGGCGACTCCGAGTGGGTGCACACCGACCCATGGCGGGTGATGCGCATCCAGTCGGAGTTCGTCGAAGGATTCGGAGCCCTCGCCGAGCTGCCGAGCGCCATCAGCGTCTTCGGCTCGGCCCGCTCCCCGGCCGGCGGGCCGGACTACGAGGCGGGCGTAAGGATCGGCAAGGCCCTGGTCGAGGCCGGCTTCGCGGTGATCACCGGAGGTGGCCCCGGAGCGATGGAAGCGGCGAACAAGGGGGCGCGGGAGGCGAAGGGCGTCTCGGTCGGCCTCGGCATCGAGCTGCCCTTCGAGTCAGGCCTCAACCCGCACGTCGATATCGGCGTGAACTTCCGCTACTTTTTTGTCCGAAAAACGATGTTCGTGAAGTATGCCCAGGGGTTCGTCGTTCTGCCCGGCGGCCTCGGCACCCTGGACGAACTCTTCGAGGCCCTCACCCTCGTCCAGACGGGCAAGGTCACCCGCTTCCCGATCGTGCTGTTCGGCACCGCGTACTGGAGCGGGCTCGTGGACTGGCTGCGGGACACGGTGGTGGCGCAGGGCAAGGCGTCCGAGCACGACCTGCTGCTGTTCCACGTCACGGATGACGTGGACGAGGCGGTCGACCTCGTGACGAAGGAGGTCGGCCGGTAGTTCAAGCCCCTCCGGCGATCGAGGAGCGGGGGCCGGGCAGAGCCCCGGTTCCGGGAAGGGCGGGCAGGGGGCAAGGTCCGCCACAGGCGCCCTGCCCCCTGCCACCTCACGCCCCGGTTACGCCAGCCCCCTCCGTGCCACCGCCGGCTCCCGGTGCCCCGCGATGGACGCCACCATGTCCAGCACCTGCCGCGTCTCCGCCACCTCGTGCACCCGGTACACCTGCGCCCCCAGCCACGCGGACACGGCCGTCGTCGCCAGCGTCCCGATCACCCGTTCCTTCACCGGCCGGTCGAGCGTCTCCCCGACGAAGTCCTTGTTGGACAGCGATACGAGGACCGGCCAGCCGGTCTCCGCCATCTCGCCGAGCCGACGCGTCGCCTCCAGCGAATGCCGGGTGTTCTTCCCGAAGTCATGACCGGGATCGATCATGATCCCGTCCGGCCGCACCCCGAGTCCGACCGCCCGCTCGGCCAGCCCCAGCGTCACCCGCAGGATGTCCGCCATCACGTCGTCGTACGCGATCCGGTGCGGCCGGGTCCGCGGCTCGGCGCCGCCCGCGTGCGTACACACCAGACCGGCGCCGTACCGCGCGGCGACCTCCGCGAGCTTCGGGTCGACGCCGCCCCACGCGTCGTTCAGCACATCCGCACCGGCCTCGCAGACCGCCTCGCCGACATCGTGGCGCCAGGTGTCGACGCTGATCACCACATCCGGGTGGCGGCGCCGCACCTCCGCGACGAACCCCACCGTGCGACGGGCCTCTTCCTCGGCGGTCACCTCTTCACCGGGGCCCGCCTTCACACCCCCGATGTCCACGATCGCCGCGCCGTCCGCGATCGCCTGCTCGACCCGGGCCAGCGCCGGCTCGTCCTGGAACGTCGCGCCCTGGTCGTAGAAGGAGTCAGGGGTGCGGTTCACGATCGCCATGATCACCGGCTCGTGCGCACCGAATTCACGCCGCCCCAGCCTGAGCGCACCGCTTCGCATCCCGTGTCTCTCCTCTGGTAGATCGCCCGGTGGGTCGCCTGCGACCCTAACTGTCGGCACCGCATGGCACGATCGGACCCGGACAGGTTTCCGCTCCCGGGGAGATACGCGTGTTCTGGTTCTTGCTGCTGGCGATGGTGGTGGTCGTGGCCGCGGTCACCCTCGCGGTGGTCGGCGGAGGGAAGAGTGCCGTCCTGCAGGACGTGGCGGCGGAGCAGCTGACCGACCCGCTGCCCGCGACGCGCCCGGTCGGCCGCGCGGATGTCGAGGCGCTGCGGCTGCCGGTGGCCGTACGCGGCTACCGCATGACGGATGTCGACGAGGCGCTCGGCCGGCTCGGCGCCGAGCTCGCCGAGCGGGACGCGCGGATCGCGGAACTGCAGTCGGCGCTGGCCGGCGCGCAGGCGACCGCGGTCGGCGGCCCCGATCTCCTCAAGCGGCCGCAGGACGTGCCGCAGCTGACGCCGGAGCGGCCGGAGGACCGTCCGAGAGCGCCGTGGGAGGCGCCCCGACAGGAACACCGGCAGGAACACCGGCAGGACCCGCAGCGGACAGAGCACCCCGGAGAGGAGCCCCAGCGATGAGCGGCGGCGCAGAAGCGGCCCCGGACGGCGGTCTGCGCTGCCCGTGGGGGCTCTCCACCGAGGACTACCTCGCCTATCACGACACCGAATGGGGCCGCCCCGTCCACGGCGACGACGCCCTCTTCGAACGGCTCTGCCTGGAGGCCTTCCAGTCGGGCCTTTCCTGGCTGACGATCCTGCGCCGCCGGGAGGGCTTCCGTTCCGCCTTCGCCGGGTTCAAGATCCCCGCGGTGGCGGAGTTCACCGACGCCGACAAGGAGCGCCTCCTCGCCGACGCCGGCATCATCCGCAACCGGGCGAAGATCGACGCGACCCTCGCCAACGCCAAGGTGCTGGCCGGCTGGCGCGACGGCGAGCTGGACGAGCTGATCTGGTCCTACGCCCCCGACCCGGCCGGCCGCCCGGCCCCGCGCACCGTCGGCGACGTTCCCGCGGTCACCCCGGAGTCCACGGCTCTGGCCAAGGACCTCAAGAAGCGCGGTCTGCGCTTCGTCGGACCCACGACGGCCTACGCCCTGATGCAGGCCTGCGGCCTGGTCGACGACCACCTGGCCGACTGCGTGGCGCGCGGCACCGGGGCGTAGACCCGCGCCGGCGGCTACCGGCCGAGGTACTTCGGCTTCTCCTTGTTGAGGAACGCCTGCACCGCGATCGTGTGGTCCTCGGACGCGCCCGCCTTCGTCTGGAGTTCGTCCTCCTTCTCCAGCGACTCGCTCAGCGTGTGACCGGCGCCGTAGGCCAGGGACTCCTTCAGCGCCGCGTACGCCACCGTGGGACCGGACGCCAGGGTGCGGGCCACGGCGACGGCCTGAGCGGCCAGGTCGGCGGCGGGCACCAGCTTGTTCACGATGCCCAGCTCATGGGCCTCCTGCGCGGAGATCGAGCGCGGGAAGAGCAGCAGGTCGGCGGCGCGGCTCTGCCCGATCAGGCGGGGCAGCGTCCAGGAGACGCCCGAGTCGGCGGTGAGGGCGACCCCGGCGAACGAGGTGTTGAACGAGGCGGTGTCGGCGACCACCCGGTAGTCGCAGGCGAGCGCGAACCCGAAACCGGCACCGGCGGCGACACCGTTCACCCCGGCGACGACCGGCTTGGGCATCTCGGTGATGGCCCGCACGATCGGGTTGTAGTGCTCCCGCACGGTGCTCAGCGCGTTGCCGCCGGCGGACTCACGGGCCTCGTCGAGCTTGCCGACGTGCTCCTTCAGATCCTGGCCGACGCAGAAGGCGCGCCCGGTCGCGGTGAGCAGAACGGCCCGTACGGCGGTGTCGGCCGCCGCGGACTTCAGCGCGTCACGGAGCGCCACCTTGGCCGCGGTGTTCAGGGCGTTCATCGCGTCGGGAGGGTTGATCGTGATGGTCGCGAGTCCGTCGCTCACTTCGTAGAGCACGCTGTCCGCCATCTGGTCGGCCATGTCGCTGTCCCCTCTGCACCTTGGGCAATGCCTGTCCAGGCAAGCATGGCCGACTCGGGCGGGAGCGAACATGTGACCTGCGTCTAACAATTGCGCCGCGATGGAGGGGGGAAGGGGACGGAGTATCGCAGCTGGATCGCCGAATTGGGTGGTTTTGAGAGAGCGCGTTGCGCAAGCGATGCAGACCGATGTTGGTCATTGGGGTCTGTGATGCGGGATAATGGCCTGGAAGCAATGTGTTCGATGCCGGTGACACAGCGCCTGTCATGGGGCCGCCGGTTGTGATGAGCTGGTTTCAGGAAGGGGAACGAGCATGGCGGCCATGAAGCCGCGGACGGGCGACGGCCCGCTCGAGGTGACAAAGGAGGGGCGGGGCATCGTCATGCGCGTTCCGCTCGAAGGCGGCGGTCGGCTTGTCGTGGAGCTGACTCCGGACGAGGCCGATGCACTCGGCGATGCCCTCAAGAAGGTCGTCGGCTGAGCAGAGGCGCCCACACTTCATCACTGCCCCGGCACGGTGTCCGTGCCGGGGCAGTGATGCGTTCACACTCAGCAGAATCAAGCCCGTCCGGCGCTTGAGGACACCCGCCTGCCCCAGGCACGGGGGACACGGGGCAAGAGCCCTGCCCCGCCGGCCCCTCAGCCCCGCCGCACCGCGCACAGCAACCCGTCGCCCACCGGCAGCAACGTCGCCATCAGCTCCTGGCTCTCCCGCACCGCACGCAGCAGCTCCCGCAGTCGCAGCACCTCCGCGGGCTGCGCCGCCGAGTCGACCGTACGGCCGTCCGCGAAGACACCCTCGAAGCAGACCAGGCCACCAGGTCGCAGCAGACGCAACGATTCAGCGAGGCAGTCCAGGCTCTCCAGCCGGTCGCCGTCGCAGAACACCAGGTCGTATCCGCCGTCCGCGAGCCGCGGCAGTACGTCCAGGGCACGGCCGGGAATGAAGCGGGCCCGATTGGCGGCGAACCCCGAGGCCCGGAACGCCTCACGGGCGAACTGCTGGCGCTCGGGCTCCGGGTCGACCGTGGTCAGCACCCCGTCGGGCCGCATGCCGTGCAGCAGATAGAGTCCGGACACGCCGGTCCCGGTGCCGATCTCGGCCACCGCTTTGGCGTCCGTCGTGGCAGCGAGCAGGCGCAGCGCGGCGCCGGTACCTGGCGACACCGAGCGGAGCCCTGCATCCCGAGCCCGGTCCCGGGCCCAGCGCAATGCTTCGTCCTCGGCGACAAAGGCGTCGGCGAACGCCCAGCTCGTCTGCCGGTTGGCGGTAATGACCCTCTCCTGTCCCCGTAGTTGGCGCAACGGTGACTGTATCCGCTGCACCCGGGAACCCGCAGATGGGACCAGGCGTTAGACAGGGGCAGGGGAAAGCCCGTGGAACCGGCCCGCAGATCGGGTCCGGGAGACACCGGCCGGCGGTTCCCGGGGTGACCCCCGGCCCCAGCAGGAAAAAGGCTTATCCGGAGCTAACGGGCGAGGTGGCTATGGTAGGGGCTCCACTGGACACCACCAGAGCCGATAGGGGAGGTGCGGCTGCGCCTGTGGATCGGGGAGGAGTGCTGCGGCGCTTTCTCAGGTCGGCGGGTGAGCCGAAATCCGTGACCAACATCGCTGACCGTTCTTCCAACGAATCCGCACCGACTGCGACCTTCGCCTCAGATGCGAACTCCCAGGCGTGGACGCCGCCCTCATGGGAAGAGATCGTCAGCACGCACAGCGGCCGTGTCTATCGCCTTGCCTACCGGCTGACGGGCAACCAGCACGATGCGGAGGACCTCACACAGGAGGTCTTCGTGCGCGTGTTCCGGTCGCTGTCGACCTATACGCCGGGCACCTTCGAGGGCTGGCTGCACCGCATCACGACCAACCTGTTCCTGGACATGGTCCGTCGTAAGCAGCGGATCCGCTTCGACTCCCTCGGCGACGACGCCGCCGAGCGGCTGCCGAGCCGTGAACCGTCCCCGCAGCAGGTCTTCAACGACACCCACTTCGACGCGGATGTGCAGCAGGCGCTGGACACCCTTGCGCCCGAATTCCGTGCCGCTGTCGTGCTCTGTGACATCGAGGGCCTCTCGTACGAGGAGATCGCCGCGACGCTGGGTGTGAAGCTCGGTACCGTGCGCAGCCGTATCCACCGCGGTCGCTCGCACCTGCGCAAGGCGCTGCAGCACCGTTCGCCCGAGGCCCGTGCCGAGCAGCGCTCGCTGGCGGGCGCGATCCTGGCAGGGGAGGGCGGAACGGCGTGAGTGGCACAGTTCCGACCCCTGCGGAACAACACCTGGGGGACCGGCTCGCCGCGCTTGTCGACGGTGAGCTCAAACACGACGCCCGGGAGCGGGTGCTCGCCCACCTCGCGACCTGCGCCAAGTGCAAGGCCGAGGCTGCCGCCCAGCGGCGGCTGAAGAGTGTCTTCGCACAGTCCGCCCCGCCTTCGCCGTCCGAGGGATTCCTCGCCCGGCTGCAGGGCCTTCCCGGGGGACCGGGGGGTCCGGGGGGTGACGACGACAACCGGGGGAAACCATTCGGCGGCTCCGGGCGCTTCGCCGACGGGCTCTTCCCCATGATCCAGCCGCCCGGGAGCCGCACGGATTCGCCGGGGGATTCACCACTGGGGAGTTTTGGCTTCCTCCCCGCCCCGCACGGCTCGACCGCCGTACTGCCGGGTGGCTCCTCCCGTTCGGGCTTCCGGATCCATGAGGTCGGCCGTGAGGGAGACCGCTCGCCGTGGCGCGGCCGGAGGTTCGCCTTCGCAGCGGCCAGCGCCGTATCGCTGGCGGCCATCGCCCTGGGCGGTGCCCTGCCGACGGGGGCGGGTCCCAGCTCCCCGGCCCGGGCCGAGGGCGCCGGAAACACCGTGAACCCGCTCGACACCGCATCCCGCAGCGAGAGCGGCAGCTCGGTGAGCCGCCGCGGCGGTGGCAGCCAGAGCACCCTTTCCGCTACGGAGGCGGGCGACCGCTCGACCGCGGCCGCTGCCCCATCACCTCCCGTGCCGCGGGCCACACCGGCGGTGCCTTCCACCGCTCCCGCGCTGCTCTCCACGGGAAGTCTCGCGGAGAACACCTTCGCCGTTCAGGTTCTGACCAATGTGTCCGCGCCACCTCTGATACGCCCGACCGGCACCACCCCGCTCTTCGCCCGGGTGCTCGGACGACCGGCCCCACAGGCCCCGGAGCCCTCCGCGCCGCCGTCCTGGACGCCGCCGTCGGCCTCGGCCCTCCCCACCCCCGCCGATCGCGGCCTGCCGCTTTCCTCCCGGCGCTGACCGGGGTCTGCGCCGGGGTCTGCGCAGACATTCGCAAACCTGGTTGAATTCCGGGAGGAATTCCGGGACGGACGCCCCTGCCGGGGCGTGCAGAGGCCAGACGCGGCAGTTGCGGGGAGAGCATGGAAGACGGGAAGTCCACCGGGCCGAAGGCGAAGTGGTGGAGCCGGCCCACGGCGGGAGGCAGCACCCGCACCGCGCCGGACGAGCCGCCGCCCGTCGAGGACACAGCGCCCACGGCCGATGTGACTGGCGCGACGGGCGTGACGGAAGCGCACACAGCTGACGTGCCCCCTCAGCCGTCGGCCCCCGAGCCGGTGTCATCCCCGCCCGCACCCGAGCCCGTGGCGTCCGTAGCGGCCACGCAGCCCGTGGCACCCCTGCACGAGCCCGATCAGTACAGCACCCCGCCGTACGGTGGACCCGGCCCCTGGGCGCCCGCACCACCCGTACAGCGACCGGTCCCGACCCCGGCACACGGCACCCCCGTACCCCCGCAGTACGCGGGTACGAACGGCGCCGGCATCCCCACCTCGCCCGCCCCCGGCTTCACGCCCCCGCCTCAGCAGCCGCAGTGGCTCCAGTACGACCCCTGGGGTGCGCCCCGGCAGCCGCTGACCAATCCGGGTCCGCCGCTCGGGGCCGACGGCGGCCGCAAGAAGAACCGCCGCGGCTCCCTCCTCGTCGGGGCGGTGCTGCTCGCACTGGTGGCGGGCGGCATCGGCGGCGGCATCGGCGCCTACATCGAGCGCAACGGCGGCCTGACCCAGGTCGAGCTTCCGCAGTCCGGTCACAACAGCGGCGGCCGCGCCCCCGACAGCGTCGCGGGCATCGCCGCCAGCGCCCTGCCCAGTGTGGTCACTCTCCATGTCAGCGGCACCACCGAATCCGGCACCGGTACCGGCTTCGTTCTCGACAACTCCGGCCACATCCTCACCAACAACCATGTTGTCGCCCCGGCCGGGCCCTCCGGCGAGATCACTGTGACGTTCAGCGGCGGCGAGACCGCGCGCGCCCAAGTCGTCGGCAAGGACAGCGGCTACGACCTGGCCGTGGTCAAGGTCACCGGCGTCTCCGGCCTCAAACCGTTGCCGCTGGGCAACTCCGACAATGTGCAGGTCGGCGACCCCGTGGTGGCCATCGGCGCCCCCTTCGACCTGTCCAACACCGTGACCTCCGGCATCATCAGCGCCAAGGACCGGCCCATCACGGCGGGCGGCGAGAAGGGCGACGGCAGCGACATCAGCTACGTCGACGCGCTGCAGACCGATGCCCCGATCAACCCGGGCAACTCCGGTGGTCCGCTCGTCGACACCGACGCCCATGTCATAGGCATCAACAGCGCCATCCGTGCCGCCGACAGCGGTTCGAGCACCGAGGGCGGACAGGCAGGCTCCATCGGTCTCGGCTTCGCCATCCCGATCAACCAGGGCAAGCGGGTCGCCGAGGAACTGATCAACACGGGGAAGGCCACCCACCCGGTGATCGGCGTCACGTTGGACATGAAGTACACGGGGGACGGCGCCAAGGTCGGTACGAAGGGTGCGGCCGGCAAGCCCGCGGTGACGCCCGACGGGCCCGGTGCCAAGGCCGGGATCAAGCCGGGGGACGTCATCACCGAGGTCGACGGCGGGCGGGTGCACAGCGGCGAGGAGCTGATCGTGAAGATCCGCGCCCACCGGCCCGGCGACCGTCTGGACCTCGGCCTGACCCGTGGTGGTAAAGACCTGTCCATCTCTTTGACTCTTGGTTCGGCAACCGGCACGTGACGGCCACGGGACGCTACCGCGCGGACAGTTTCGGCGGGTACCGTGGGCCGGGTCCGGACCTCGACCGACACGGTCTCGGAGAACACGAGGAGCAACAGGGTGTTCAATGACATAGGCGTACTCGAGCTGGCGACGCTCGCGATCCTGGGCGTGCTGATCTTCGGCCCGGACAAGCTGCCCAAGGTCATCCAGGACGCCTCGCGCTTCATCCGTAAGATCCGTGAGTTCTCGGAGAGTGCCAAGGAAGACATCCGTACGGAGCTCGGCCCGGAGTTCAAGGACTTCGAGTTCGAGGACCTCAACCCCAAGACGTTCGTCCGCAAGCAGCTCATGGACGGCAATGACGATCTGGGGCTGAAGGAGATCCGCGAGAGCTTCGACCTGCGCAAGGATCTGGCCGAGGTCACCGACGCGGTGAACGGCCGGGAGAGCGCGGCCGTGGAGTCAGCGGACTCCCCGAGCGGCGTGTCGAGCGGCTCGGCGATCACCGCGGCCAACGGCTCCGCCGGTACTCCGGACCTGCTCAAGAAGCGTGAACAGCCCGCGAAGGACGACCGCCCGCCGTTCGACGCAGACGCCACCTGACAGCAGTCAATCCCGGCTCGTTGGGAGGGTATGGCTATTCTCCATCTGTCCGGTTGTGAGGACGCCCGTGGGGGGCGGGCCGCTCCGGACGCAAGGGATCGAGGAGGCGGCCGGTCAGATGGAGACAACCAGTCGGGTGGGCGCGGAAGGTGCGCCGAGCACAGTCACCGCAGAGGGGGTATCGGCGGCCCGGCGTACTGTCGACGGTTTTCTGGCAGCTCCGTTTCCCTGGTACGGACTGGACGAGGCCTTCACCGGGCCGCGTTGGCCGATGCAGGTGGGCACCGCGGCGGACGGCACTGTGCAGCACGGTTCCATCGGGCACGGTGACGAGCCGTCGGTACGGGCCGACTCGGGTGTCGAGAAGCAACGATTCGCTGTCGTCGTGACGGTGGCCAGCAGCCCGGTGCGGCGCAGCGGTGACGGTACGGGGGTTCTGGACGCGACCACGGCCTCCTCCGCGGCCTGGCTGGCCGGGTCCGGCCTGCTCGCCTGTACGTGGCCCCCGCAGATGGATCACACACTGCGTGACGACTGGCTGGACCAGCAGACGGAGACTGCGTTCGAACTCGCCGACGATCTGGACGGTCCCGCATGGTCGGCGCTGTCGCTGCCGGTGGACGGTGTCCCGGTGTCGTTCCACTACCGCGAGTCCGAGTTCGGCTGGGTGCTGGCGGGGTCGGCGCACGGCGGGGTGCACATCGGGGCGTACGGGCGGGGGATGAGCGCGTACGGACTGGGGTTCTCGGTGGTCGGCGACATCGCGACGTACGCGTAGGGCGGGGCGGCGAGCGGTGACCGGTCATGGCCGGTTGCCGCTTTGTTCTCAATCGCCGGCCGGGCTCGGTCTCGCCGGACAGGCCTGGAGATCAGGCCCGTCCGGTGTTGCCTTCGTCCCCGCTCAGAACTTGTTGCGCGGGGTGATTCCCAGTGACATGCCCGACAGGCCGCGCTGACGGCCTCCCAGCTTGTCCGCGATGGTGCGGAGTGCCTTGCCGGCCGGGGAGTCGGGGTCGGACAGGACGACCGGCTTGCCCTCGTCGCCACCCTCGCGCAGCCGTACGTCGATCGGGATGGAGCCGAGCACCGGCACCTCCGCGCCGACCGTCCTCGTCAGGCCCTCGGCGACCTTCCGGCCACCGCCGGTACCGAACACATCGACCATCTCGTCGCAGTGCGGGCACGGAAGCCCCGACATGTTCTCGACGACACCGACGATCTTCTGGTGGGTCTGCACGGCGATCGAGCCGGCCCGCTCGGCCACCTCGGCCGCCGCCTGCTGCGGGGTCGTGACGACCAGGATCTCGGCGTTGGGCACGAGCTGTGCCACCGAGATCGCGATGTCACCGGTGCCCGGCGGCAGGTCGAGCAGCAGGACGTCCAGGTCGCCCCAGTACACATCGGCGAGGAACTGCTGGAGTGCTCGGTGCAGCATCGGTCCGCGCCACACCACCGGGGCGTTGCCCGGGGTGAACATGCCGATGGAGATGACCTTCACGCCGTGCGCCGACGGCGGCATGATCATGTTCTCGACCTGGGTCGGCTTGCCGTCCGCGCCGAGCATCCGCGGCACGCTGTGTCCGTAGATGTCCGCGTCCACGACACCGACCTTGAGGCCGTCGGCCGCCATCGCGGCCGCCAGGTTCACCGTGACCGACGACTTGCCGACGCCGCCCTTGCCGGATGCCACCGCGTAGACCCGGGTCAGCGAGCCGGGCTTGGCGAACGGCACCTCGCGCTCAGCCGTGCCGCCGCGCAGTGAGGACGCGAGTTCCTTGCGCTGTTCGTCGCTCATCACGTCGAGCGTGACGTCGACGCGCGTGACGCCTTCGACCTTCGCCACCGCGTCGGTCACGTTCTTGGTGATGGTCTCGCGCATCGGGCAGCCGGACACCGTGAGATACACCGTGACAGCGACCGCACCGTCAGCATCGATCTCGACCGACTTCACCATGCCGAGTTCGGTGATCGGACGGTGGATCTCCGGGTCGTTCACTGTCGCCAGTGCCTCAAGCACCGCGTCTTCCGTAGCCATACGGACGATGTTACGGCGCCTGCTGCTACGCGCGAGTAGCCCCGTCAGCGGTCTTCGTCACTCTCGGGCGGGAATAGGGCACGCCGGTCGTCCAGGCCCCTGAGGAGGTCCTCCAGTTCGGAGCGGATCCAGTCGCGGGTGGCGACCTCGCCGAGCCCCATCCGCAGTGCCGCGATCTCGCGGGTGAGGTACTCGGTGTCCGCGATGGAGCGCTCGTTCTGCTTGCGGTCCTGCTCGTAGGTGACCCGGTCGCGGTCGGCCTGCCGGTTCTGCGCGAGCAGGATCAGCGGGGCCGCGTACGAGGCCTGGAGCGACAGGACCAGCGTCAGGAAGATGAACGGGTACCCGTCGAACCGCCACCCCACGGGCGCGAAGGCGTTCCACACCACCCAGACGATGATGACCAGTGTCATCCAGGCGATGAAGCGCCAGGTGCCCAGGAACCGGGCGATCCGTTCGGAGAGCCGGCCGAACGACTCGGGGTCGTATTCGGGCAGCAGCCGCCGCCGCGGGGCCTTCGGCTGGTCCAGCCGGGAACGGGGCGGGCGCGCGATGCCCGAGGCGCCCGTGGACGCCCCTTTCGCACGGTCCTCACCGGCCACGGGCGGCCTCCTCCTCACCGTGGAAGTCCGTCTCCCGCCAGTCCTCGGGCAGCAGGTGGTCGAGCACGTCGTCGACGGTCACCGCGCCGAGCAGCGAGCCGCTCTCGTCCACCACCGGCACCGAGACCAGGTTGTACGCGGCCAGATAGCTCGTCACAGCCGACAAAGGGGTGTCCGGGGTGAGGGGGACGAGGTCGCTGTCGACGATCGAGCTGACCAGAGCGTACGGCGGATCCCGCAGCAGCCGCTGGAAGTGCACGGTGCCCAGGTACCTGCCGGTCGGTGTCTCGTCCGGTGAGCGGCACACGTACACCTGGGCGGCGAGTGCGGGGGACAGATCCGCCTGCCGGACCCGTGCGAGCGCGTCGGCGACCGTCGCGTCCGGCCGCAGAATGATCGGCTCGGTGGTCATCAGACCGCCGGCGGTCCGTTCCGCGTACGACATGAGGCGCCGCACATCCGCCGCGTCGTCCGGACGCATCAGGGCCAGCAGCCGCTCCTTGTCGTCCTCGGGCAGTTCGGACAGCAGGTCGGCCGCGTCGTCCGGGTCCATGGCCTCCAGGACATCGGCGGCGCGCTCCTCCTGGAGCTTGCCGATGATCTCCACCTGGTCGTCCTCGGGCAGCTCCTCCAGGACGTCGGCGAGCCGGTCGTCGTCGAACGCGGCCGCTACCTCGGCCCGTCGCTTCGGCGACAGATGGTGCAGCGCGTTGGCCACGTCGGTCGGGCGCAGCTGCTCGAAAGTGGCGACCAGGGACTCGGCGCCCTGCCCGTCCTCCTCCAGCGAGAAACCACTGACCGCCGACCATTCGACCGTCAGGGTCTCGCCCTTGCGCCGCAGCGCCCCGCCCTTGCCCTTGCGTACGAAGTACTTGTCGATCTCCCAGTCGCGGCGGGCCGGAAGCTGCGACACGGAGACATCGAGGACGGTGACCTCCTCGCCGGTCTCCACGAGGCGGACCCGCCGGTCGAGGAACTCGCCGAGCACCAGGCGCTCGGTGGGCCGCTGCTCGAAGCGCCGCATGTTGACGACACCGGTGGTGATGACCTGACCGGACTCGATCCCCGTCACCCGGGTCATCGGGAGGAAGATCCGGCGGCGGCTGAGCACCTCGACGACCAGGCCGAGCAGCCGGGGCGGCCGGCCGCCGACCCGCAGCATCGCGACCAGGTCGCGGAGGCGGCCCACCTGATCGCCGTGGGGATCGAAGACCGGGACGCCGGCGAGGTGCGAGACGAAGATCCGGGGGGCGCCTGCCGCCATGGTGCGCCTCCTACTTCCGTGTACGACTTCTCTGTCCGGTCCGTTTGGCAGCTAATTAACCGTTATGACGGGATCAGGCTAGCCCGTACCGCTCCGGGCTGCCCCGGTGGATCCGTCCGTACGGCTCTCTGCCGGAAGGTGTGAACGGCACAGGTACGCTGCCGTCTGCCACCCCCGCCATGCAAATGAGAGGCAGTGCGCCCGTGACCTCTTCCGTTCCGCCCGTCCGGGCCCGACGCCGCCGGACCGCCCTCGCTGTTGTGCTCTGCGCGGGGCTGACCGCCGCTCTCACGGGGTGCGGGGGCGAGGATCCGGACAAGGGGACCAACGGCGTCGGCAAGCTCGACGCCACGGAGATCGAGAAGAAGGCGCAGACCGCAGCGGACTCCGCCGATGCGGTGCGCCTCGCCGGGACGCTGGTCAGCAAGGGCGGCACGTACAAGCTCAATATGCAGCTCAGGGAGAAGGGCGGCATCGGCTCCGTCGTCTCGAAGAGCAGCACCTTCGAACTGCTGCGGATCGGTGACGAGCTCTATCTGAAGGCGGACTCGGGGTTCTGGAGCCACGACGAGAAGTCCGGCGCCGACAGTGACGCGGGCGGGACGGCCGCGGACAAGCTCCAGGACAAGTATGTGAAGGTGCCCGAGGACGACCCCACGTACAAGCAGCTGCGCGGCTTCACGGACAAGAAGACCCTGCTCGACGGGTTGCTCACGCTGCACGGCACCCTCAACAAGGGCGACCGGGAGAAGGTCGGACCGAACCGGACCGTTCAGATCATGGGCGGCAAGGGCGAGGGCGGAACACTCGACGTCTCGCTGGAGGGCACGCCGTATCCGCTGCGTTTCGCCCGCGGCGGTGGCGGGGGGATCGTGACGCTGTCGGACTGGGGCAAGGACTTCACGCTGGAGGCCCCGGCGAAGGGCGACACGGTCGACTACGGGCAGCAGCTGCCCAAGACGTCCTCCTGAGAGCCTGTCGGGTGACCTTCGATCGGAGAGCGGACGCGGCATGGTGCGTGCGATTCCAAGGCGTCGGGATGGCCTCGTAGCGGAGCTACTAGGGCATTTCGGCAACGCCGGAAGCGTGCGTGCCAGGGCGTGGCCGCCCGATCAGAGGTCACCCGACAGGCTCTGAGAGCGGGCCGCACGGCACGCGGTCCAGGAGGTGACCCTGTCCGGCGGATCAGAGGCTCTGTCCGGCGGATCAGCGGCGGGACAGGCCCTGCCCCGGTCAGCCCTTGAGCGCCCGCTTCAGCAGCCGCGGCAGTCCGGCCGGCACCGGCCGCCGCGTGGTCGCGGATGTCGGCAGGGGCGCAGCGGCCAGCGAGCCGTCCGGCAGCTCTGTACGGAATTCGCCGGGTGTCAGCCGCAGCACCCGGCATTCGCGCGCCCACCGCTCCGTCATCTGTTCGGCGTCCGGTGCGTTCAGCCGCTTGCCCTTGAGCTCGGCGACGGCGGCCTCCCACTCCTCGGAGTGCGGTGCGAGCTCCGTCACGGCGGCCGTCCAGGCGACCAGCCGGCCGCCCTTGTCCTTGCTGCGCACGGTCACCTCGGCGGCGGACCCGTCGTCGAGACCGGCCGGGAGCGGCTGCTCGCCGGGGCCGTCGCCGACCAGATGCACCGCACCCTCGTGCCACACGTGCCACAGCGCCCGCGCGGGCCCGGTGCCCCGCACCCAGATGAGGCCCGACTTCTTGGTGGCCTCCTCGACGAGAGCCCGGCCCAGCGGCACGTCAGCGGCAGCAGCAGTCATACCCGAACTCTATTAGAGCCAGCCGTTGCGCTTGAGTGTGCGGTGGATGGAGAAGCAGACCACTCCGATGACGCCCAGCACCATCGGGTAGCCGTACCTCCAGCCCAGCTCGGGCATGTGCTTGAAGTTCATGCCGTAGACGCCGCAGATCATCGTCGGTACGGCGACGATGGCCGCCCAGGACGTGATCTTGCGCATGTCCTCGTTCTGCGCGACGGTCGCCTGCGCCAGGTTGGCCTGGAGAATCGAGTTCAGCAGTTCGTCGAAGCCGATGACCTCTTCGTGCACCCGCGCCAGGTGGTCGGCGACGTCGCGGAAGTACTTCTGGATGTCGGGGTCGATCAGCCGCATCGGCCGCTCGCTCAGCAGCTGCATCGGCCGCAGCAGCGGCGACACTGCCCGCTTGAACTCCAGGACCTCACGCTTGAGCTGATAGATCCGGCCCGCGTCCGAGCCGCGCGGGCTGCCCTTCGCGGGGGTGGAGAAGACCTCGATCTCCACCTCGTCGATGTCGTCCTGGACGGCGCCCGCCACCGCGATGTAGCCGTCGACGACATGGTCGGCGATGGAGTGCAGGACCGCGGAGGGCCCCTTGGCGAGCAGCTCGGGGTCGTCCTGCAGCCGGTGCCGCAGTGCGCGCAGCGAGCCGTGGCCGCCGTGCCGGACGGTGATGACGAAGTCCCGGCCCGTGAAGCACATCACCTCGCCGGTCTCGACGACCTCGCTGCTCGCGGTGAGCTCGGTGTGCTCGACGTAGTGGATGGTCTTGAAGACGGTGAAGAGAGTGTCGTCGTACCGCTCCAGCTTCGGCCGCTGGTGGGCGTGGACGGCGTCCTCGACCGCGAGCGGGTGGAGGCCGAACTCGCGGGCGATACCGGCGAATTCCTCCTCGGTCGGCTCGTGCAGGCCGATCCAGGCGAAGCCGCCCTCCTCACGCACCTGGAGCATCGCCTCGTGCGGCGTGCGGCAGGTGCCGGTCTCCACTCGCCGTCCGTCGCGGTAGACCGCGCAGTCGACGACCGCGCTGGAGGCGGACGGGTCACGGGTGGTGTCGTAACTGTTGTGCAGGGCGTTGCTCTTGCGCAGGGACGGGCGCACGGCGGCGCGCAGGTCGCGGATCATCGACATGGCTGGCTCCTTCACGGAGGGCCGTCGTCAGGCACGTGGAACAGCCCGGAATGGGGACGTGCGCTCACGTCCGCAAAGCGGGCGGCACCGCAGCGGCGCGATGACGGCGTTCGCTACAGACAGGCAAAAAAGGGGTGCTCTTCCGTCGTGCGCAATGCCATGGGCCTTGACCGAGAAGGCTTCAGATCACCGAAGAGAGGTGAGGAGCGGAAGAGCGGTTGGTACTGCACGGTCGACTTCGATCCATTGCAGCCCCACCTCCTCCAGCCGGTCCCCCGTGGGGGATGACGTGTCGTCGGGACTGAGAGCGACGCTTCTGCGTGCTGCCCCGACCAGCGGCCAAGACTATCAGCCGACTGAGGGCCAATCCTTTACTTTGCCCGTTCCATACGCGTCCTATGCTCGCAGGATGGGAGAAATTCTTGCTCTGGTCGAGGCCCGGCTGCTGGCGGCCCTCGGCGAACCGGACGCGCGCGCCGCAGTGACGTTTCTCGGGACGGACCGCATCGAGGTACTCCGCTTCGCCGACCGCGACGTGGTGCGCTACGCCACGCTCGGCATGTCCGCACAGCCGATGGCCGATCCGACCGCGGCCCTTGCGGACCCGGTGAAGGGCCCGCGCGCCGAGCTGGTCCTCTCCGTGCGCGCCGGACTCGCCGACACCGACAAGGTGCTGCGTCCACTGGCCGTGCTGGCTGCCGCCCCGCAGGTCGAGGGGTTGATCGTGGCGCCCGGCGCCTCGCTGGACCTCGGCGAACCGCTGTGGCCCGGGGCGCCGTTCAGCTCCGTGCTGGTCGCCGAGCCGGGCGGTCTGGTCGAGGACCTCGAACTGAATGAGCCTGCGCTGTGCGGCGGCTCCGCGGGGGGCGGTGGCCGGGAGACGGGCGGGCCGATGGAGCCGGTGCGGTTCCTGCCCCTGCTGCCGATGACGCACAACGAGGCCGCGTGGAAGCGGGTCCGCGGCGCGCAGGAGCTCCAGGAGCGGTGGCTCTCGCACGGTACGGATCTGCGTGATCCGCGGCGTGGCTCCGTGGCGCTGGACTGAGACGTCGGACCGGTCGGCTGAGTCGTGACGGGCAAACGGGAAGCCCCGCCGCGCAGCCAGGAGGGGTAGCCGTGGGCGGGGCGGAGCCGGGTCTGCGTCGTGGTCAGTCGGCGAAGACCGTGACGCCGTCCTCGCCGGCGTGCTTGGGCTCCAGCTCCTTTGCCTCGTGGGTCAGCGCCGTACGCCGGATCCAGACGACGACCGCACCGACGACGGCCGCGATCGCGGCGACCACGAACGGGATGTGGATGTTGCTCCACTCCTCGATCTTCGGTGCGAGGTACGGGGCGGCGGCCGCGGCGAACCAGCGGACGAAGTTGTAACCCGCGCTCGCCACCGGGCGCGGTGCGTCCGACACACCGAGCGCCAGCTCCGTGTAGACGGTGTTGTTCATGCCGATGAAGGCGCCGGAGACGATCGTGCAGACGATGGCGGCGGTGTGGTTGCCGTATCCCAGGATCACGAGGTCGACGGCGAGCAGCACCAGCGAGGCGCCGAGCACCTTCAGTGACCCGAAGCGCTTCTGCAGCCGCGGGGCGACGAGCACCGAGAAGATCGCGAGCAGCAGACCCCAGGCGAAGAAGACCGCGCCCGACTTGTACGGCGTCATGTTCAGCACGAACGGTGTGAACGCCAGGATCGTGAAGAACGCGTAGTTGTAGAAGAACGCCGAGGTCGCGACGGAGGCCAGGCCGCCGTGGCCGAGCGCCTTGACCGGGTCGAGCAGCGAGGTCTTCCTGGCGGGCTTGGGCTGCTCCTTCAGGAACGCCGTGATGCAGATGAAGCCGATCGCCATCAGCGCGGCCGTGCCGAAGAACGGGTAGCGCCAGCTGGCGTCACCGAGCAGGGCGCCGAGCAGCGGTCCGCAGGCCATGCCGAGACCGAGCGCCGACTCGTAGAGCAGGATCGCCGCCGAGCTGCCGCCGGCCGCCGCACCGACGATCACGGCGAGCGCGGTCGATACGAAGAGCGCGTTGCCCAGCCCCCAGCCGGCCCGGAAGCCGACGAGTTCGGCGACGGACGACGAGGTGCCGGAGAGCGCGGCGAAGACGACGACGAGCGCGAGGCCGGTCAGGAGCGTCTTGCGGCCACCGATCCGGCTGGACACGAAGCCGGTGACGAGCATCGCCACGGCGGTGATCAGGAAGTACGAGGTGAAGAGCAGCGACACCTGGCTCGGCGTCGCCTCCAGGCCCTTGGCGATGGACGGGAGAATCGGGTCCACCAGGCCGATTCCCATGAACGCGACAACAGAAGCGCCCGCCGTGGCCCAGACGGCCTTCGGCTGGCGCAGGATGCTGCCCGCTCCCTGATCGAACGGATCCTCTCCCTGCATGGGTCTTCTCACTCTCCACTAGGTAGTTGCATTATGCACAGAATAAGTTAGAGGAACTAATAAATGCAAATTACATCTAATTCTGCTGGTGGGAGCCACGCTGCGGACGGGTGATCATCCTTGACGCGGCGACGGTCCTGGAGGACCGTTGGACGCTATGAGGGGCGAACCCAGTTGCCCGAAGTGTGGAGGCCGGGTCAGGGCGCCCGGTCTCTTCTCCGACACCTGGCAGTGCGCGGTGCACGGCAGCGTGCAGCCGCTGCAGCCGGTCGTCCCGCCCAGCGTCGAGGCGCTGAGTGTGGTGGTGCAGCGGGCCCAGGTCCCGGTGTGGATGCCCTGGCCGCTGCCGGTGGGCTGGCTGTTCACCGGTGTGGCGAGCGCGGGTGACGACCGCAGTGGCGGTCGCGCCACCGTCGTCGCCTGTTCCGGCCCCGGTCCCGTCGGCGGTATCGGCGAGCTGCTGCTCGTCACCGAGGAACTCGGCGTCGGACTCGGGGCGCGCTACGCCGGGATCGACGGCCTCGACCCCGGCCCCTATCTGCACGTCGACGGCCCGCCGGACGTGAAGATGCTCGCCGCCGGCCGCCCCACCCCGCTCTGGAACGTCAAGGGAGCGCCCGAGGACCGGGCGGTCTTCGCGGGCGAGGCGCGCGGGCTCTGGCTCTGGGCGATCGTCTGGCCCGAGCAGTCGGGGCTTTTGATGTACGACGAGCTGGTGCTCGCCGATCTGCGCGAGGCCGGGGGTGAGATGGACCTCGTACCGTGCGGGGCGCTCACGCCGCGCCTGCTCAACTAGGACCTGCCCGGCGGACAGGGTCCGGCACCCCGGGTGCCCGCAGGGCCTTCGGGCCCGGCCGGGCACCGGTCGAATGCCGGTTATCCTTAAATGTCCCCTTGTCCGGCCCGAGCAGTGGAGTACGCGTCGTGCGCATCGACCTGCACACCCACTCCAGCGCGTCGGACGGTACGGACACCCCCGCCGAGCTGGTGCTGGGCGCAGCCGCCGCAGGCCTCGACGTCGTGGCCCTCACCGACCACGACACCGTGCGCGGCCACGCCGAGGCGATCGCCGCCCTTCCGGAGGGGCTCACCCTCGTCACCGGCGCCGAGCTCTCCTGCCGGATCGACGGCGTGAGCCTGCACATGCTGGCGTACCTCTTCGACCCCGATGAGCCCGAGCTGGCACGCGAACGCGAGCTGGTGCGGGACGACCGGGTGCCGCGCGCCCGGATCATGGTGGGCAAGCTCCAGGCGCTCGGCGTTCCGGTCGAATGGGAGCAGGTCGCGAGGATCGCCGGGGACGGATCGGTCGGCAGGCCGCACATCGCCACCGCGCTCGTCGAGCTGGGCGTCGTCGAGACAGTCTCCGACGCCTTCACGCCCCAATGGCTCGCGAACGGCGGACGCGCGTACGCCGAGAAGCACGAACTCGACCCCTTCGACGCGATCCGGCTGGTCAAGGCCGCCGGTGGCGTCACCGTCTTCGCCCACCCGCTCGCCGTCAAGCGCGGCGAGGTGGTGCCCGAGTCGTCGATTGCGCGGCTCGCCGCCGCAGGCCTCGACGGCATCGAGGTCGACCACATGGACCACGACGAGCCGACCAGGGCCAGGCTGCGCGGGCTCGCCCGGGAGCTGGGGCTGCTGACGACCGGGTCCAGCGACTACCACGGCAGCCGCAAGACCGTCGCACTCGGCGAGTACACCACCGACCCCGAGATCTACGGCGAGATCACCCGGCGCGCCACGGGAGCCTTCCCGGTGCCGGGCGCAGGCGGACTCCGCCCCGCGTAACGACGCACGTGTCGCTGCCGGGGCGTGAAGCCCCTCGCCGCCCTGCCGGGCGGCCGGAAGCGTACCGCCACTCGACCCACTACTGCGTTCCACTTCTGCGCACCCGGCCGTCAGGCCGCCGTCATGGCTTCGGGGTGCGCTCCTTCAGGCCATTTCTCGCTCTCTTCTCGCAAGGCTCACTGTGTTCGACGTCGCTGTCTTCGGATCCCTTTTTCTCACGCTTTTTGTGATTATGGATCCCCCCGGGATCACCCCGATCTTTCTTGCCCTCACCGCCGGCCGCCCCGCAAAGATGCAGCGCAGGATGGCGCTGCAGGCGGTGGCCGTCGCCTTCGGTGTGATCGCCGTCTTCGGTGTGCTCGGCCAGCAGATCCTCGACTATCTGCATGTCTCCGTGCCCGCCCTGATGATCGCGGGCGGATTGCTTCTGCTCCTGATCGCGCTCGATCTGCTGACCGGCAAGACCGACGAGCCGACGCAGACCAAGGACGTCAATGTTGCGCTCGTGCCGCTGGGCATGCCGCTGCTCGCCGGGCCCGGTGCGATCGTGTCGGTGATCCTCGCGGTGCAGCACGCCGACAGCGTGGGCAGCCAGATCTCGGTCTGGTCGGCGATCATCGCCATGCACATCGTGCTCTGGCTGACCATGCGCTACTCGCTGCTCATCATCCGGGTCATCAAGGACGGCGGTGTCGTGCTGGTGACCAGGCTCGCCGGAATGATGCTCTCCGCCATCGCCGTACAGCAGATCATCAACGGGGTCACCCAGGTCATCCAGAACTCCTGAGGTGCTCGCGGACACCAGAGCGCCCCCGTACGGACCTTCCGTACGGGGGCGCTTCGTCTTTGAGCGTCGTAATGCGTTACGAAGCCGAGCTTTCGGCCGGGCGGATATAGATGCGCTGGCCCATGGCTGCGGCCTGCTGCACGATCCGGTTGACGGAGGCGGCGTCCACGACGGTGCTGTCCACGGCGGTACCGTCGACATCGTCGAGTCGCATGATCTCGAAGCGCATAAGGCTTCCCTTCGTCTGATCCTCCTGCTGGAGAACTACTGGGAGGACGGGTGCCCCGTCCGCAAGGATGAGAGCGCCCGACACCTATGTCTTGCGCTCCACGACGTGTACAACGGCTTGCCTCCTGCAAACATTCCCTACGCTAAGGAAATTTTTTGGATGTCTAAGTACCAGCAGGTCACCGAGCGCGATCCGGCGACAAGGCCCACGACGAGGCCCGAATGAACGAGGTAGAGATCCGCGAGCGCCTGGACCGCACCAACGAGCTGCTCCAGCGCGTGCTCGCCGAGGTGTCGAAGACCCCCTCGACCCACGCGATCTTCGTGGACGCGGGCTATGTGTACGCCGCGGCCGGACTGCTCGTCACCGGCACCGAGGACCGCCGCTCCTTCGACCTCGACGCGGAAGGGCTGATCGAGGCCTTCATCGACAAGGCCCGCACGATCTTCGCGGACAGCAGACTGCTGCGCGTGTACTGGTACGACGGAGCAAGGAGGCGCATCCACACCGTCGAGCAGCAGTCCATCGCCGAACTCCCCGACGTCAAGGTCAGACTCGGCAACCTCAACGCCAACAACCAGCAGAAGGGCGTCGACTCACTCATCCGCACCGACCTCGAATCGCTCGCCCGGCACCGCGCCATCAGCGACGCGGCACTGGTCGGCGGTGACGAGGACCTGGTGTCGGCGGTCGAGGCGGCGCAGGGGTACGGGGCCCGGGTGCACCTGTGGGGCATCGAGGCGGGGGAGGGGCGCAACCAGGCCGAACCGCTGCTCTGGGAGGTCGACAGCCAGCGCACCTTCGACCTGGACTTCTGCCGCCCGTACGTCACCAGACGCCCCGTCACCACCTACGAGGACGACACCCCCGCACCCTCGCGCGAAGACGTCCGCTTCGTCGGTGCGCAGATCGCCGCTGCCTGGCTGGCCGCCCGGGGCCGCGAGTCCCTCGCGGATCTGCTGCCCGGACATCCGTACCTGCCTGGCTCCGTCGACCAGGACCTGCTGGTCGAGGCCGAACGGCTGCTGCAGCACTCGCTGCGCGGCCACGCACATCTGCGGCGGGCGCTGCGTGACGGTTTCTGGCAGCACCTGCAGGCGCAGTACTGAGGTCTGACGCCCGTCGCCTACAGGCTGTCCCAGAAGGAGACGAGCGCGGAGGCCGTCTGCTCCGGACGGTCCGTATTGGGGGAGTGCTCGGCGCCCGTGATCCGGGTACGGCGCGCGCCCAGCCGCTGGGCCATCTCGTCGAGCAGCGGCACCGGCCAGGTGTCGTCGCGCTCGCCGGAGAGCACATGGAGGGGCAGAGGCACGGCGGCGAGTTCGGCCACCCGGTCCGGCTCGGTCGCCAGCTGGCGGCCGGTGGCGATCAGCTGGGCGGGCTGGTGGCGCAGCCAGCGCCGGCGCAGAGCCTCGCCGTCCGTCGCCGCGTCCTCGGGCGGGTCGAGGGCGCGCATCGCCTCCCACACCTCGGCCATGCTCAGCGTCGCGAGCGCGTCGCCGAGCATCTTCACCTTGAGCTGCTGGGCCTCGGTGACCTGTGCCGGTCCGGACGACATGAGGGTCAGTGAACGGAACGGCGAGGCGTCCAGAAGTACGGCGGCGCGGGCGATCTGCCCGCCCAGCGAATGCCCGACCAGATGCACGGGGCCCTCGCCGCCGACGCCGGGAGCGGTGGCCTGCGCGAGCACATCGCGGGCCAACTCGCCCTGTGCGTAGTCACCTTGATGGGTCGAGCCCTCGGTCTCGTACTGCCCGCGACCGTCCACGGCGACGGTCCGGTACCCGGCGGCACAGAGCGGTTCGAGGAGTGCGATGAAGTCCTCCTTGCTGCCTGTGTAACCGGGCAGCAGGAGAGCGGTACCGCGCGGCGCGGTGCGCGGCGAGGCGTCCAGCACGGCGAAGTCCCCGCGCGCGGTGCGGAGCTGGCGGGCGTGGGCGCAGGGGGGCGGGGCGAAGGTGGGCGGCCGACTCATGGGACGAGGTTATGTCCTCGAACGCCGGACGGGCTTGAGGATGCCCTCAAGCCCGTCCGGCGAAATCAAGCCCCTCAGAGCCTGTCGGGTGCCCTCCGGCCGGGCGGCCACGCCCTGGCACGCAGGCTTCCCGCGTTGTCGTCAGTCACCGACTCCCCCATAGCTGAAGGCATGGGGGGACCCCCTTCGCGTCGACTTTCTCCTCCGCCTTGGAATCGCACGCACCAGACCGCGTCCGCTATCCGATCGGAGGTCACCCGACAGGCTCTCAGGCGTTCGAGGAGCGGGGTCCGAGGCGGAGCCCCGGATCAATCAGCGCTCCGTGCTCAGCCCTCGGTCTTGGCGGCAGCCGCACGCGGCGCCCGCCTCCTCCGCGGCTTCGCCTCGCCCTCGGCGACCGGGGCCTGGGCCACGGCCTCCGTCTTCGGCTTGGCTGCCGCACGGGTGCGACGGCGCGGCTTGGTCTCCGGGTTGGGCTCGGAGATCGGCGCGATCTGGAAGTCGACCTCGTCCTCCGCCGGCTTGATGACGCGGGCGCGGCGACGCGGCTTGGTCACCGTCCTCGCCTCGGGCACCGGCTCGGCGACGGGCGCGATCTGGAAGTCGACCTCGTCCGCGACCGGCTTCACGACGGCGGCCCGGGTGCGGCGGCGGCGCGGCTTGGTCTCGGTCGCGGGCTCGGCCTCGGCCTCGGTCTTCGTGGCGACGGCGGTGGCCGGAGCCTCCACCGTGGCCACAGCGGCCTCGGCCGTGATGTCCGGGGCACCGACGCGGGTACGGCGGCGGCGGCGCGGCGTACGCGGCTCCGACGGGGCGTCGTCCACCTCGGTGGACGGGGCCGGCACCGTGGCGGTGGCGGCGGCCTCCTCGACCGCGGAGCCGCCCCGCGTACGACGACGCTGACGCGGCGTACGCGGCGCACGCTCCTCACGGACGGCGGGCGCCGAGGACGCGGCGGAGGACTTGCGACCGCGGCCGCCTGTCTCGCCCAGGTCCTCGATCTCCTCGGCCCGCAGACCCGCACGGGTCCGCTCGGTGCGCGGCAGGACACCCTTGGTGCCGGCCGGGATGTCGAGCTCCTCGAAGAGGTGCGGAGAGGTGGAGTACGTCTCGACCGGGTCGGGGAACTTCAGGTCGAGCGCCTTGTTGATCAGCTGCCAGCGCGGGATGTCGTCCCAGTCGACCAGCGTGATCGCGATGCCCTTGGCGCCCGCACGGCCGGTCCGGCCGATGCGGTGGAGGTACGTCTTCTCGTCCTCCGGCGACTGATAGTTGATGACGTGGGTCACACCCTCGACATCGATACCGCGGGCCGCCACGTCGGTGCAGACGAGCACGTCCACCTTGCCGTTGCGGAACGCGCGCAGTGCCTGCTCGCGCGCGCCCTGGCCGAGGTCGCCGTGGACCGCGCCGGACGCGAAACCGCGCTTCTCCAGCTGCTCGGCGATGTCGGCGGCCGTGCGCTTCGTACGGCAGAAGATCATCGCGAGTCCGCGGCCGTTGGCCTGCAGGATGCGGGAGACCATCTCCGGCTTGTCCATCGAGTGGGCCCGGAAGACATGCTGCGAGATGTTCGCGACGGTCGCGCCCTCACCGTCGGGCGAGGTGGCGCGGATGTGCGTCGGCTGCGACATGTAGCGCCGCGCGAGGCCGATGACGGCGCCCGGCATGGTCGCCGAGAACAGCATCGTCTGCCGCTTCGGCGGAAGCATGGTGATGATCTTCTCGACGTCGGGCAGGAAGCCCAGGTCGAGCATCTCGTCGGCCTCGTCGAGCACGAGTGCGCGGACGTGCGAGAGGTCGAGCTTGCGCTGCCCGGCGAGGTCGAGCAGTCGGCCCGGGGTGCCGACGATCACATCGACGCCCTTCTTCAGGGCCTCGACCTGTGGTTCGTACGCGCGGCCGCCGTAGATGGCGAGAACGCGGACGTTACGCACCTTGCCGGCGGTCAGCAGGTCGTTGGTGACCTGCTGGCAGAGCTCGCGGGTGGGGACGACGACCAGCGCCTGCGGCGCCTCGGTCAGCTGCTCGGGCTCCGCCCGGCCCGCCTCGACGTCCGCGGGGACGGTGACGCGCTCCAGCAGCGGCAGACCGAAACCGAGGGTCTTGCCGGTGCCGGTCTTGGCCTGGCCGATGACATCGGAGCCGGAGAGTGCGACGGGGAGCGTCATCTCCTGGATGGGGAACGGGGACACGATGCCGACGGCCTCAAGGGCCTCGGCCGTCTCGGGAAGAATCCCGAGGTCTCGGAACGTAGTCAGGGTGCTGCCTCTTCTGTGAGACGCGGTCCGAGGCGAACGCTGGGGGTCGTACCGTGCCGGGGTTGGTCATCCGGCCGTGGATGGGCCGGGTGGCGCGGGACCACTGCCGTCGCTCGAGCGCTCGTGCCGCTGAGGGGGCCCCTCATCTGCGGTCGTACGTGGCGTACGCCCCGCGTGGAGGGCTGTCGGGTCGGAGCCGATCGGGCCACCGACCGGGCATCCTCATTGGATTTCGTTCACGCCGCAGGTACATCCAAAATACTCAGTAGCGCAATACCACTGTACCCCGGATTCGCGCACATGTGTTGGGTGGTACGTCACGAGAGAGCCTGTCCGACAATGCCGGACAGGCTCTTCCCTCAAGCTGAGGGCGGACTATTCTGCGCTTCGTGACTCCTCCCCGGAGGGGCTTCTCACTTGGCTGCCAGACAGCTTCATGACGGACAAGCCCTGCCCGGCGCGGCGAAGCGCAGTAGGGAAGCCATCAGCTGTATGCGATGCATCACAGCCGATTCAGAAAGGATTGCCGTGGCCGAAAGCGAGCACACGCAGGTCGCTGCCCAGGGCTGGGAGCAGGCCTCTGCCGACCCGCAATACAGGGCGGCGGTTGTCGACCTGCTCGGAGCACTCGCATACGGGGAGCTGGCGGCCTTCGAGCGGCTCGCCGAGGACGCCAAACTCGCGCCGACGCTGGCCGACAAGGCGGAGCTGGCAAAGATGGCCTCCGCCGAATTCCATCACTTCGAGCGGCTGACGGACCGGCTGACCGCGATCGAGGTGGAGCCGACGGGCGCGATGGAGCCGTTCGCCAAGGCGCTCGACGACTTCCACCGCCTGACCGCGCCGTCGGACTGGCTGGAGGGCCTGGTCAAGGCCTACGTCGGCGATTCGATCGCCAGCGACTTCTACCGCGAGGTCGCCGCCCGGCTCGACTCGGACACCCGCTCCCTCGTCCTCGCCGTGCTCGACGACACGGGGCACGGCAACTTCGCCGTCGAGAAGGTGCGCGCCGCGATCGAGGCCGACCCGCGTGTCGGCGGGCGGCTCGCGCTGTGGGCGCGCCGGCTGATGGGCGAGGCGCTCTCGCAGGCACAGCGGGTGGTGGCCGACCGGGACGCACTGTCGACGATGCTCGTCGGGGGAGTGGCCGACGGGTTCGACCTGGCGGAAGTCGGGCGGATGTTCTCGCGGATCACCGAGGCGCACACCAAGCGTATGGCCGCGCTCGGGCTCGCCGCGTAGTCGCGGTTCACCGCGGCCGTCCGGCGTCCGTTCGCGCGGGTGCCGGACGGCTTCAGGCCGCCGCTGATCGACTCAGGCGGTGGCTATCGGGGCGGACCAGCAGCGAGAGCGTCACGGCCCCGACCGGCACCGCGCCGATCAGTGTGGCCACGACGTGGTCCGGGCCCAGCACCGAGTGCATCAGAAACGCACCGAACACCGCTCCCAGAGCGCCGGTGGCGAAGACGGCACGGCGGGACGGGAGCCGGTGCGGCAGCGCACGGAGCGCCACCCAGGCGAGGGTGAGCCCGAGCACGACGGAGCCGAGGAATTCCAAGATCACAGATGATCACCTCGCGAGTTGCGGGGCGGGTAAATCGGTCGTTAGCGGTACTACCCGAGGGTTGCGGAACGCAACCCTCCTTGAACGGGGTTCGCACAGGAATCGCCCGGCTGACGGAAACGCGGACGCGGACGCGGACCGATATGACGGGCCGGAACGGAAGGCGGCCCGGTGGGGAATTCCCACCGGGCCGCTGCCACGGTCACCGCTTCGAGCGTGCTGCCTACAGCGCGCCGAACCCCACGCGGCGCGTGCTCGGCTCGCCGATCTCCACGTACGCGATCCGGTCGGCCGGCACCAGGACCTTGCGGCCCTTCTCGTCCGTGAGGCTGAGCAGCTGCGCCTTACCGGTGAGAGCCTCGGCGACCGTGCTCTCGACCTCTTCGGCGGAAAGCCCGCTCTCCAGAACGATCTCCCGGGGCGTGTGCTGCACCCCGATCTTGACCTCCACGGCTATGTCCCTCCGACGGTCAGTCCCTGCGCGGTGAACCGCGCCGTACGCAGCACACATTAGCCCGCTGAGGGGATCCGCCAGCGGTCGGCGGGCAACGCCCGCAGCGAACACGGGCGCCGGCCGCACCCGGCGGCTTCCGTCAGTGCTGATCGATGCCGTGCAGCGGGAAGCCCGCGATGCCCCGCCAGGCCAGCGAAGTGAGCAGCTGCACCGCCGTATCCCGCGGAATGGCGGACCGGCTGGAGAGCCAGTAACGGGCGACCACCTGGGAGACACCGCCCAGACCCACCGCGAGCAGCATGGACTCGTCCTTGGACAGTCCCGTGTCACCGGCGATGACGTCGGAGATGGCCTCCGCGCACTGCAGCGAGACCCGGTCGACGCGCTCGCGCACCGCGGGCTCATTGGTCAGGTCCGACTCGAAGACCAGCCGGAAGGCGCCGCCCTCGTCCTCGACGTATGCGAAGTACGCGTCCATCGTCGCGGCGACGCGCAGCTTGTTGTCGGTCGTCGACGCCAGCGCCGTACGGACTGCCTGGAGCAGCGACTCGCAGTGCTGGTCGAGCAGGGCCAGATAGAGCTCCAGCTTGCCCGGGAAGTGCTGATAGAGCACCGGCTTGCTGACCCCCGCCCGCTCGGCGATGTCGTCCATCGCGGCGGAGTGGTAACCCTGCGCCACAAATACTTCCTGCGCGGCGCCCAGCAGCTGGTTGCGTCGGGCGCGGCGGGGCAGTCGAGTGCCCCGCGGGCGCGCCGCCTCGGTCTGCTCGATGGCTGTCACGCCGCCTCCCAAATTTGTGATCGGACACAGCCTTTCCGTGCACGCTGCGCCATACAGCCATCGTACTTTTGGGTAACCCGGGTATGCGCGGCGCGGACGCAGAATTTCACGGACCGGACGGCTGCGGTAGCCATGGATTCGTCGACCGATGGGGCAAAACGGGGTGTATCAGCGGTAATCATCTTCATCCTGTGTGACAACACGAGCCTGTTCCGCCGCATCCGCCTCATCGGCACTGTCCCGGTCGATGTCCGTGAGCGGTTCGTCCTGCCGCTGCTGGAGATCGGCCCGCTGCTCGGCGGCGTCCGCCCGGGGCGTCTCCTGGTCCGGTTCGTCCGGCTGGATGTCCTCGAAGGTCTCCGGGTCACTGGGGTCGACCGTCATGGTGACTCCCTTCCTTGCTTCGAGCCTAGGAGCTACCCCTGCAAGCCGCTATGCGGTGTGTGACCGCGAACACATGAACCGCGGTGTGATCGTCTCGTAACATTGCCGCATGTCTTCGACCGAGCTGCCGGGAGTCCGCGCCGCCACCGCGGTGGCCCCCATGGTGAGCACCGTCAGGGTCGCGGAGGGGGAGAAGCTGCGCTCCGCCGCGCTGCCCGGACTGACGCTGACCGTCCGATCCCGGCCGCCGGAGCGGACCGGGCTGCCGCCCGCGCTCTATGTACATGGGCTCGGCGGCTCCTCGCAGAACTGGTCGGCGCTGATGCCGCTGCTCCAGGACCTGGTGGACGGAGAGGCGGTCGACCTGCCCGGTTTCGGCGACTCGCCGCCGCCGGACGACGGCAACTACTCGGTCACCGGGCATGCCCGTGCCGTGATCCGGTTCCTCGACGCGGGGGAGCGCGGGCCCGTCCATCTGTTCGGCAATTCGCTCGGCGGCGCCGTGGCCACCCGGGTTGCCGCGGTCCGCCCCGACCTGGTGCGCACCCTCACCCTCATCTCGCCCGCGCTCCCCGAGATCCGGGTGCAGTGGCCCGCCGTGCCGACCGGACTGCTCGCCGTTCCGGGCGTCGCAACCCTGTTCGCCAGGATGACCAGGGACTGGACCGCGGAAGAGCGCACGCGCGGCGTCATGGCACTCTGTTACGGCGATCCGGCGCGCATCTCCGAATCGGGCTTCCGTGAAGCGGTGGCCGAAATGGAGCGCCGGCTGGAGCTGCCGTACTTCTGGGACGCGATGGCGCGCTCGGCACGTGGCATCGTCGATGCGTACACGCTGGGCGGGCAGCACGGACTGTGGCGCCAGGCCGAGCGGGTGCTCGCACCGACCCAGCTCGTGTACGGCGGACGGGACCACCTGGTCTCGTACCGGATGGCACGCAGGGCGTCCGCGGCCTTCCGCGACTCGCGGCTGCTGACACTGCCCGACGCGGGGCACGTGGCGATGATGGAGTACCCGGAGGCGGTCGCCCAGGCCTTCCGGGAACTGCTCGACGAACGCGGCGGGAGCTGATCCGGGGCGTGGGACGACATAGTCGAAAGGGCCCCGAACCCGCGGGGTCCGATGTCGAGGCCGCCGTCGGGAATACAGGCGGTGATCGTGAGGCCATGCGTCCGGGGCCCGGCAGCGGGCGGCGCCGGAGGCAGGCCGACACACCGGCCGGCGCGGATGGACACGCCCCGTTCCGGCAGACCGGCCACGTCCGCGGCGGCCACCCCGAACAGCGTGAACCCGGCGGCGGCTGGGGGACCGGGCCGCAGCAGGCGGTGCCCCGGCGTCAGCAGCAGGCCGGTACCCGGCCACAGGTACCGGGACCGCGGCGCGAGTTCGTCGAGGCGTTCGACGCGCCGCCCGCACCCCCCGCGCCCCGTGGGCCTTCCGTCCCGCCGGCCGATCCGTACAGTTTGGTCGGCGAGTGGGACGAGCAGCCGCCGCACAGCGACGCCGACGTGCCGACGCCCGCCAAGGACGGCAAGGGCGCCAGGGGTCGTACCTTCACCGGTATCGCGGCCGCCGCGGTGACCACCGTGCTCGCGGTGGTCGTGGCCGGGCAGGTCGCCCACGACGGCGGCGGGACCAGCGCCGCGCAGCCCGCGGGCGTCGACCGGGACGGCACCGACGGCGCCTCCCGCTCGGACGGCCGGCCGACCCCGAAGGTGGCGCAGGTCAAGTCCCTTTCGTACGCGGAGAAGATGGCCAAGGCGTATCCGCTCTCCCCAAAGCTCCATGGGTCCGGGAAGTTCGAGGCGGTTCCGGGTACGGCGAAGGCCCCGGGCAGGGGCCACAAGTACCGCTACCGGATCGATGTCGAGAAGGGCCTCGGGCTCGACGCCTCGCTCTTTGCCCGTGCCGTCCAGGAGACGCTCAACGACGACCGCAGCTGGGCGCACGACGGCGCCATGACGTTCGAGCGGATCTCCTCCGGCGACCCCGATTTCGTGATCACCCTGGCCAGTCCCGGGACCACCGGGGACTGGTGCCGGAAGTCGGCTCTGGACACGACCGAGGACAACGTCTCGTGCGACTCCGCGGCGACCGAACGCGTGATGATCAACGCCTACCGCTGGGCGCAGGGGTCGTCGACGTTCGGCCCGGACAAACTCTTCGCCTACCGCCAGATGCTGATCAACCATGAGGTCGGTCACCGGCTGGGGCACGACCATGTGAGTTGTCGCACGCCGGGAGCCCTCGCTCCGGTGATGCAGCAGCAGACCAAGTCCCTGAACATCAACAAGATCAAGTGCCGGCCCAACGCCTGGGTATATCCGAGCAGTTGAATCGAAAAGGGCCGGACCGGGGGGCATGCCGGGCCGTCTCGTCGATCGAGCCGGGCTCCGCCGTCATCTGCCGGGCGGCGCGCCCACACTCGATGGTGTCCGCATATTGAGACGGTCGTCTCATTCCGCGTTGACATCCCCTGGGCGGTGATCCATATTTCTCGGCATGTCACGCAGCCCTGTCACCCCCGAACGCGCCGCCATAGAGCTGGCGCTCATCGGCGTGACCGGGCACAGCGTCGCCGACATCCACTGTTGCTGACGCCTGCCCGAGCGCGCGTCGGCCCTCTGCCCGAGCCCTGAAACGGCCCGGACGACCATGCACGACTGCCGCGCCTGGGCGCACTCCGTCCGCAGGCGCGACAGTCTCAGTGTTCCGGTCATCTTTTCCATGTGCCGACCGGTTGTGTGCACTCGCTCTCGTTGCTGCCTGCACGGAAATTCCCTCCGTTCTTTTCTCCAGGCAGTACTCCGAGAGGTCACCTTCCGATGCGTCAACCGTCCGTCATATCGCGCCGCGTGGCAGCGGCCGCCGCAGTACTCGTCGTGGCCGCGGGTGCCGCGGCCTGCGGGCCCCAGGACAGCAAGGACAGCGGCGGTGATTCCGGCGCGGCGGGCACGCCCGAGAAGGGCGGCACGCTCACCGTCCTCAACAGCAAGCCGCAGGAGGACTTCGACCCCGCCCGGCTCTACACCTCCGGCGGCGGCAACGTCCCGTCCCTCGTCTTCCGTACGCTCACCACCCGCAACCGGGAGGACGGCGCGGCGGGCGCGAAGGTCGTCCCCGACCTGGCGACCGACCTGGGCACGCCCAGCAAGAACGCCACCGTGTGGACGTACACGCTCAAGGACGGGCTGAAATACGAGGACGGCACCGCGATCACGAGTGCCGACATCAAGTACGGCATCGAGCGCTCCTTCGCCGCCGAGCTCTCCGGCGGCGCGCCCTACCTGCGTGACTGGCTGATCGGCGGGGCCGACTACCAGGGCCCGTACAAGGACAAGAAGGGCCTCGACTCGATCGAGACGCCCGACGCGAAGACGATCGTCTTCCACCTCAACAAGCCGGAGGGCGAATTCCCCTTCCTGGCCACGCAGACCCAGACGACCCCCGTGCCGAAGGCCAAGGACAAGGGCACCAAGTACGAGGAGCACCCGATCTCCTCGGGGCCGTACAAGGTCGTCAAGAACGAGGGCGACGGCGAGCGCCTCGTCCTGGAGCGCAACCCGCACTGGTCGGCAGCGACCGACGAGGAGCGCAAGGCCTACCCCGACCGGATCGATGTGCGCTCCGGGCTCGACTCCGCCGTCATCAACCAGCGCCTCTCCGCATCGCAGGGCGCCGACGCGGCCGCCGTCACCACCGACACCAACCTGGGCCCGGCCGAGCTCGCCAAGGTCACCGGCGACAGGAAGCTCGCCGCCCGCGTCGGCACCGGCCACTTCGGTTACACCAACTACATCGCCTTCAACCCGAAGGTGAAGCCGTTCGACAACCCGAAGGTGCGCCAGGCGATCTCGTACGCCGTCGACCGCTCCTCCGTGGGCAACGCGGCCGGCGGCTCCTCGCTCGCCGAGCCCGCCACCACCTTCCTCCCCGACCAGAAGGCCTTCGGGTACACCCCGTACGACCACTTCCCGGCCGGGAAGTCCGGCAACGCCGCCAAGGCCGAGGAACTGCTGAAGGAGGCCGGCTACCCCAAGGGGCTGACCGTCACCCTCACGCACTCCAACGACAAGGACTTCGCGACGAGCCCGGAGATCGCCACCGCGCTCCAGGAGGCGCTGAAGAAGGCCGGCATCACCGTCAAGCTCCAGGGACTGGAGAGCAACGACTACTCCGACACGGTCTACAACGTGAAGAGCGAGCCCGGCTTCTTCCTCGGCGGCTGGGGCGCCGACTGGCCGTCCGGCGGTCCGTTCTTCGCACCGATCTTCGACGGACGCCAGATCGTCAAGGCCGGGTACAACTTCAACTCCGCCCAGTTGAACGACCCCGCGGTCAACAAGGAGATCGACGAGATCAACAAGCTGACCGACCTGAGCGCCGCCGCGAAGCGCTGGGGCGCGCTCGACGAGAAGGTCGGTGAGCAGGCACTGACCGTGCCCCTGTTCCACCCGGTCTACAAGCGCCTGTACGGCGAGTCCATCAAGAACGTCGTGATCAGCGACTGGACCGGTGTGCTCGACATCTCGCAGGTCGCGGTCAAGTAACCATGGCCGAAGCTCTACTGGCCGAGGAGACGGGGGCCGTCAAGGCCCCCGCCTCCGGGGCCCATCCGTTCTGGCGGCGGCTGCGCGCCCGGCGCGCGGCCCTCGTGGCGGCCGTCGTCGTCGCCCTGCTGGTCCTGATCGCGCTCGCCGCACCGCTGCTCGCGGGCATCGAGGGCCAGGACCCCACCACGTACCACCCGGATCTCGTCGACTCCGCCACCGGCGGGGTGCCGCTCGGCTCCTTCGGCGGGATCAGCGCCGAGCACTGGCTCGGCGTCGAACCGCTCACCGGACGCGACCTGTTCGCACGCGTCGTCCACGGGGCGCGGGTCTCGCTCGGCGTCGCTCTCGCCGCCACCCTGCTCCAGGTGATCATCGGGGTCGGCGTCGGCCTCGCGGCCGGGCTCGGCAACCGCTTCGTCGACCAGGCGCTCAGCCGGGTCACCGACGTCGTGGTCGCGCTGCCCGTCATGGTGATCGCGCTCGGCGCGCTCGCCGTCGTCCCCACGAGCTTCCCGCGCCCGGTCCTGATCGCCGTGATCATCGGCCTGGTCGGCTGGTCCGGCATCTCGAAGATCGTGCGCGCCCGGACGCTCGCGCTGAAATCGCTCGACCATGTCTCCGCCGCCCGGCTCAGCGGCTGGGGCTCCTGGCAGATCGCCAAGCGGGAACTGCTGCCCGCGCTGGCCGCCCCCGTCATCACCTACGCGGTGCTGCTCTTCCCGGCGAACATCGTCGTCGAAGCGGCCCTGTCCTTCCTCGGCGTCGGCATCAAGCCGCCCACGCCATCCTGGGGACAGATGCTCAGCGACGCCGACACCTGGTACCAGGCAGCGCCCACCTATCTGCTGATCCCCGCCCTGCTGCTCTTCGTCACCGTGCTGGCGCTGACCGTCCTCGGCGAGGGCGTACGCACCGCGCTCGACCCGCGCGCCGAATCCCGGCTGCGGATCGGCACCGGCCGGAAGAAGGAGGCCGACGCATGAGGTTGTTCCTGCTCAGGCGCCTCGGCGGGGCGCTCTTCGTGCTGCTCGCGCTCAGCATCGTCGTCTACGCCGCCTTCTACGTCGCCCCCGGCAACGTCGCACAGATCGCCTGCGGTCCGCGCTGCTCGCCCGCGCAGGTGGCACAGGTCAGCGAACAGCTGCACCTGGGCGACCCGTTGTACATGCAGTACGCGCACTTCCTCCAGGGCCTCTTCGTCGGCCGCGACTACTCGACCGGAACCGGGGTGCTGCACTGCCAGGCGCCCTGCCTGGGGCTCTCGTACCAGAGCGACCAGCAGGTCACCGAACTGATCCTGGCCAAGCTCCCGGCGACCGCCTCGCTCGCCGTCGGCGCCTTCGTGCTGTGGATGCTGCTCGGTGTCGGCACCGGACTGCTCTCGGTGTGGCGGCGCGGGCGGGCGACCGAGCGCATCCTCACCTGGATCACCCTGGCAGGCATGGCCACCCCGGTCTTCGTCATAGGCCTGCTGCTGATCATCATCCTGGTCACGGCGCTCCAGATCCTGCCGTTCCCGGATTACGTGCCCCTCACCGAGGACCCGGAACAGTGGGCGTGGAACCTGCTGCTGCCGTGGATCTCGCTGGCGCTGGTGACCGCGGCCCCGTACGCCCGGATGACCCGGGCCTCGATGCTGGAGACGCTGGCCGAGGACCATGTGCGCACCTTCAGGGCGTACGGGGTCAGCGAGCGGGCGCTCGTCGGGCGACACGCGCTGCGCGGTGCGCTGGCGCCGGTGATCGCGCTCGGCGCACTGGACATCGGCTCGATGTTCGGCGGCGCCGTACTCACCGAATCGCTCTTCGGGATCCCGGGGGTCGGCCGCGAACTCGTCGACGCCGTGAAGCACGTGGACCTTCCGGTGGTCGTCGGTCTGGTGCTCGTCACCGGGTTCTTCGTCGTCCTTGCCAATGCCGTCGCGGACGTACTCCAGGCGATGGCCGACCGACGGGTGGTACTGGCATGAGCCTGGTCGAAGTCTCCGATCTCTCGATCTCGTTCGGCGACGTGCGGGCGGTGGAGAAGCTGTCGTTCTCGCTGGAGGCCGGTGGCGCGCTGGGCGTGGTCGGTGAGTCCGGCTCCGGCAAGAGCGCGTCGGCGTACGCCCTGCTCGGACTGCACCGCGGGACCGGGGCGCGGGTCGGCGGCTCGATCCGGGTCGCCGGGGTGGACGTGACCGCGGCGGGCGACGCGGAACTGCGTGCCCTGCGGGGCGCGAAGGCGGCGATGGTCTTCCAGGACCCACTGTCCTCACTGGACCCGTACTACGCGGTGGGCGACCAGATCGCCCAGGTGTACCGGGTGCACAACCGGGTCTCCCGGCGGGTGGCGCGGGCCCGGTCCGTCGAGGTGCTGGACCGGGTCGGGATTCCCGACGCGGTACGGCGCTCCCGGTCCCGGCCGCACGAGTTCTCCGGCGGGATGCGGCAGCGGGCACTGATCGCGATGGCCCTGGCCTGCGAACCCCAGCTGCTGATCGCCGACGAGCCGACGACCGCCCTGGACGTCACCGTCCAGGCCCAGATCCTGGATCTGCTGCACCATCTGCGGCGGGAGACGGGCATGGGGTTGCTGCTGGTCACGCATGACGTGGGCGTGGCGGCCGAATCGGTCGACGAGGTACTGGTCATGCAGTCGGGGCGGGCGGTGGAACGGGGGCCGGTGGGCGAGGTGCTCGTGGCGCCGCGCGAGCCGTACACGCAGGCGCTGCTGGCGGCGGTGCCACGCATTCCGGTCCGCCCGGCGGCCTCGGACGACAAGCCGGCCGCGGACGAGGGCGAGGCATCCGCCGATGGTGAGGAACTCGTCGGGAGTGAGCCGCTTGTCGAAGCCGTCGACGTCCGGCAGGTGTTCGGCAGGGGCAAGTCCGCCCTCGCCGCTGTCGACGGTGTCTCCCTCACAGTCCGGCGCGGCGAAACCCTCGGCATCGTCGGCGAGAGCGGCAGCGGAAAGACCACCCTCGGGCGGATGCTCGTAGGACTGCTGGAGCCCACCTCCGGGCGGCTCACCCGCCGGGCCAGGGTGCAGATGGTCTTCCAGGACCCCGTCTCCTCCCTCAACCCGCGACGCTCGATCGGCGAATCGGTCGCCGACCCGCTGCGGGCTTCCGGGGAGCGCGACGAGGTCGCGATCCGGGCCCGGGTACGGGATCTGCTGAAGCGGGTCGGGCTCGACCCCGAGCAGTACGACCGCTACCCGCACGAGTTCAGCGGCGGACAGCGCCAGCGCGTCGGGATCGCACGGGCGCTGGCCGCCGAGCCGGAACTGATCGTCTGCGACGAGGCCGTCTCCGCACTCGATGTGACGACCCAGGCCCAGGTGACCGCCCTGCTGGCGCAGTTGCAGCGGGAGCTGGGGCTCGCCCTGGTCTTCATCGCGCACGACCTCGCCGTCGTACGGCAGGTCAGCGACCGGGTCGCCGTCATGCGGCGGGGCCGGATCGTCGAGGAGGGTGACGTGGACCAGGTGTACGGAGACCCCCGGGACCCGTACACCAAGCAGCTCCTGGCGGCCGTTCCCGCGCTCGATCCGGCGCTCGCGGCAGTGCGCCGCGCAGCCCGCAAGGAGCTGGCCGCAGCCTGACCCTGCGTGACCGGCCACTCCCATAGCGCGACAGAACGCTACCGGGGTGGGAAAGTTACGACGGTTCACCCCTTTCGGTGGCGCGACGGACAACCGTCCGTCGCGCCACCGGCGTATCCGCTTACGGTCGTCCCGCTGTGAGTCGCCGTTCCAGCGGCGGCCGACCACAAGGGAGATCGGGGGTGTGCTCGTGCGGATCGGACTCCTCACCGACGGTGGTTATCCGTATGCGACCGGTGAGTCCAGGCTCTGGTGCGACCGTCTGGTGCGCGGACTCTCGCAGCACGAGTTCGATCTCTTCGCGCTCAGCCGCTCCGCCGAACAGGAAACGCAGGGCTGGGTCCAGCTTCCGGCACAGGTCAGCCGGGTGCGGACGGCGCCGCTGTGGACGACCGACGAGGACATCCTGGGCACCCACGCCTCCAAGGGGCTGCTCGCCCGGATGGTGACGGGCGGGGGCGGACGCTCGTACGGACGGCGCGAACGGCAGCGCTTCACCGCGTACTTCACGGCTCTCGCGACCTCCGTCTGCACGGCGGATGCGACGAGCGGCGAGGACGATGCCGCAGGCGCGAGCGGGGGAGCGGGTTCCGGTGGACGGAGCGATGACGGGCGTACAGGGCGTACGGCCGTCGGCGTCATGGACGCGCAGTTCACGGACGGCCTGTACGGACTGGCCGAACTGGCCCGCGAACACGGGGGGCTCCCAGCGGCGCTCCGCTCCGAAACCGCCGTACGCGTGCTCGAAGCCGCCTGCCGTGCCCCGGGCACCGGGCGCACCGTCCAGACCGCCACCGTCCCCGACTTCCTCGCCTTCGCCCGGGAGCTCGACCGGGTACTGCGCCCGCTCTCCCTCGACTGGTACGACGAGGAGAGCCTCGGCGCGGTCGACCTCTGCCACGCCACATCCGGTGGTGCCGCGGCGCTGCCGGGGCTGCTGGCCAAACGCTTCTTCGGGGTACCGCTGCTGGTCACCGAGCACGGCGTGCAACTGCGGGCGCACTACCTCGCAGCGGCCGACACCCCCCTGAGCGCGCCGGTACGCGCCCTGCTCTCCAACTTCCACGGACGGCTCGCCACCGAGGTGTACCGGCAGGCCGCGATCGTCACCCCCGGCAACACCCACACCCGCCGCTGGCAGGAACGCTGCGGTGCCGAGCGCGAGAAGCTGCGCACAGTCCACCCCGGCATGGAGTCAGGCAGGTTCACGGCCCTGGGGGAGAGCGGCGACAGCGGTCCCGACGACACGCTGGTCTGGGTCGGCCGGATCGAGCCCGCCAAGGACCTGATCGCGCTGCTGCACGCCTTCGCGGAGGTGCGGAAGGCCGAACCGGACGCCCGGCTGCGGATCATCGGCGCCCCGGCGCAGGGCCCGGAAGGCGCCACCTGTCTCGCGCACTGCCGGGCGCTCGCCGCCCAGCTGTTCCCCGACGAGGCCACGGGCGCACACGCCGTCGGCGACAACCCGGTCTCCTTCGAGGACATCGGCGGAGCCGAGGTGCCGGATCTGTCGGAGGCCTATGCGGCGGGCGGGGTCGTCGTCCTCTCCAGCGTTGTCGAAGGCTTCCCCATCAGCCTCGTCGAGGCGATGTTCTGCGGACGGGCCACGGTGTCGACGGACGTCGGCGCGGTGGTCGAAGTCATCGGCGGTACCGGGCTCGTGGTGCCCCCGCGCAACCCCAGGGCGCTCGCCGACGCCTGCCTCGCGCTGCTGCGCGACCCCGAGCGCCGCGCGCGGCTCGGAGCGGCGGCGCGCGCCCGCGCGCTCGAACTCTTCACCGTCGAACAGAACCTCGCGGCATTTCGCGGCATCTACCTGGAGCTGATCTCGCACGCCCCGGTGCGCAGGGAGGCCGACACGGTGAACGCCGACGGCGAACCGCGCCCGTTCGCCACTCCGCCCGAGGCGCACGTCCAGGGCCCGTGGACGGCCTCGGGCCCTGCCCCGGCAGGCGCGGTCGACCGCACACTCAGCTGGGCCGCCGAGTCCAGGACCGTCTGCGCGGGAGCTCGGGGAGCGGGTGGCGGCGATGTGTGAACAGCAACGGGGAACGGCCGGGACGGGCCGCAGCGGCGGGCCGGGACGGCCCGAGGCAACCGGCGACGATCACGGAGGAACCACCATGGGCGGCCCGACCGAGGTGTCCGACGCACCCGCCACACCGACCACCGGCGGAAGCTGGGACCTCCGCTCGCGGGCGCTCGTCTCCAAGACCCTCGTCGCCGAGATCTCGGAACCTGTGTGGGGCCCGCCGAACCCTGACCCGGCAGCGGTGGCGGCAGCTGCGGGCGAGCCCGTGGGCGTTCCGGACGATGCTGCTCGGAACGAGGCTTCTCGGGTCGCCGAGGCCGGTGACGTATCGGCCGAGGCCGGTCCCCTTACGGCTCCGGACGGCGAGCCCGCCTCCGCGCCGAAAGCCACAGAGAAAGCTGCCCTGGAAGAAACAGAGAAAGCTGCCCTGGAAGAACAGGCCACGGAGAAAGCGGCCACGGAGAAAGCCACCGCGGAGAACACCGCCGCAGAGCAGACCTTCGCGGAGCAGACCTCCGCAGAGAGGGCCACCACTCCCCGCGCCCCCGAGATCGCGCGCGCCGCTCCGGCGCGCAAGCTCAACGCCTCGCGCCGCGGTCCCGCCGACCCCGTGAAATCGCTGATGCACCGCCATCGCGAGCTGTGCGAGCGGGCCGTCGATCCGTTGGAGATCGCCGCCGGGCTCGAAGCCCATGGCGTCACCGACCGCGCCGCCGCCCGCTACCGGCACCGCGATGTCTTCTCGCTCGCCGAGGAGCTCTTCGCCCGGGTACCCGCCGTGGCGGGGGAGCCCGTAACAGCGCTCCGCGCGGCGGAGCGCGACACCGAGACGCGCGCCGTCTGGTCGCTCCGCGCACTGGTGCCAGGCGCGGCCTGCATCGCGACCGCCGGCGCACTGAGGCTTACCGAGGGGATGCTCGGAGGCCAGGGACGGCTTGCGATCGCCCTCACCGGAGTGCTCGTCGGCATTGTCGGACTCGCCCTCAGCCTGCGCAGCGGCCCCCTGCACGCCGAAGGCCGGTCCTCGGGCACCGCCCATGTGTACGGCTGCTGGCTCCTCGGCTATGTCCTGTACGGCGAAGCGCTGCTCGACCAGGTACTCAGCGGCGGCCCCGAAGGCCCCTGGACGCTCACCCCCGCACCGCTGCTGGGGCTGGCCCTCTCCGTCGCCCCGGCCGCTTGGTGCGCGCACCTCTTCTCCGTACACGCACACCGCAAACTCATCGTCAGTCGCGCACTGGAGGAGTTCGCCGCAGGTGTGCGCCCCCTGCTGTTCGGAGCCGTCGCACTCCACCTGTGCGTCCTCGCCGGGCTGCTCTACGTCGCGCATCTGGGGTACGGGGGCGGCGGCGCCTTCGTCGGGGCGGCCGCGCTCGGTGTGCTGCTCCTGCTGGCCCGGCTGCTGACCGTGCACGGTTTCCCGGAACCCGCCGCCGTCGGACTCGCCGCCGCCTGCGCCCTCGAAGCGCTGGCACCCGCACTGGTCCTGGCCGGGCGGCTGCCCGGTCTGCACTTCCTCGCCCGTCCCGTCGACGCCCTTGTCATGGCGGCCGGCACCGGAGCCGTACCCGCCGTCGCCTGTGGCGCAGCCGCGCTCGGACTGCTGATCAGCGCCACTGTCGCCCTCTCCCGGGCATCCGCCCACACCACACCCGGCGACGAAACCCGTACCACCGCGTAACCCGCGCGACCGAAGCCGCACCACCCTCACATACGAACAACCCGCACGCCCCCCGCGGAGCCGACGCTGCGGGTCCTTCCCCCGTACCGCACCACACTTCCTGAAGGAGACACCGGACATGACCCCCCAATCCCCCGCACCGGCAGCCCGCCGTCGGCACCGAGGGGGCGCGCGATGAGGGTGCTGCTGCTCGGAGCCAACGGATTCCTCGGCCGGTTCGTGGCCGACCGCCTCCTCGCCGACCCCGCCGTGCACCTCACGGCGCTCGGCCGCGGCGACGACGCCGACGTACGGTTCGACCTCGCCGGCGGCAGCCCCGGCGCGCTGACCCGTTTCCTGGACGCCGTCCACCCCGGAGTCGTCGTCAACTGCGCGGGCGCCACCCGTGGCGGGGCTCGCGACCTGACCCGCCACAACACCGTCGCCGTCGCCACCGTCTGCGAGGCAATGCGGCGCAGCGGCTGTACGGCCCGTCTCGTCCAGGTCGGCTGTTCGTCGGAGTACGGGCCCTCGCAGCCCGGCTCATCGACCGCGGAGGACGCAATTCCGCGCCCCGGCGGCCCGTACGGCGTCAGCAAGCTCGCAGCCACCGAACTCGTCCTCGGCTCCGGCCTCGACGCGGTCGTGCTGCGGGTCTTCTCCCCGGTCGGTCCCGGCACCCCGGCCGGTTCCCCGCTCGGCAGGCTCGCCGAGGCGATGCGCCGGGCCATGCAGTCCGGCGACGGCGAGCTGAAGCTCAGCGGCCTCGGCGTGCAGCGCGACTTCGTCGACGTACGCGATGTCGCGCGCGCCGTGCACGCCGCCTCGCTCTCCGCCGCGCAAGGCGTCGTCAACATCGGCACCGGCCGCGCCGTGCGGCTCCGGGACGCGGCCGGTGTTCTCGCCAGGGTCGCCGGATACGCGGGCGCACTCCACGAACTCGACGCGCCCCCGCCCCGGCTGCCGATCGGCGCCCCGCGCACCTCCACCGAGTCGGTCATCGAGCATCTCTCGGCGACCCCCTCCCCCTACCCGGACGGCTGCGGGGCCTGGCAGCAGGCCGACGTCCGCACCGCCAGGGACCGGCTCGGCTGGCGCCCCCGGATCAATCTGGAGGAGTCCCTCGCCGACATCTGGATGGAGGCGGCGTGCCGTATCTGACCCCCACCGATACCGCCCGCCGGACCAGCGGGGCCGAACAACTCGGCTTCGGTGTCCCCGGTTACGCGCATCCGCTGCTCGCCCCCACCGAATGGGCCGAGCTCACCCGCCCCGGCACCCCGCTGCACTGGGCGGTCCTCAACATCGACAACGGCCCCGGTGCCCGCCCCGACCCGCACTGTCTGGAGGCCGCGGGCCGGCTCCGCAACGCGCGGGAGCGGGCCGTGCACGGCGAAGCCCCGCAGGACTCCATTCGGGCGGCGGGCGGCCGGCTGCTCGGCCACCTCGATCTGGCCTTCGGCAGCCGCCCCTTCGGCGAGCTGATCGCCGACGCGCAGTCCTTTCTCGACTGGTACCGCGTCGACGGCTTCTATCTCGGCCGGTGCCCGGCCGGGCGTGCCGACCTCGCGGCGGTGCGCCGTCTCACCAGCACACTCGCCACGCTTCTCGAACACGGCGACTACGGGGAGGAGCGCGGGCTGCTGGTGCTGGGGCTGGGCACCCATCCGCATCCGGGCTATGCCGAGGCCGCCGACCAGCTGGTCACCTTCTCCGGACCGTGGACCGACTACCGCTGGTCGCAGGTGGCGGAGTGGACCGCCGCCTGTCCGCCGGAGCGGTTCGCGCACTTCGTCCACGGCGTTCCGCGCACCCACCTCGAAGAGGCCATGCGCATCGCCCGCTGGCAGGGCGCGGGCACGATCTTCTTCACGGACCGGGACGGCCGACACGGACAAACGGACCCATTCGCGGCGCTGCCCAGGTACTGGGACGAAATCGTCTCGCGGATCGGACCTGGTATCTCGGAATGAGAAGGGGCGTGGCAGTGTTACGGCAAGAACAACCGTACGTAGATGAAGTACGTAGAAACCGACCACCTGCATTGTTGAGGTTCCTGTGTCGCTGCCACCCCTGGTCGAGCCAGCTGCTGAGCTCACCGTCGACGAGGTCCGCAGGTACTCCCGCCACCTGATCATCCCGGATGTCGGGATGGACGGACAGAAGCGGCTGAAGAACGCAAAGGTGCTCTGTGTCGGCGCCGGCGGTCTCGGTTCGCCGGCCCTGATGTACCTGGCCGCCGCCGGTGTCGGCACGCTCGGCATCGTGGAGTTCGACGAGGTCGACGAGTCGAACCTGCAGCGCCAGATCATCCACAGCCAGGCCGACATCGGCCGCTCCAAGGCCGAGTCCGCCAAGGACTCGGTGCTGGGCATCAACCCGTACGTGAATGTGGTCCTTCACGAGGAGCGGCTCGAAGCCGACAACGTGATGGACATCTTCGCCCAGTACGACCTGATCGTGGACGGCACGGACAACTTCGCCACCCGCTATCTGGTCAACGACGCAGCCGTACTGCTGAACAAGCCGTACATCTGGGGCTCGATCTACCGGTTCGACGGCCAGGCGTCCGTCTTCTGGTCCGAGCACGGCCCCTGCTACCGCTGCCTCTACCCGGAGCCGCCCCCGCCGGGGATGGTCCCCTCCTGCGCCGAGGGCGGCGTGCTCGGGGTTCTCTGCGCCTCGGTCGGCTCCATCCAGGTCACCGAGGCCATCAAGCTGCTCGCCGGTATCGGCGACCCGCTGGTCGGCCGGCTGATGATCTACGACGCCCTGGAGATGCAGTACCGCCAGGTCAAGGTCCGCAAGGACCCCGACTGCGCGGTCTGCGGCGAGAACCCGACCGTCACCGAGCTCATCGACTACGAGGTCTTCTGCGGCGTCGTCTCCGAGGAGGCCCAGGAGGCGGCGCTCGGCTCCACGATCACTCCCAAGCAGCTCAAGGAGTGGATCGACGCGGACGAGAAGATCGAGATCATCGACGTCCGTGAGCTGAACGAGTTCGAGATCGTCTCGATCCCCGGTGCCCGGCTGATCCCGAAGAACGAGTTCCTGATGGGCAACGCCCTCCAGGACCTCCCGCAGGACAAGCGCATCGTCCTGCACTGCAAGACCGGTGTCCGCAGTGCCGAGGTCCTCGCAGTTCTCAAGTCGGCGGGCTTCGCCGACGCGGTGCATGTGGGCGGTGGCGTGATCGGCTGGGTCAACCAGATCGAGCCCGAGAAGCCGGTGTACTAAACGCTCAGCATGCCGAAGGGGCCGGTCCGCGCACTGCGGACCGGCCCCTTCGGCATGCACACGTCCTGCGTCACGAGCAGGTCTTGCCGTCCGCCGGGACTTTCCCGTCGAGGAAGTACGCGTTCACGGTCGACGTCACACACGTGCTCTCGCCGTACGCGCCGTGCCCCTCACCTTTGTTGGTGAGCATGATGCCGACGCCCTTGCCCAGCTCGTCCGCCATCTTCCGCGCACCCTCGTAGGGCGTCGCCGGGTCACCGGTCGTACCGACCACCAGGATCGGACCGGCGCCCGGAGCGCTCGCCTCCGGGTTGTCGTGCTCACCCTTCACCGGCCACTGGGCACACCAGCCGGCCGTGTCCCACGCCAGGAACGGGCCGAATACCGGGGACAGCTTCCGGAACTCGGGCAGCATGGCCCTGGCCTCGGCCGCCGTCGGCCGGAGCTTGCTGTCCGCGCAGGAGATGGCGCGCTGCGAGTGGTTCTGGGTGTCGTAGTGCCCCTTCTCGTCACGGCCGTTGTACGCGTCGGCCATCTGGAGGAGCATGTTGCCGGTGCCGCTCTTCTCGGCCTCGTCCAGCGCCTGGGTCAGATACGGCCAGTTGCTCTTGGAGTAGAGCGGCATGACGATGCCGGTGATGGCCAGCGACTCGTTGAGCTCGCGGCCCGAGGTGGTCGGCAGCGGCCTCTTGTCGATCCGTTCCAGCAGCCGGGCGATGCGCTGCGTGCCCGCCTTCGGGTCCTGGCCGCGGTCCTTGAGGTAGTTCTCCAGCGCCCGCTGGAAGCCGGTCGCCTGGTTGCGGGCGTGCCCGATCGTGTCCGCGGTCGGGTCGACGACGGCATCCAGGACGGTCCGGCCGACGTTCTTGGGGAAGAGGTGCGCGTAGGTGCCGCCGAGCTCCGTGCCGTACGACATGCCGAAGTAGGTGAGCTTCCTGTCGCCGAGTACCTCACGGATCAGATCCATGTCCCGGGCGGCGTTCGTCGTACCGACGTACGGCAGGACCTTGCCGGAGCGGCGCTCGCAGCCGGCGCCGAAGTCCGCGCCGTCCTTCATGAACGCCGCCTCCTCCGCCGCCGTGTCCGGAGTCATGTCGACCTTCCGGTTGGCGTCCTCCGTCTCCTTGTCGGTACGGCAGTTCACCCCTGCGCTGCCCGCGACCCCGCGCGGATCGAAGCTCACCAGGTCGTAGCGGGCGTTGAGCTTCTTGTACGAGCCGGCGGCGCGCGGCAGTATCGAGACGCCCGAACCGCCCGGGCCGCCGAAGTTGAACAGCATCGCGCCGAGGCGCCGGCCTTCGTCCCGGGCCTTCTTGCGGATCACGGCGATCCCGATGGTGTCGCCGTCCGGCTTCGCGTAGTCCAGCGGCACCTCGACCGTCGCGCACAGCCAGTCGTCACCGGGTGCGCTGCCGCCCGCGGGGGCCTTGCAGCTGTTCCAGTCCGGCCGCTGGGAGGTGAGGGCGGCGGGCAGCCCGGGCATGCCGGGCTGCCCGCTCGGCGTGGCGGACGACTGGCCGGGCGAGGACGCCGCACTGTGGTCCGTCCCGTCGGCCGGCTTGTCGTCCGTACCCCCGTCACAGCCCGCGAGCAGCCCCGTCAGCAGAAGTGCGGCGCCTGCCAGAGCCCCGGCACGTGCGTGTCCGACCACGTGTACGTCCCTCCCCGATGTGCCTGTACATACGACGTACAGAAAGTGCGCCCATGCTAGGCGGTCCGAGACGGTGAATTACTTGCAGACCGTCCCGGCCGCCGGAACCTTGCCGTCCAGCAGATAGTCGCCCACGGCCTTCTGCACACAGGCATTGCCGCTGTTGTACGCGCCGTGTCCCTGGCCCTCGTACGTCATCTCCACACCGACGCCCTTGCCCAGCGCGTCGGCCATCGCCTTCGCTCCCTTGTACGGGGTCGCCGGGTCGCCGGTGTTGCCGATGACGAGGATGGGCGCCGAGCCCCGGGCGCTGACGTCCGGGATCTCCCAGGCGCCCGCCACCGGCCAGCCGGTGCAGGCGAGCAGACCCCAGCCCAGATAGTCACCGAAGACCGGCGAGGCGGACTGGAACTCCGGGAGCTTCGCCATGGCCTGGTCCGCGGTGAACCGCTGCTTGGAGTCGGCACAGTTGATGGCGGTGTTGGCGGCCATCAAATTGTTGTAGCGACCGTCGGCCTCACGGCCGTTGAGCGAGTCCGCGAGAGCGAGGAGCAGCGCGCCGTTCCCGCCGTCGGCCTCGTCCACTCCCTGCTCCAGCAGCGGCCAGGTCTCCTTGGAGTAGAGGGCGGCCGCGATGCCGGTGATGGCCAGGGACTGCGTCAGCTGCCGGGACCCGATCCCCGGGATCGGCTTCTTCTCCAGCCGGGTGAGAAGGCCGGAGATTCCCTGCTCGACCTCCTTCCCGGTGGAACCGGGGAGACTGCAGGCGGCGCCGCGGTCCACGCAGTCCTTGGTGAAGTTGTCCAGCGCGAGCTGGAACCCCTTGGCCTGGCCGAGCGAGGACTGCTCGGAGTCCAGGGTCGGGTCGACGACCCCGTCCATCACCAGCCTGCCGACGTTCTTCGGGAACAAGTTGGCGTAGACACCGCCCAGTTCGGTGCCGTACGAGATGCCGAAGTAGTACAGCTTCTTGTCGCCGAGCACCTGACGCATCAGATCCATGTCGCGGGCGGCGTTGGCGGTGCCGACGTAGGGGAGCTCCTTGCCGGAGTTCTTCTTGCAGGCCGACGCGAACGTCTTGATTTCGTTGACGAAGGCATTCACATCGGCGCTGCTGTCCGGGGTGGCGTCGGTCTCGTAGCGCGCGTCGAGCTGCCGGTCGGTCTCGCATTCCACGCCCGCACTGCGTCCGACCCCGCGCGGGTCGAAGCTGACCAGGTCGTAGCGGGTGCGGAGCTTGTCGTAGTCGGTGCCGAAGGCGGGCAGGGTGGCGACGCCGGAAGCGCCGGGACCGCCGAAGTTGAAGATGAGGGAGCCGATTCGCTTGTCGGGATTCTTGGCCCTGGCCCGGATGAGTGCCAGCTCGATCGTCTCGCCGCCCGGATTCGCGTAGTCGAGCGGGACCTTCATGAAGGAACACTCCCAGGAGGTGCCGTCGGGCAGGGGCGACGGGGCCTTTCCGCCGCCCTGTGCCGTGGACGGGGCAGGGCAGGGCTTCCACGTCAGCTTCTGGGACGCGAGCCGACCGAGGCTGCTCGCCTCGGCGGCATTCGCCGCAACCGGAGACCGCGGCGGCCCGTCCGGGTCGTCCTTGGTGCCGCTCTCCGAGCAGGCGGTGATGGGAAGGAGCACGGTGACGGCGGCGGCGAGAGCGGCGGCACGCAGGGCGGAGGTCCTCATGGCCCCATCGTGCGGCGGGAACCGGACCCGTGCACGAGGCATCGGTCCAAGCGGGTGGCCGGGGCTCTCTCCGGTCGCCCGACCGGCCCTACGGACAGGCGCGTGCTACGGCTGAGGAACCGTCAGCTCGCCCCTACGGGTCAGAGCTCGCCCTTGCGGGTCAGATGGTTGAAGCAGAGCCAGCCGGGAAGCACCGGCAGCCACAGTGTCAGCAGTCGATACAGCAGAACGGCCGGTGCCGCGACCTCCTTCGGCAGGCCGACCGCGATCAGCCCCAGCGTCAGCGCGCCCTCGACCGCGCCCATTCCGCCCGGTGTGGGCGCCGCCGACCCCAGCGCGTTACCGGCCAGGAAGACCACCGCGATGCTCGCGTAGCTGAGATGCGGCACATCCGGGCCGCTGAACGCCCGGACCGACGCGTCCAGACACATCACGAACAGGCCGGTCAGCAGCAGCATTCCGCCGATGCCCGTCAGCAGCTTCTGCGGCCGCTGCACCACGTCGAGCATGCGCGGCACGACTCCGGCGAACAGCGACCGCACCCGCGTCACCACGAACTTCCGCAGGAACGGAACCGCCGTCACCACCAGCACCAGCACCGCGACCGTCAGCAGCCCGGCGATCACGGTCCTGGAAGGAGTGAGCGAGGACGGGGTCCTCTCGGTACCGGTCAGATAGCCGAACGCCGCCAGCAGCAGAATGTGGCAGCCGAGACCGAACAGCTGCGAGGCGCCGACACTCGCCACGGCGAGGCCCGGACGCACCCCCGCGCGCTGCAGGAAGCGGGTGTTCAGCGCCACACCGCCGACCGCGGCCGGGGCGACGATCTTCACGAAGGACCCGGCGACCTGCGCCAGCACGGTCTTGCCGAACGGCACGCGCTCCGGCACGAAGCCCAGCAGGCTCATCGCCGCCGCGACATAGCTGAGGGCCGAGAAGCCGACCGCGGCCGCCACCCAGCCCCACTCCGCCTGCTCGACGACCGCACCGAAGTCGGCCTGGGTGACCTGCGAGATGAGGAAGTACGCGGCGATGGCGCCGGCGATGCAGCTGACCAGGGTGCGCGCCTTGATGCGCTCCAGCCGTACCGGTTCGACCGGTGCCTGCGGCCGGATCAGCAGCACCTGCTGCCGCATCTGGGAGAGCAGATCCTCCTCGCGCGCCTCTTCCAGCGCGTCGTCCATGGCCCGCTTCTCGGCCTGCTTCTGGTTGCGCAGCGACTTGCGGGCGGCCTTGTGGTCCGGTACCGGACCGACGGTGGAGGTCTCCTGAGCCGCCCCGTGTTCGAGCGCCCTGGCATGCTTGGCCGCGTCCGACGCATCGAGCACCGCCTGGCGCTCGCGCTGCGAGCGTTCCCGGGCGAGCCGACGCAGGGTCGCCCGGGTGGAGCGGCTCAGCGCGATCGGCTGGAGCAGCGGCAGACAGTCCGCGACGGCATCGGGGCCGAGCACCTCCAGAGCACCGGCGACGGCCCGCTCGGCGCCCACCCGCAGACCCGTGGTGGTCAGCAGCTGAGCGACATCCATCCGCAGGACCAGATCACCGGCCGCGATCTCGCCGCCGCGCAGATCGGTGACGAACACCTTGCCGGAACGATCGACCAGGATGGCGTCGCCGGTGAGCCTGCGATGCGCGATCCGCCGCGACTGGAGCGCCTTCACCTGGCGCCAGGCGCCGCGCACCAGCTCGTCGGTGATCTCCGAGTCCTCCAGCGCGTCCAGGGAACGGCCGCCGATGTGCTCGTACACCAGCATCACGGCGTCGGGCCCGAGCTCGGAGGTGGCGATCAGCTTGGGTGCGTTGGCCCCGGCGGCGATCGCCGCGTACGCGAGCAGCGCCTCCTGCTCCAGAGCCTGACGCAGCGACTGGATGGAGCGGCGCTGGGTGATGCCGCGCAGAGTGAGCCTGCGCCACACCCGGTAGAAGAAGCCCTGGGCCTGTTGCTCGCGGTCGACGACCGTCACATCGAGTGGTGGCCCGTCCTCCAGGGTGACCAGGTAGCGGCGCCCGCGGTCGTTCTGATCGCCGGAGTCGGGTGCGTCCTCGGCGCGCATCGCGGTGACCGGGCGGAAGCCGACATGGCGCAGACCTGCCATCAGATGCTGACCGGTCGGCCGTACATTCGGCGAGCCGACCGCGTACAGCGTGCCGTACGCCACGGTCCAGCCGATCAGCACGGTGAGGATGATCGAGAACGGGGTCGTGTATCCGCCGACCAGCATGGCGAACGCGTCGAGCAGCAGCACCACCCACAGCACGACCCGCCAGCGTGGCCGTCTCGCCATCCCGACCGCCGTCATATAGGCGATCACGGGGGCGAGATAGCCGTGTACGGGATCGGTGAGCCCGTCACCGGGCTGCGGCTGGGTCAGGGCGTCCTGAATGGTGCCGGGGGCGGACTTGGCCACCCAGAGGTCGGTGGCGAGCGTGACGCCGTGCGCCAGTACGGCGGCGAGCACGCCGTCCGCGATCCGCAGTCCGTCGCGTTTGATCAGCCGCTCGATGGCGAACGCGACCGGAACGAGCAGCACGGCGATGCTGGAGACCAGACCGCCGGTCTTGATCAGGACGTCGGGCGCCTGGCCGGTTCCCTTGCTGATGTCCTGTTCGAGACCGGTGGTCGTGCCGTGGGCGAACGCGGCGACCGAGAGCAGGACGACGACCGCCAGGACCCCGATGAGGAGCCGCATGAGATCGGAGGGGCGGTGCACCCGGGCGGCGAGCAGCGGTTCGTCTCCCGAGACGCGCTCGGTCTGTTCCGCCGCGGCGGACGAGAGCGTCGAGCCGACCAGGTGCTCGGGCACCTCCCCCTGCTCCGCACCGGACTTTTCCTGCTTCGCAGCGGGCTTCTCGGCGGGTCCGTCCGAAGCGGCCGGGTGCGGTTCGGCGTCAGGGGCGTCCGCCGCCTTCGGTGGCTGCACGCCCTGCTCCTTCGTCGCCTCTGATTGGTCTTCGTGTTCTCGTATCACCGGTCACCGCCCGCACGATGGTGGCACGGCCCGGCGACAGACGAGGGCATCAGGGTGCACTGCGCGGACACGCGAAGCGCAACATACGCTCCTTTGCTCCCGCACGCACACCCCGTGAAAGGGCGCACACGGACCGGGCCGGGCTGTCGGTTGCGTACGGCAGGATGGGCCGAGTGAGCCAATACCGGACGAGCGGCGACCGGACGATCGACGAGTTGCCGGAGTACGCGGAGCGGGTGCTCGATGTCGCCGAGCTGATTCCGCCCGGCCGTGTCATGACGTACGGAGATGTCGCCGAGTGGCTGGGCGACGGCGGCCCGCGCCAGGTCGGCCGGGTCATGGCGCTGTACGGGGCCGCGGTGCCGTGGTGGCGCGTGGTGCGCGCAGACGGGGCGCTGCTGCCCGGTCACGAACTGCGGGCGCTGGACCACTACCGCGAGGAGAGCACCCCGCTGCGCGAGGCGTCCCGCAGCGCGGAGGGCCATCTGCCGCGACTCGACATGAAGCGGGCGCGATGGGACGGCGTCACCGGTGGTGCGGGCGCGGACGCGGACAGGGACAAGGGCGGAGGTGCTCACATCTGACAGCTTCGGCCATTCGGGGGCGCAACGGGCGGTGCCGGGCCCGGCCCGTGATGCGGAACACGAAGCGAGACGCGACGGCCCCCGTGACGCGGAACGTGACGAGGCACGCAGCGGACTCGCCCCGGACCGCGCCCCCGCTGGCGTAGCGTCGACAGTTCGCGGCACGCACCGCACCCTCAGCACCAGCACACCCACCAGGACCGGCGATCCACGTGAGCTCCTCCTCCTTCACCCGGCACAGTCCGCACCGTCAGGCACGGCAGGGGGTCCCCCCACGCCCGCAGGGGCGTAGGGGGAGGACCACGGGCGCGTACCGGCTGGTGCGCACCCCGCCGGGCTCCGTGGATCCCCCTCTCCTGGACGCGGCGCAACGTGCGGTGGTTGATCATCCCGGAGGCCCGTTCCTGGTGCTCGCCGGACCGGGCACCGGCAAGACGACCACGCTCGTCGAGGCGGTCGCCGCACGTGTCGCACGGGGCGGCGACCCGGCCCGCATCCTGGTCCTCACCTTCAGCCGCAAGGCCGCCGTGGAGCTGCGCGACCGGATGGCCGCCCGGCTCGGTGCCGCCCGCGGTCCGCAGGCCACCACATTCCACTCCTTCTGTTACGCACTGGTCCGCGCCCATCAGGACGCCGACCTCTTCGCCGAACCGATGCGGCTGCTCTCCGGACCGGAGCAGGACGTCACGGTCCGCGAGCTGCTCGCCGGCCAGCTCGAACTGGAACAGGACGGCTTCGCGCACATCCGCTGGCCGGACGAGCTGCGGGCCTGTCTGACCACACGCGGTTTCGCCGACGAGGTACGGGCGGTGCTCGCCCGCAGCCGTGAGCTGGGCCTGGGCCCGGACGCGCTGACCGACTTCGCCCGCCGTACCGGCCGCCCGGACTGGGGCGCCGCCGCCGAGTTCCTCGCCGAGTACCTGGATGTGCTGGACGCACAGGGGGTGCTGGACTACGCGGAGCTGGTGCACCGGGCCGTGCTGCTCGCGGAGCGCCCCGAGGTGTCGGCGCTGCTGGCCGGGCAGTACGACGTGGTGTTCGTGGACGAGTACCAGGACACGGACCCGGCACAGGTGCGGCTGCTGCACGCACTGGCCGGCAACCGGGGGAGCGCCCCGGGGGCCGGGGGCGGCCGGGATCTGATCGCCTTCGGTGACCCGGACCAGTCGATCTATGCGTTCCGGGGTGCCGATGTGAACGGCATCCTCGACTTCCCGGAGATGTTCCGGCGGGCGGACGGCGCCCCGGCACCGGTCGGCGTCCTCACGACCTCGCGCCGCTCCGGCGGACAGCTGCTGGCCGCCACCCGGCTGCTCACCCGGCGGATGCCGCTGACCCGGCTGCCCTCGGCGAAGGTCCGCGCCCACCGGGAGCTCGCCGCCGTCCGCGAGGGCGGCAGCGTGGAGACGTACACCTACCCGACCGCCTCCGCCGAACTCGACAACATCGCCGATCTGCTGCGCAGGGCGCATCTGGAGGACGGCGTCCCATGGAACGAGATGGCGGTGCTCGTACGGGCCGGAGGCCGCACGATCCCCTCGGTGCGCCGGGCCCTGACCTCGGCGGGCGTCCCCGTGGAGGTCGACGGCGACGACCTCCCCCTGCGCCATGAGCCGGCGGTGGCCCCGCTCCTGTCCGCCCTGCGCGCGGTCGCCGCAGCGGCGCTGCGCCGGGGCGCGCCGGGTGCGGAGGCGGAGGCCACGGCCTCGGAGGGCGCGGAGACCCCCGACTCGGAGGTCCGAGAGGGCGCGGAGGCGGAAACCCCGGCTCCTCCGGGCCAGGAGCCCGATCAGGCTGCCGGGCAGGACCCCGAAAAGGCTCCCGAAGCGCCTTCCTGGCTGGACACCGAGACGGCCCTGAGCCTCCTCACTTCCCCCCTCGGCTCCATGGACGCGGCCGACCTGCGCCGGCTCGGCCGGGCCCTGCGCGACGAGGAGCGGGCCGCCGGGAATCGCCTACCGGCGCCTTCCGGCGACCTGCTGGCCCGCGCGCTCGCCGAGCCCGAACGGCTTGTCGCGCACGATCCGGCGTACGCCCGTGGCGCCCAGCGACTCGGCGCGCTCCTGCGCAAGGCGCGCGAGCTTCTCGAAGGCGGCGGTACCGCGGAAGAAGCCCTGTGGGAGCTGTGGGCCGGCACCCCGTGGCCGGGGCGGCTGGAGCGTGCCGCGCTGCGCGGCGGTGCGGGCGGCCGCAACGCCGACCGCGACCTCGACGCCGTCTGCGCGCTCTTCGACACCGCGGCCCGCGCCGAGGAACGCACCGGCGGGCGCGGCGCGCTCAACTTCCTGGAGGAGGTCGACGCCCAGGACATCGCCGCCGACACCCTCTCCAGGCGCGCGGTGCGACCCGACGCCGTACGGCTGATGACCGCGCACAGGTCCAAGGGCCTGGAATGGCGCCTCGTCGTCGTCGCAGGGGTGCAGGAGGGGCTCTGGCCGGACCTGCGCCGCCGCGGTTCGCTCCTCGAAGCGGACCGGATCGGTCGCGACGGCCTGGCCGAACCGCTCACCCCCGGCGCCCTCCTCGCCGAGGAACGCCGCCTCTTCTACGTCGCTGCGACCCGCGCACGCGAACGTCTCGTCGTCACCGCGGTCAAGGCGCCCGCCGACGACGGCGACCAGCCGTCCCGCTTCCTCACCGAGCTCGGCGTCGAACCGCGCGACGTCACCGGTCGGCCGCGCCGGCCGCTCGCCGTCGCCGCGCTCGTCGCCGAACTCCGCGCCACCACCGTCGACCCCGACGCCTCGGACGCCCTGCGCGAGGAGGCCGCCCACCGCCTCGCCCGCCTCGCCGCGCTCACCGACGACGAGGGCCAGCCGCTCGTACCCGCGGCCCATCCCTACCGCTGGTGGGGCCTGTACGAGCCGACCCGCTCCGCCGTCCCGCTCCGCGACCGGGACCAGCCCGTGTCCCTCTCCGGCAGCGCGCTCGACCAGCTCGCCAACACCTGCGCGCTCCAGTGGTTCCTCGGCCGCGAGGTGAAGGCGGACGCCCCGGCGACAGCCGCACAGGGCTTCGGCAACGTCGTCCACGTACTCGCCGACGAGGTGGCCTCCGGGCGTACCCCCGCCGATCTGGCTGTCCTGATGGAGCGGCTGGACTCGGTCTGGGACGGCCTCGTCTTCGACGCCCCCTGGAAGTCCCAGCAGGAGAAGGAACAGGCCAGGGCCGCCCTCGAACGCTTCCTGCGCTGGCACGTCATGGACCGCACCGGCCGCACCCCCGCCGCGAGCGAGCACGACTTCGACGTGACGCTCGAAGCGGGGGAGTACGAGGTACGGATCCGCGGCTCCATGGACCGCGTCGAACGGGACGCCGACGGCCGGGCGTACGTCGTCGACTTCAAGACCGGCAAGCAGTCCCCGACCAAGGACGAGGTCGCCCGACACCCCCAGCTCGCCGTGTACCAGCTGGCCGTCCGGGAAGGGGCGGTCGACGAGGTCTTCGACGGCAATCGCCCCGTCCCCGGCGGCGCCGAACTCGTACAGCTGCGACAGCCCGCCCCGAAGAAGGAGGGCGGCGACGCCCTTCCCAAGGTGCAGGCCCAGGAACCGCTCTCCGGCGAGTGGGTCCCCGACCTGCTGGCCACGGCCGCCGGCCGGGTCCTGGACGAACGGTTCACCCCCACGACCGGCCAGCACTGCACACACTGCACCTTCCGTGCCTCGTGCAGCGCACAGCCGGAGGGCCGTCACATCCTGGAGTGAGAGCCTTCCGGCCGCTCGGTCAGGGCCTGAGAGCCACCACGACATGGACGGCATTCGCGGCGGCCGCCGCCCCACTGCCGGCGGGGCAGCCGTCGTCGACACCGAGAAATACGTCATACACCCGGGCCGGATGCGCCTTGGTCGCATCGGTGCGCCGGTGCGGGCCGGAGACGTCGGGACCGGATGCGGCGAGTGCTCATGAGGCCGCCCTGGCAAAGGAGTTGAGGTGATCAGCGCTCAAGGCGGTCCGGACCCGGACCGCCGGGCGATCCTGTTGCGCGCTGCCGGCCGGGCCTGTTGCGGGCCACGGGCCCGCCCGGACCGTCCGGCGGCCCCGGCACGTTGTCAGTGCGCGCGGTTAGCCTCTGTCGGGTGTCCTCACGCATCAGCGATCCCGAGCAGCTGAAGGAGCTCCTCGGGATCCCGTTCACCCCGGAGCAGACGGCCTGCATCACAGCGCCGCCCGCCCCGCAGGTGATCGTGGCCGGAGCCGGGTCGGGAAAGACCACGGTGATGGCGGCGCGCGTGGTGTGGCTGGTGGGGACCGGCCAGGTCGCCCCGGAGCAGGTCCTCGGGCTCACTTTCACCAACAAGGCGGCGGGCGAGCTCGCCGAGCGCGTCCGCAAGGCCCTGATCGCGGCCGGGGTCACCGATCCGGACGCCATCGATCCGGACAACCCTCCGGGCGAGCCCAGCATCTCCACGTACCACGCGTTCGCCGGCCGGCTCCTCACCGAGCACGGGCTGCGCATCGGCCTCGAACCCACCACCCGCCTCCTCGCCGACGCCACCCGCTACCAGCTGGCCGCCCGCGTACTGCGCGAGGCGCCCGGCCCCTATCCGGCCCTGACGAGGTCGTTCCCCACGCTGGTCAGCGATCTGCTGGCCCTCGACGCCGAGCTGGCCGAGCATCTCGTACGCCCGGAACAGCTCGCGGAGTACGACACCGACCTGCTCCGTACGCTGGAAACGGCCCGGCTGACCAATGCCGAGCTGCGCAAGATTCCCGAGGCCGCCCGGGCCCGCCGTGAGCTGCTGCAGCTGACCCGCCGCTACCGCGAGGCCAAGAAGAGCCGCGACGTCCTCGACTTCGGCGACCAGATCGCCCTCTCCGCCGAGCTGGCCCTCACCCGTCCCGAGGTGGGCGCGATCCTGCGCGACGAATTCCGCGTCGTACTGCTCGACGAGTACCAGGACACCTCCGTCGCCCAGCGCCTGCTGCTCTCCGCCCTCTTCGGCAGGGGCCCCGAGGGAAGGGTTGCGGAGGCGGAGTCCGGCGCGACCACCGGGGCGGTGGCCACCGGTCATGCCGTCACCGCCGTCGGCGACCCCTGCCAGGCGATCTACGGCTGGCGCGGTGCCTCCGTGGCCAACCTCGACGACTTCCCGCTCCACTTCCCGCACGCCGACGGCACCCCCGCCACCCGCTACTCCCTCAGCGAGAACCGTCGCAGCGGCGGCCGCCTCCTCCACCTCGCCAACGGCCTCGCCGCGCCCCTGCGCGCCATGCACGAAGGCGTCGAGGCACTGCGCCCCGCCCCGGGCGCCGAGCGCGACGGCATCGTCCGCTGCGCCCTGCTCCGTACCCACACGGAAGAGATCGACTGGCTCGCCGACTCGATCGCCCACCTCGTGAGGACCGGAAAGGCACCGGGCGAGATCGCCGTCCTGTGCCGCACCGCGGGCGACTTCCCGGAGATCCAGGCCGCGCTGGTGGCCCGCGACATCCCGGTCGAGGTCGTCGGCCTGTCCGGGCTGCTGCACCTGCCCGAGGTCGCCGACCTCGTCGCGGTCTGCGAGGTCCTCCAGGACCCCGGCGCCAATGCCTCCCTGGTCCGGCTGCTCACCGGCCCCCGCTGGCGGATCGGCCCCCGCGACCTGGCACTCCTCGGCCGCCGCGCCCGCCTCCTCGTCCACCGCGCCGCCCACGGCGACGAGGACGACTTCGACCCCGACCGCCGCCTCGCCGAGGCCGTCGAAGGCATCGACCCGGCCGAAGTGATCTCGCTCGCCGACGCCCTGGACACCTTCCTCGAATCGGGCGGAGGAGAGGACGACGGACTTCCGTTCTCCACCGAGGCCCGCATCCGCTTCGCCCGCCTGGCCGCCGAACTGCGCGACCTGCGCCGCTCGCTGGCCGACCCTCTGATGGACGTGCTGCACCGCGTTCTTGCCACCACCGGCCTGGAGGTCGAGCTCTCCGCATCGCCGCACGCCCTGGCCGCCCGCCGCCGCGAGACCCTCGCCAACTTCCTCGACGTCGCGGCCCGCTTCGCCACCGTCGACGGCGAGGCCACCCTCCTTGCTTTCCTGGGCTTCCTGCGCACGGCAGTCCAGTACGAGAAGGGCCTGGACAACGCCCTGCCCGGCGGCGAGAACACCGTCAAGGTCCTCACCGCCCACAAGTCCAAGGGCCTGGAGTGGGACGTCGTCGCGGTGCCCGGCCTGGTCACCGGACAGTTCCCCAGCAGCCAGTCCCGCGACGCCTGGACCTCCCAGCCCAAGGTCCTCCCGCACGCTCTGCGCGGGGACACGGCCACCCTCCCCGTCATCCACTCCTGGGACGCCAAGGGGCTCAAGGGCTTCAAGGAGGAGATGAAGGAGCACCAGCACACCGAGGAGCTCCGCCTGGGATACGTCACCTTCACCAGGCCCCGCACCCTGCTGCTCGGCTCCGGCCACTGGTGGGGCCCGACCCAGAAGAAGCCGCGCGGCCCGTCCGACTTCCTGCATGCACTGTACGAGCACTGTGCGGCCGGACACGGCGAGATCGAGGCCTGGGCGGACGAACCGGCCGAGGACGAGGAGAACCCGGCCCTCGCCGAGAAGGAGGCCGACCGGGCGTGGCCGCTCCCCCTGGACGACACCGCCCTGACCCGCCGCCGGGCCGCCGCGGACACGGTGATGGCACATCTGGAGGCCCTGGCCGCGGCGGGGAGTGTTCCGGATGTGTACGAGGCGCCGTCCGACGCCCCGGATCCGTACGACGATCCGTACGACGCCGCTTACGAAGACGACCCGTTCCCCGACAGCGAGGCGTACCCCGACGAGGCCGAGGCCGACGACTGGGACGCCCTGTCGACGGAGCCCCCGCCGGCCCCCGCTCCCACACCACACGCCCCCGCTCCCACACCACACGTCCCGGCTCCCACGCCACACGTCCCGGCGGCCCGCACGCCTCAGCCCACCGGGGAACAGCGCCTCACCTCCGAGGAATCCCGCACACTCGCCTCCTGGGACCGCGACCTCGACGCCCTCACCGGCGAACTGCGCCGCGCCCGCGCCACCGTGCGCGACGTCCTCGTACCCGCCTCGCTCTCCGCCACCCAGCTGCTGCGTCTCGCCGACGACCCCGACGGCTTCGCCCAGGAGCTGGCCCGCCCCATGCCGCGGCCCCCGCAGCCCGCGGCCCGCCGGGGTACCCGTTTCCACGCCTGGGTGGAGTCCCGCTTCGAGGAGCTGCCGCTGCCCATGCTCGGGCCGGACGAGCTGCCCGGCGGCGACGAGAGCGACGCCGAGATCGCCGACGAGCGCGACCTCGCCGCACTCAAGGAGGCCTTCGAGCGCACCCCGTACGCCCGCCGCACTCCATACCGCGTGGAGACGCCGTTCCAGATCACTCTGGCCGGCCGGGTGATCCGGGGCCGTATCGACGCGGTGTACCGCACCGGGGACACGTACGAGATCGTCGACTGGAAGACCACCCGCACCAACACCGCCGACCCCCTCCAGCTCGCGGTCTACCGTCTGGCCTGGGCCGAGCTGCACGATCTGCCGCTCACCGACGTCACCGCCACGTTCCTGTACGTACGCAGCGGAGAGACCGTCCGCCCCACCCGCCTCCCGGGCCGGGCGGAGCTGGAGCGGCTCCTGCTGGACGAGCCACCTCCCACGGGCTAGTGCCTCGCCCAGTGGGGTTTGCCCCGTCGCGCCGCCCAGCACGCACGCTCGCCGCGTTGCCGGAGTGCCCAAGCAGCTCCTTCCCCAAGCTCTCAGCTTCGTCTCCGGCGCCTTGCGATCGCACGCACCGGACGACGCTCCTCAGCGGGCAAACCCCACTGGGCGAGGCACTAGGCTCAAGGCCATGAGCGACACCCCGGACAGCGCCGTCCGTACGTACACCGAACAGCACCGCACAGCCTTCCTCGACGACCTCGCCGACTGGCTGCGCATCCCGTCCGTGTCCGCCCAGCCGGTCCACGACGGGGACGTACGACGCAGCGCCGAGTGGCTGTCCGCCAAGCTCGAGGAGACCGGCTTCCCGGTCACCGAGATCTGGGAGACGCCCGGTGCTCCCGCGGTCTTCGCCGAGTGGCCGTCCGACGACCCGGACGCCCCGACAGTCCTCGTCTACGGGCACCACGACGTGCAGCCCGCCGCCCGCGAGGACGGCTGGGACACCGACCCGTTCGAGCCGGTGATCCGCGACGGCCGCATGTACGGGCGGGGCGCTGCCGACGACAAGGGGCAGGTGTTCTTCCACACCCTCGGCGTCCGGGCCCACCTCGCCACCACCGGCCGCACCACCCCGGCCGTCAACCTCAAGCTGCTGATCGAGGGCGAGGAGGAGTCCGGTTCACCGAACTTCCGCGCCCTGGTCGAGGAGCAGGCCGCCCGGCTCACCGCAGACGCCGTGATCGTTTCCGACACCGGCATGTGGGACGAGACGACCCCCACGGTCTGCACCGGTATGCGAGGCCTCGCCGAGTGCGAGATCGAGCTGTACGGCCCCGAGCAGGACATCCACTCCGGCTCGTTCGGCGGCGCGGTCCCCAACCCGGCGACCGCCGTGGCCCGGCTCGTCGCCGCACTGCACGACGCGGACGGACGGGTCGCGATCCCCGGTTTCTACGAAGGGGTGACGGAACTCACCGACACCGAGCGCACGCTCTTCGCCGAGCTGCCCTTCGACGAGGCCACCTGGCTGCGTACCGCCAAGTCACGAGCAGCGGCGGGCGAGGCCGGTCACTCCACGCTGGAGCGCATCTGGGCCCGCCCCACCGCCGAGGTCAACGGCATCGGCGGCGGCTACCAGGGCGCCGGAAGCAAGACGATCATTCCGTCCTCCGCCCTGGTGAAGATCAGCTTCCGGCTGGTCGCGGGCCAGGGCCCCGACCACATCCAGCAGGTGGTCAGGGCCTGGGCCGAGGCACAGGTTCCGGCCGGTGTCCGTCACCGGATCACCTTCGCCCCTGCCACCCGCCCCTGTCTGACCCCGCTGGACCACCCCGCTCTGCAGGCCGTGGCCCGCGCCATGGGACGGGCCTTCGGGCAGAAGATCCTCTTCACCCGCGAAGGAGGCTCGGGACCCGCCGCCGACCTGCAGGACGTGCTCGGCGCGCCCGTCCTCTTCCTGGGCATCTCCGTACCGTCCGACGGCTGGCACGCCCCCAACGAGAAGGTCGAACTCGACCTCCTGCTCAAGGGCGTGGAGACAGCCGCCCACCTCTGGGGCGAGCTGGCCGCCGCACTCCGCTGAATCCTCTGAACACCCGATCCATCCCGGGGGAGTAGGAAGCACCTGTGAGCACCTTCGACAACGCCACCGCAGACCGGCCCATCGGTCTCACGGCGCCCAGCGGCATCGACCGCGCGGCGCACCATCGCCTCGACGAGGCCTGGCTGTCCGCCGCGTGGAGCCACCCGACCACCCGTGTGTTCGTCGTCTCCGGCGGGCAGGTGCTGATCGACGACACGGCCGACGGCGGTACGGAGATCGTCATGACCCCGGCCTTCGAGGCCCCGGTCACCGAGACCCACCGCTACTTCCTCGGCACCGACGAGGACGGCGTCAGCTACTTCGCGCTCCAGAAGGACTCCCTGCCCGGCCGCATGGACCAGCAGGCCCGCCCGGCCGGCCTGCGCGAGGCCGGACTGCTGCTCGGCCCCCGTGACGCGGGCCTGATGGTGCACGCGGTGGCCCTGGAGAACTGGCAGCGCCTGCACCGCTTCTGCTCGCGTTGCGGCGAGCGCACGGTCATCGCGGCAGCCGGCCACATCCGCCGCTGCCCGGCCTGCGGCGCCGAGCACTACCCGCGCACCGACCCCGCGGTCATCATGCTGGTGACGGACGACCAGGACCGCGCCCTGCTGGGCCGCCAGGTGCACTGGCCCGAGGGCCGCTTCTCGACGCTCGCGGGCTTCGTCGAGCCGGGGGAGTCGATCGAGCAGTCCGTGGCCCGCGAGGTGTTGGAGGAGGTGGGCGTCACGGTCGGCGAGGTCGAGTACATCGCCAGCCAGCCATGGCCGTTCCCGTCCAGCCTGATGCTGGGCTTCATGGCACGGGCGACCTCGTCGGAGATCAACGTGGACGGTGAGGAGATCGAGGAGGCCCGCTGGTTCTCCCGCGAGGACCTGACGGCGGCCTTCGAGTCGGGCGAGATCATGCCCCCGTTCGGCATCTCGATCGCGGCCCGCCTGATCGAACTCTGGTACGGCAAGCCGCTCCCGAGGCCGGGAACCGTCGGCTGACGCACGCGTACGGGCTGCGGCGCCCCGGACGCGTACAGGAACGCCCCCTCCGGTGCTCGACCGGAGGGGGCGCGACTGTGCTGTGGGAGCGGCGGGATCAGGCGGCGAGCGCCTGCTTCACCTGGGCCAGGGACGGGTTCGTCATGACGGCCTCGACACCCGTGGAGCCGACCACCAGGACGGTGGGAACGGTCTGGTTGCCCCCGTTGGCCTTCTCGACGAAGGCCGCGGAGTCCGGGTCCTGCTCGATGTTGATCTCGTTGTACGCGATGCCTTCGCGGTCCATCTGGCTCTTGAGCCGACGGCAGTAGCCGCACCACGTGGTGCTGTACATCGTCACAGTGCCCGACATGTCTTCGCGCTCCTCTGTCTCGTCAGTCTTGTCAGACTCGTCTGTCTCATCCGTCTCATCCGGCACGCGGAGAAGCTGGAAAGTGCGTCGCCGCACGGAAAGGGAACGTACGTGAGCCGACCACCATTCCCGCCGCCACCCCCGCATTAGTACGACAGATGCGGCCCCCCTGTGGACAACCTCCGCGCCCGCCTCTTCCGACCTGGCAGCATGGCGGGGTGACAGCAGCAACGCATTCCTCCCTTTTCCCACAGGTTCCCGATTCGGCGGACGCCGTGCTCGACGGCCTGGACCCCGAGCAGCGCGAGGTCGCCATGGCCCTGCACGGCCCGGTGTGTGTGCTGGCCGGAGCCGGTACGGGCAAGACGCGTGCGATCACGCATCGCATCGCCTACGGGGTGCGCGCGGGGATACTCCAGCCGGCAAGTGTGCTTGCCGTCACGTTCACCAACCGGGCCGCGGGCGAGATGCGGGGACGGCTGCGCCAGCTCGGCGCGGGCGGGGTGCAGGCGCGGACGTTCCACTCCGCCGCCCTGCGCCAGCTCCAGTACTTCTGGCCGAAAGCCGTCGGCGGTGACCTGCCCCGGCTGCTGGAGCGCAAGGTCCAGCTGGTCGCCGAGGCCGCGGCCCGCTGCCGCATCCGGCTCGACCGTAACGAGCTGCGCGACGTCACCAGCGAGATCGAGTGGTCCAAGGTCACCCAGACCGTGCCCGCCGACTATCCGGCCGTGGTCGCCAAGACCCAGCGGGACGCCCCGCGCGATCCGGCCGAGATCTCCCAGATCTACGCGATGTACGAGCAGTTGAAGCGCGACCGCTCGTTGATCGACTTCGAGGATGTGCTGCTTCTCACCGTCGCCATCCTTCAGGACCGCCACGACATCGCCGACCACGTCCGCCGCCAGTACCAGCACTTCGTCGTCGACGAGTACCAGGACGTCAGCCCGCTCCAGCAGCGACTGCTCGACCTCTGGCTCGGCGACAGGGACACCCTGTGCGTCGTCGGTGACGCCAGCCAGACGATCTACTCCTTCACCGGGGCCACCCCCGACCATCTGCTGAACTTCCGCACCCGCCACCCCAACGCGACGGTGGTCAAGCTGGTCAGGGACTACCGCTCCACCCCCCAGGTCGTCCATCTGGCCAACGGGCTGCTGGGCCAGGCCCGCGGCCGCGCCGCCGAGCACCGGCTCGAACTGGTCTCACAGCGCGAGCCCGGCCCCGAGCCCGTCTATACGGAGTACGCGGACGAGCCCGCGGAGGCCGAGGGCACCGCTCGCCGCATCCGCGATCTGATCGCCGCGGGAGTCCCGGCCGGCGAGATCGCCGTGCTCTACCGGGTCAACTCCCAGTCCGAGGTCTACGAGCAGGCCCTGGCCGACGCGGGCGTGCCGTACCAGCTGCGGGGCGCGGAGCGCTTCTTCGAACGCGCGGAGGTGCGGGAGGCGGGCATCGCCCTGCGCGGCGCGGCCCGCGCGGGGGGCAACGACTCCCTGCTCGACGACGCGGAGGGGCTGCCGGCGGAGGTGCGCGCGGTGCTCTCCACCAAGGGATGGACCACGGAACCGCCCGCAGGCTCAGGTGCGGTGCGCGACCGCTGGGAGTCCCTGGCCGCACTGGTCCGGCTCGCCGAGGATTTCGAACAGGCCAAGCCGGGGGCGACGCTCTCCGATCTGGTGGCGGAGCTCGACGAGCGCGCAGCCGCCCAGCACGCCCCCACGGTCCAGGGAGTCACACTCGCCTCGCTGCACTCGGCGAAGGGCCTGGAGTGGGACGCCGTGTTCCTGGTCGGGCTGAACGAGGGCATGATGCCGATCACCTACGCCAAGACCGACGAGCAGATCGAGGAGGAGCGTCGGCTGTTGTACGTCGGCGTCACCCGGGCGCGCTTCCATCTCTCGTTGTCATGGTCGCTGTCCCGCTCGCCCGGCGGCCGCGCCGGACGGCGCCCGAGCCGGTTCCTGAACGGACTGCGCCCCGGCTCGGTGGCCCTCGGTATGCGCGGCGCGGCCGGAGGCGGCGGGATCGAACGGGGCCCCGGACCGGTCGCCAAACGCGGCCGCCGCGGCCCTGCCCGGTGCCGGGTCTGCGGCAAGACCCTCACCGATGCGGGCGAGATGAAGCTGATGCGCTGCGACGATTGCCCCTCCGACATGGACGAGGCGCTGTACGAGCGGCTGCGCGACTGGCGGGCGGTCCGGGCGAAGGAGATCGGCCAGCCCGCGTACTGCGTATTCACGGACAAGACGCTGATGGCGATCGCCGAGGCGGTGCCGGGCAGCGCGGGCGAACTGGCCGGGATCTCCGGGGTCGGCGCGCGGAAGCTGGACCGGTTCGGGACTGCGGTCCTTGCCATTTGCGCAGGTGAGACGGCAGAAGAAGGGCTCGAGGACGCCGTTGACGAGGTGTGAGAAAAACTCGTCGAAAAAATAGTTTGCGCCCGCCCCAGTCATCACCATAGGTTCTTAACCACGGGAACAGCGACTTCTCTGAAGCCCTGGTCCTGTGCTGTACTTATTCGAATACGCAGGACCGGTCCGCCGGTCCCCCCGAGACGCCGAGAGGAGGCGATTGAAGTGATCAGCATCATCGAGACCAACAAAATGACCGATCTCTCGGTCGTCTCCGCCTGCTCGCTCGGCCTCGCCTGCTCTTCGGAGTTCTCGCTGCGTGGCACCGGTCTGTCCGGCATTTCCGCCGTCAGCCCGGTGTCCCTGTCGAACCTCCCCGTGCGGGAGCGCAATGAGCGACCGACCCAGGCACCGGCAGCAGCAGTAGCGAAGGGACAGGCCCAGGCCTATGCCTTTGCGGCCGTCGGTGCAGGAGCGGAATCCGGCGCCAAGAAGCAGACGATGCACCACACGATGTGGGCCTTCCGTGGGCCTGAACCCTGGAGTGATCCAGCCTGATTCAGAATCAGGCCGGCGCCTTCAGGGCCGCGGAACCCCACTCGGGATCCGCGGCCCTTTTGTTTTGTCCAAACGGACGAGACAGCGCGAAGGAGCCTCGGGACAAGCAACACCCGGTACCAGCCGCCCCCCGGCCAACAGGCCGGAACGACCAGACGAGGACACCACCCACCGTGCAACTCGAAGCGCACGCCCCGTCCGTACCGCCTTTCGAAACGTTCCCGCCGCCCGGCCTCACGGAGGACTCCACCTTGATCCCCCTCACTGCGCTCACCGCGCTCGACGACGCCATCGAGAACCTCGGCGTGCCCGTCCCCTGCCGCTCCTACGACCCGGAGGTCTTCTTCGCCGAGTCGCCGGCCGACGTCGAGTACGCCAAGTCCCTCTGCCGCACCTGCCCGCTCGTCGAGGCCTGCCTCGCCGGCGCCAAGGAGCGCCGCGAGCCGTGGGGCGTCTGGGGTGGTGAGCTCTTCATCCAGGGCGTTGTCGTTGCTCGCAAGCGGCCGCGTGGCCGTCCGCGCAAGAACCCGGTCGCGGCGTGACCGCCGGACTGGGGGTCACGGCCCCCAAACCCATGAAGCGCATCGGAACCATCGACCGCCCCCACACCCACGATCCCCGAAATCAGGCACCAATGTCCGTCCCCACGAATGAGCCCGTCGGCTCCGCAACACCGAACGTCACGATCATCGGCGCGAACGACTCGCGTCAGAACAGGACCCGCGAGATGCAACTCATCCCAGAAGCCCTGGCTCGTGCTCATATGCACGACCGCCTGAGGGAAGCCGACGCACAACGCCAGGCCGTGCGCCTGGTCACCGCGCGCCGGATGCAGCGCCGGGCCGAGCGCGCCTCGATGCGCGCCCGCCGTGCGCTGGCCATGGCGGTCATGCACTAGTCAGGCCGAACACCAGCAGCCCCCGCTGCCGGGCAGCCGCTCTGCCCAGCAGCAATCAGTACCCATAGTCAGTACCCCTTCCGCGGGGCCGGTCCGAACGGGCCGGCCCCGCGGTCGTGCTGTGTGGTCGTGCTGTGTGGTGCCGCGCGGTACAGCAGAGACGGAGTTATCGTCACGAGGTGGACGAGGAGACTCATCACCGGATTCAGCAACCCACGCAGAGGGACGACGCTGTGGCCTTCTGTGCCCTCTGCGGTACCTCCGCCGACAGCGGGACCACACCGCCGACCTGGATCTGCTCCGTGGAGAACGGCAGACACCAGTACTTCTGCGAAGAGTGCGCCCGCACTCATATCAGGGCGATCGAGAGCCGTCTCGACTCTGCCTGGTGGTGACACCCCTGGTGGTGCTGCCCGGGCATCATGGCCCGGGGCGTCACGGCTCGGGGCGCTACGCTCCGGGTCGTGAGTACAACCCGGGCCGGCTCCGGGGGCTCGAAGGCTGCCCTACGCACCGGCGGCCGCGTCGCCCGCCAACTCCTGTACCACGGACTTCTGCTGATCCTCCACCAGGAACCCCGGTACCCAGGACTCCAGTTCGTCACGCAGCCGCACCGTCGCACCCAGCTGGCACAGCACCCCGATCGTGCTCAGCGTCACCCGGTGTATCAGCAGATAGGCGGGCGGCAGATTCAGCTGCTTGCCGAGCTGATGAGCGGGGGAGCGGGGATCCGCAATGCGGGTCGCCTGATTGCGCATCCAGCTCCGGGTGAAGGTGAACTCCTCCACCTGTGCCGGTTCGATGATCGGGAGGAGATAGTCGAGCACCGCATCCGGGTCGAGGTCGATCGAGTCCTTGACGAACCCCTCCTTGCGCAACAGTTCGTACACCGCATCCGCATCACCCGACAGCGTCAGCCGCAGGGAGTCCCCGATCGGCCGCGGCAGACCACCCTGCAGCCGGTCAACCGTGCCGAAGTCCAGTACTCCGAGCCGCCATTGCCCGTCCTGGCCGGCATCGTCCTCCGGGGGCAGCAGCCGGAAGTTGCCCGGATGGGGGTCCGCGTGCAGCAGCCCGGTGCGCGCTGGGCCCGAGAAGAGGAAGCGCGCCAGCAACTGGCCGGCCCGGTCCCGCTGCTCCGGCGTGCCCTCCGCGATCACGTCGGCCAGCGGAAGACCGTCCATCCACTCCGTCACCAGAACCTGGTCGGACTGGTGCACCACAGCGGGGATCGCCACATCCGGGTCGGCCGCGAACTCCTCGGCGTGGTCCCGCTGCGACCGTGCCTCCTGCTCGTAGTCCAGCTCCTCCGAGACCCGGTCGCGCAGCTCCGTGATAAGCGGCTTGATGTCCATTCCGGGGATCAACGGACCGAGCAACCGGGCGAACCTGCTGAGTTGGGTCAGATCTGAGAGCAGCGCCTCTCCGGCGCCCGGATACTGCACCTTCACCGCGACTTCCCGCCCGTCGTGCCACACCGCCCGGTGCACCTGACCGATCGATGCGGCGGCCGACGGCTTGTCCTCGAATTCGAGGAACAACTCCCGCCAGTCCTCGCCGAGCCGCTCCTCCAGCACCGCGTGCACGGCGCCGCTGGGCATGGGAGGTGCGGCTTCCTGCAGTTTGGTGAGCGCCGCCCTATACGGTCCGGCGACCTCCTCGGGCAGCGCAGACTCGAAGACGGACAGGGCCTGCCCCAGCTTCATCGCCCCACCCTTCAACTCGCCCAGGACCTTGAAGAGCTGATCCGCAGTGCGCTGCTGCACCTCCCGGGCGACCAACTCCGCCGACTTCCCGCCGATCCGCTTGCCCAGGCCCCACGTGGCGCGGCCGGCGAAGCCCAGTGGCAGGGCGGCCAACTTGGCGGTACGAGTGACCGCTTTCCGGGGTAGATCAGACATGAGCCCCTCCAAATCCCAGACTGCCGTACCGCGTGCGGCGGTTACCCGGCCATTGTGTCGTGCGCCGCTTCGACCCCGGAGGCGCGCTCCCCCTCAGTGTGCCCAGCCGCTCCGCAGGAACAGCCGAGGTGCGCCCGGATCTGCTCGGACCGCCAGTCCAACAGCGGCAGCGCGGCCTCCCAGCGCGTCCCCGTACTGGCGGGCAGCTCCCCGTCCAGGAAGGACAGTGCGTGGGCGGCCGTAAGACCGGCCACCGCAGTCGCCAGCCCCAGGTCACAGGCCTGTACAGCGGTGCGCCGCCCGGACTGCCACTGAGACAGCATCCTTGGCCACTGCTCATCCCGGTCTGCACGCTCCAGCGCCAGACACCCCGCGCACGCCGTACCCCCGGGCAGGACCAGGGGGCCGACCACTCCCGTCGCCTCCATCACTCCGGCATAGAGATGGGGAGTCCCCGAAGCGATCCACGGTTCGGCCGTACGCGGGTCGGGGGCGTACACCCCTAGTCCGTCGCGAGGAGCGACCACGATCAGTGACAGCCCCGGCTCACCACCCGCCGAGGAACCCGTCGTCTCCGGTGCCCGGGGAGCCGAACCCGCGGCGGACCTGCGCACCAACTGCCGGGCGGCGGTGTCCCTGCGCTCCCCGACGGCTGACGGTGGTAGCCCGCCGGGCGAGACGTCCCACGGCTCGGTGCACCCGCCGTCCAGAACCTCCACCCGGCCCACCCCGGATCCGGACAGCACCGCCGCGATCGCGGCACCGACCCGGCCGGCGCCCCGCACCTGGACCCGCATCGCCCGGCGGGCCGCCAGCCGTCGCATCCCGCCGCCCGGCTCGGGATGGACGACGGAGAGCGACGCCAGATCGGGGCGGTGCCGCTCCAGGGCGCCGGGCCGGTTCCGTAACGCATCGGTCTCCGGGCCGACAGCCCGCACATCGTCGATCAGGCCCGCATCCGTCAATCGGCCGACCAAGGTGTCCACTTGAAGGTCCGACAGATCCAACGCACGGGCTTCCTCGCGCAGCAGCGGCAGGCCGCGCGTACCGTCGAGCAGTTCCAGAAAACAGCCCGTCGCGATATCCATCGGACTGAGCTTCACCGCATGAGCGGGGGTCACCCCGAATTGCACGGTGCCCCGGCCACGCCATGCGCGGCGCAGTGCGGGCTTCAACATCGGATACACGGCGTTCCCCCGGTCTGTGTTCCATGATCTCTGTGCGTGGGCTGTGGCCCGGACCTCCGCGAGATCCGTTGTCAGAATGCAGGTAGGCGTCGAAGTTTGCAGAAAGTTATCCACAGGCATGGGGTATTAGTCGTTCAAATGGTGCATGCCGTGGAGCTGATCAAGCGCAACCGTCCCGGAGGCGGGACTTCCCCCACTGACACCGGGTAACGTCATGGCGTGCCCGCCGACCCGTCACCCGGATTCGCCGGGGAGACCCCCGCGCGCAGCGCCGGAACCCATCAGCGCAGCGCGACGGACCGTCCGCCCCGCGCCTCGGCAACGAGCGCGGTCGAGGTCCGCAGGAGCAATCGCCGCAGCAGAACGGTCTCCGCGTACCGGGAGGGAGACCGCACCATCGTGCTCATCCCTGCCCGGATGTCGGAGGCCGAGGAGCAGCGCTGGGTGAACGTGATGCTCGACAAACTCGCGGCCCAGGAGAGCAAACGCATCCTCGGTGACAGCGAACTCACCGAGCGGGCCGAGCGGTTGTCCGCCCAGTATTTTCAGGGCCGGGCAAGACCCGCGTCAGTGCGGTGGGTGACCAATCAGAACACCCGATGGGGGTCCTGCACCCCGGCGGAGGGCAGCATCCGACTGTCGCACCGGCTGCAGGGCATGCCCGAGTACGTTGTCGACTACGTGCTCGTCCATGAGCTCGCGCATCTGCTGGTCCCCGGTCATGGTCCGCGATTCTGGCGGCTGCTGGAGGCGTACTCGCGGACCGAGCGGGCTCGCGGCTACCTCGAAGGGGTGGTGGCGGCCGACCGGCTGCCGCATCTGCCTGCTGCGCGCGGTGAGTGACGTTCGGCGATTCTGTACCGGGTGTGTACCGACTTAGCTCAATGTCGGAGTTTGCGGTTAGCCTGGCGCGACGCATTCACATTCGGGATGGGGGACGGTCGTTACGCATGGCCAGGGAATTCCAACGCGGCCACAAGGCCAAGATCAGCGATCTCACGCCGGGGACGGACCTGTACGTAGGTGTGCAGATCGCCGGCCCGGGACTGACCTTTGACATCAGCTGCTTCGGCCTCGATGCCAATGAACAGCTCTCCGACGACCGGTATTTCATCTTCTTCAATCAGCCTAAATCACCCGAGGAGTCCATTCAGCTCCTCGGCGCCCAGGCCGGTGACACCGAGTCGTTCCGCGTCACTCTGGACCGCATTCCGGCGAACATCCACAAGCTGTCGTTCACGGCGACGGTCGACGGCGCCGGGCAGATGTCCCAGGTCGGCCCCGGATACATCCGGATCGTCGCGGGCGGCGAGGAAGTCGTCAGGTACGCCTTCAACGGTTCGGAGTTCACCACTGAGCGTGCGGTGATGCTGGGCGACTTCTACCTGAAGGACGTGTGGCGGTTCGCCGCCGTCGGCCAGGGCTTCGACGGGGGCCTCGACGCGCTGCTGAAGAACTTCGGCGGCGAGGTCGCCGAGGAGGAGCCCGCCGTGCCTCAGCCGCAGGCAGCCGCCCCGTCGTTCGCCCCGCCCGCCCGGGCGGCCGCACCGGCGCCCGCCCCGTCCTTCGGCGCCCCGGCCGCACCACAGGCACCCCAAGCCCCGCAGCCGGCCCCGTCCTTCGGTGCCCCGGCCCCCACGCCGCAACATCAGATGCATTCCGCGCCGACGATGGCAGCCCCGATGGCACCGCTCGGTGGCACGGTGCCGCCGCCCGGCCCCGCCCCGGCTCCGTACGGGCAGCCGTCCCAGCCGTCCCAGCAGCCGCAGTTCGGGCAGATCCCCGGCCAGCAGCCCGCCGCCCCGTCCGGGCAGCAGGCCCCCGCTCCGTACGGCCAGCAGGCTCCTGCTCCGTACGGCCAGCAGCCTCCCGGAATGCAGCCTCCCGGTATGCCCCACGGGGTACCGCAAGGCGTGCCACAGGCCGGGGCCGGTCTTCAGGCCGCGCTCCAGCCGTACAAGGAGACGGCCACCGGGCAGCGTTGGACCCCGCAGAACCAGCAGCTCATGCGGGTCGACCTCACCATGGGGGGCACACCCGTGCTCGCCCGCCAGGGCAGCATGGTGATGTACCAGGGGAAGGTCGACTTCAGCTACAAGGGTGCCGGTTTCGCGGGCCGCATCGTCGGCAATTCCACCGGCCAGGAAATGCAGCTGATGCGCTGCACCGGCCGCGGACAGGTCTTCCTGGCCGAGGACGGCTCCCATCTGCACGCCATCGAGCTGCAGGGCGACGGCATCTGCGTCTCGGCGGAGAACGTCCTCGCCTTCGACGAGTCGCTGCAGCACGAGGTCCGCAGGATCGAGGGCCACGGCATCCCCGGGGGCGCCCTGTTCACCATGCAGTTCCAGGGCACTGGCACGGTCGTCATCAAGACCCACGGCGTCCCTGTCGTCCTGCCCGTCACCCCGACCACCTTCGCCGACTGCAATGCCGTCGTGGCCTGGTCGTCCGCGTCCCAGGTGATCATCTCCAGCCAGGTCCGGCTGCGCCGCAACGCGTACCCGGGACACAGCGGAGAGACCGTGAACCTTCAGTTCCGGGGCGCCCCCGGCAACTTCATCGTCGTCCAGCCCTACGAGGTCTGAGGGAGCCCGTCATGAACCAGCAACTCGCGGGCTACGCCCCGACCCCCGTCACGGCCCGTATGGAGAACCACGGCCGTGCGATGCTCAAGGTCGCCATGGCCACCGGCCAGGACCTCTACGCACGTACCGGCTCGATGGTCGCGTACGAGGGCTTCATCCAGTACGAACCCAACCCGCCCGCCGTCCGCCAGATCGCCTCCCAGTGGATCACCGGCGAGGGCGCACCGATCATGAAGTGCTCCGGCGACGGACTGCTCTACCTCGCCGACTACGGCGCCGATGTGGTCGTCATCAATCTCAACAACGACTCCCTCTCGGTCAACGGCACCAACGTCCTCGCCTTCGACGGCCATCTCACCTGGGGCGTGGAGCGGGTCAAGGGCCTCGCGAAGTTCGCCGGCCAGGGCCTGTGGAACGTCTGCATCTCGGGCACCGGCTGGGTCGCCATCACCTCGCGCGGCACACCGATCGTCGTCGACTGCGGACGCGGCGAGGACGAGACCTACGTCGACCCGGACGCCCTCGTGGCGTGGTCCCCGAACCTCAAGGTGAAGGGCAAGCGCAGCTTCAAGGCATCCTCGCTCATCGGGCGTGGCAGCGGCGAGGCGTACCAGATGGCTTTCTCCGGCCAGGGCATCGTCGTCGTACAGCCGAGCGAGGACAGTACCGACCGCCTGCGGGTCCGGAACTGAGGGGGAGGGAGAACACACCATGCAGAGTCCGCTTTTCGGCTACACGGAACAGCAGTCCCAGGACAGGTACACCGTCCAGAACCCGCAGCTCCTGCGGGTCTCGTTGACCGGCCAGGACGACGTCCTCGCCCGCAAGGGCGCCATGGTCGCCTATCAGGGACTGATGGAGTTCGACGGCGAGTACCAGTCGCACGGGCAGCGCCGCGCCCGCGCGAGCACCGGTGAGGGCCTGGACCTGATGCGCTGCTCCGGGCAGGGCACCGTCTACCTCGCCAACCTCGCGCAGTACATCCATGTCGTGGACGTCGACCACGACGGCATGACGGTGGACAGCGCCTACGTCCTGGCGCTCGACTCCTCGCTGCACACCGAGGTCATCGCGGTGGACAGCCAGTACGGCATTTCGGGCACCGGCAAGTACCAGCTCAACATCTCCGGCACCGGCAAGGTCGCTCTGATGACCTCGGGCCAGCCGCTGATGATGCAGGTCACGCCGGACAAGTACGTCAACGCCGATGCCGACGCGATCGTCGCCTGGTCCAGCTCGCTGCGCGTGCAGATGCAGGCCCAGACGCACTCCTCGGGCGTCTGGCGGCGGAGTGGCAACACCGGCGAGGGCTGGGAGCTCAGCTTCCTCGGCCAGGGCTTCGCCCTGGTCCAGCCGAGCGAGGTGCTGCCCCCGCAGAACCACGAGATCGGCCAGGGCGTCCGGGCCCAGTACGGAATGGGCCAGCACGGCGCCCACGGCCAGAACCAGAACAACTCCTGGAACTGAGCCGCAGCGCACCGGCACGGACAACACGGCTGAGGGGCGGTCTCCCCGGAGACCGCCCCTCACCTGTGCCGCATGCCGACCCCTACCCGCGCTGCTCCAGGGCTGCGCGGACCCGCGTCATCAGCCGCACGACCGATGTATCGGCCACCGACGCGACCTCGTCGTACGCGAACCAGCGCAGGTCCAGCGACTCGTCACTGATCTGCTCCGTCGCGCCCGACGGCGCCAGCGCCGCGTACTGCACATCCAGATGCCAGTGACAGGGCGCGGGGATCGGGTGGCGGTCCAGCGTCACCGGTCCGCCCGCGAGCAGGGTCAGGCCGCTGATGCCGGACTCCTCGGTGGCCTCACGCAGCGCCGCGGCGGCCAGCGTGGTGTCCTGCGGCTCGCAGTGGCCGCCCATCTGCAGCCACATCTGCAGCTTGCGGTGGAGGGTGAGCAGGACCCGGCCGCGCTCCGGATCGATCACCAGTGCGCTTGCCGTCAGATGTCCGGCTTCGCAGGCCTTCCACATGCCGTCGGGATGCCGGACCAAGTGATCCAGATAGACCTGGCGCAGTTCCTCCTGGGCCGGGTCCACCCGGTTCCCGTACCCCTTCAGTGCGAGAACGGCGTCGTCGTACAGGCTCACTGGTCGGATTCGCCCTTGCCGTCGCTCTTCCGGTCGTCGGCTTCCTCGGAGCCCGCGTCGCCCGCTTCGGCCCCGGGCTTCTGCGGACCCTTCGCGGCCTCTCCGAGCATCTTGTCCAGCTCGGAGAAGTCCAGCTGCTCGTGATGCACAAAGCCGTCCGGATCGTCCAGGTCCTGGGCGGTCGGCAGCATGTCGGGGTGCTCCCACAGGGCGTCGCGCCCGTCGAGACCGCGGGCGTCCGTGAGCGACGCCCACAGGCGCGAGGCGTCACGAAGCCGCCGCGGACGCAGCTGAAGGCCGATGAGCGTGGCGAACGTCTGCTCGGCCGGCCCGCCGGAGGCGCGGCGCCTGCGCATGGTCTCGCGCAGTGCGTCCGCCGAGGTCAGACGGGACTTCGCCGCCTCGTGCACCACCGCGTCCACCCAGCCCTCGACCAGTGCGAGCGCCGTCTCCAGCCTGGCCAGAGCGGCCTTCTGCTCCGGCGTGTCCTCAGGCTGGAACATGCCCTGCTGAAGGGCGTCCTGCAGCTGCTCCGGCTGCGACGGGTCGAACTGGCCGACCACATCCTCCAGCTTGCTGGTGTCGACCTTGATGCCGCGCGCATACCCCTCGACGGCGCCGAACAGATGCGAGCGCAGCCACGGAACATGGGCGAAAAGCCGCTGGTGGGCGGCCTCGCGCAGGGCCAGATACAGTCGCACCTCGTCCTGCGGCACGCTGAGGTCCTTGCCGAACCTCTCCACATTCAGCGGAAGGAGCGCGGCCTTGCCCGCCGGGCCCAGCGGCAGCCCGATGTCGGTCGAACCGACCACCTCGCCCGCCAGCACACCGACGGCCTGCCCGATCTGCTGGCCGAACATCGCGCCGCCCATGGACCGCATCATGCCGATCAGCGGGCCCGCCATGGCCTGCATCTCCTCAGGCAGCACATCGCCCATGGCCAGACCGACGCGCTCGGCCACCGGGTCGACCAGCTTCTGCCAGGCGGGGAGGGACGCCTCGACCCACTCCGCACGGCTCCACGCCACGGTGGAGACCGAACCGGAGGGCAGCGACGTCACGCCGTCCAGCCAGAGGTCGGCAAGGCGCAGCGCCTCGTCGACCGCGGACCGCTCGGACTGGCCGACGCTCGCGTCCTTGGTGCCGTCCGGTGTGCCCTGCGAGACCGTCTGGCGGGCGATCTGCTTGGCCATGTCCCAGTTCACGGGGCCGCCCTCGTAGCTCAGCATCTGGCCGAGCTGCTGGAAGGCCGCACCCAGGTCGTTGGGGTTCATCGTGCCGAACATCGCCGCGAACGGGTTGTCCCCGCCCGCGCCGGGCCCGAAGCCGAACGGCTTCGCCGGCCCGCCGGAACCCTGCCCACCTCCGGTGGGGTCCTTCTTCTTGCCCTCGTCGCCGTTCTCCGGCTCCTCCGGCGGAAGGCCGAATCCGAATGGGGTGTCACTCACGGGTTTCCTCGGCTCGTAGGGCCGCCGGCTCGAACCGACGGCGACTGCCCGACATCACCATCCAGCGTAGACACCAAAAGTCCGCTTGGGGCCTCAGTGCTCCGCCGGCTCCCGGCCTGCGGCAGGATGGACGCCACCTGGTACGTACGCGTCATTCGGGTACGTACTGAAGACAACCGCTGGAGACGCCCGGTGAGTTCCCCAGATCCTCAGGTTCGCGCAGCGCGAAACCTGTCCGAACCCGCGACCGAGAACAAGCCCGCAAAGAACCGCTCCAGGAACCGTGGCCCCGTCGTCGCGGTCACCGGAGCCGCGGGGGGCGTCGGTGAGCTGCTCACCGCACGTCTCGCGGCGTCCGAGGAGATCAAGCAGGTCATCGCCATCGACGAACGCCGAGGAGAAGTCTCCGAGGCGACCTGGCACATCCTCGACGTACGGGATCCCGCCATCGCCGAGAAGCTGCGAGGCGCAGATGTCGTCGTGCATCTGGCACTCGATCTCGACCTGGAGACCGACCCCGCCGCCCGCACCGCCTACAACGTGCGCGGCACCCAGACCGTGCTGACGGCCGCCGCGGCCGTCGGGGTCCACCGGGTCGTGCTCTGCACCTCGGCGATGGTCTACGGGGCGCTGCCCGACAACGACATCCCTCTCGCCGAGGACGCCGAACTGCGTGCCACGGCGGAGGCCACCGGCGTCGGCGACCTCCTGGAGATCGAACGGCTCGGGCGTCGCGCACCCCGCGCCCACCCCGGCCTCAATGTCACCGTGGTCCGCCCCACCGTACTGGTCGGCGGTACGGACACCGCCCTGACCCGCTACTTCGAGTCGCCGCGCCTCCTGGTCGTCGCCGGATCACACCCCACCTGGCAGTTCTGCCACGTCGACGACCTGGTCACGGCCCTGGAGTACGCCGCGCTGGAGAAGATCGACGGCGAGTTCGCGGTCGGCTGCGACGGCTGGCTCGAACAGGAGGAGGTCGAGGAGCTCAGCGGCGTCCGCCGGATGGAACTGCCCTCCGCCGTGGCACTCGGTGCCGCCGCCAGGCTGCACCGGATCGGCCTCACCCCGTCCCCGGCGGGCGATCTGGCGTACACGATGCATCCCTGGGTGGTCAGCGTGAGCCGGCTGCACGACGCGGGCTGGCGCCCGAGCTGGACCAACGAGGAGGTGCTTGCCGCGCTCCTCGAAGAGGTCGAGGGCCGGCACACCGTCGCCGGACGCCGGCTCGGCCGCAAGGACGCCACCGCGGCAGGTGCCGCCGGTGCGACCGTGGCGCTGCTCGGCACCGCCGCCCTGGTCCGCCGCGCCCGCAAGGCCCGCCGCCGGATCTAGGCGGTTGCGGTCCGTCTGTAGAAGGCTCCAAGGTCAGAGGCGGTCCGCCGGTGGAAAACGCTATTCCACGATGTCGGTGCGGTACGGCACCATGGGCCCCATGGTTTCCACCCACGACCACCCCGGCGAGCAGGCGGCCGGCGACCCCATCCGGCTGCTGGCGATTCGCGACACGCCGTTGTCGGTCGACGAGATCTTCCGGGCGGTCGGGGACGACGCCGCGGGCGGCACGGCGCTCTTCGCCGGTACGGTGCGCAACCACGACGGCGGTCAGGACGTCGGTGCGCTCGGGTACTCCTGCCACCCCTCGGCTCAGGACGAATTGCGCCGGGTGGCCGAGAAGGTCGTCGCGGAATTCCCGGTCCGGGCACTGGCCGCCGTCCACCGGGTGGGCGACCTCCGGGTGGGCGACCTCGCTGTGGTCGTCGCCGTCTCCTGCCCCCACCGTGCCGAGGCGTTCGAGGCGTGCCGCAAGTTGATCGACGACCTCAAGCACGAAGTTCCGATCTGGAAGCACCAGCGCTTTTCGGACGGCACCGAGGAGTGGGTGGGCGCCTGCTGAGCGCAAGCCGATCGGGTGGTCGGCCGCCCCGATTTGCGTAACCGCACCCCAGCCGTGAGCGTTGGTCCTGCAGATGGTTAATCTGCTGATCGATCAGTTGCGGTCGCTCATGGGGTAGGGAGGTCGTCATGGCAGCACTCGCTTGGTTGCTGATTCCGCTTTTCGCTGCACTCGGTGCTGCGATATGGGGAAGCTGGGCCACCCGTAATAGCACGGCCGGTGATGTCTCAGAACTCGCCGGGTACGCCCGGTTCCGTGAGGCGATGGAGAAATCGCGCTCCGGTTCCGATGTTGTCTGATCCTCCGTTCCTCCGTCGAACGTACGCAGTCGCCAATCCGCACAGCGGTGCCGGCTGCCGACGCCCTCCGGTACGGCGCCACGCCGGGCTCCACGCCCCGTCCGGACCGGCCCCGACGGTGCACTGACAGACCCTTCCCGTACTGTCGTTCCATGCCACGCCGCACCGCGACGATGCTCGCCTCCACGCTGATCCTCATCGCGCTGCTCTGCGCAGGCGTGCTGATTCCCGTGCCGTATTCGGAGATGTCTCCGGGCCCGACCGTGAACACCCTCGGCAAGGTCGAAGGCGAACCGGTCCTGCAGATTTCCGGACACAAGACGTACCCGACGTCCGGCAACCTCAACATGACGACGGTCAGGGTCACCGGCGCCGACTACAACATGAACCTCGTCGAGGCCGTCTACGGCTGGCTGGCCCACGACAGCGTGGTCGTTCCGCACGACACGCTCTACCCCGGCGGCAAGACCGAGCAGCAGTCGACGCAGGAGAACGCCGAGGAGTTCAGCCAGTCCCAGGAGAGCGCCAAGGTCGCCGCACTGACCGAGCTGGGCATCCCGGTGTCGTCGCGCGTCGTGGTCTCCACCGTCATCAAGGGCAGCCCCGCCCAGGGCAAGCTGCACGCCGGCGATGTGATCAAGCAGGTCGACGGCAGCGCGGTGAAGCAGCCCGAGGACGTCGCGAAGCTCGTCACCCGCCACAAGCCCGGCGAGGACGTCGCGTTCACGATCATCCCGGCGAAGACGGCGCAGGCGGCGGAGAAGGCAGGCAAGGAGCCCGAGGGCAGCCGGAAGATCGTCATCACCACCGCGAAGGCTCCCAAGGAGAACCGCGCGATCGTCGGCATCCAGGCCGGGACGGACCACACGTTCCCGTTCCGGATCGACATCAAGCTCGCCGATGTCGGCGGCCCGAGCGCAGGTCTGATGTTCTCCCTGGGCATCATCGACAAGCTGACGCCCACCAACCTCACGGGCGGCAAGTTCATCGCGGGTACCGGCACGATCGACGACAAGGGCAAGGTGGGCCCGATCGGCGGCATCAACATGAAGCTGGTCGGCGCGCGCGACGCGGGCGCCCGGTACTTCCTGACGCCGAACGACAACTGCAAGGCCGCAGCCTCGGACACCCCGAGCGGACTCACGCTGGTGAAGGTGAAGACGATCGACGACGCGAAGAAGTCGCTGGAGAAGATCCGGACGGGGGACACGGCCGACCTGCCGAGCTGCTCGGCAGGCTGACCGCGTCCCCTCGGCGGGGACGCGGCGGGGTCAGGCCTCGAAGGTCGCGGCCAGGGCGTCGGCCAGCCCGGGCACCAGTCCGGCGCCGGTCCGCACCTCGCTCGGGGAGTCCTTCTCGCGGAGCCGTACGGCCGACTCGCGCGTACCGTCCCGAAGGACGGCCACCGTCATCCGCACCTCCTGGCGCTCCGGGTGCTTGGCGACCCACTTGGTCAGCTGGGCATCGCTGAGCCCCTCCGGAACGGAGGCCTCGGCGGACGGTGGCAGCATCAGCCGCTCCACCGTCATCGCGCATCCGATCACCGCGTCGGGCCAGGCGATCGTGGCGAGGAATTCGTCCAGGGCGGTGCCCGGCGGAAGCTCCTCCTGCTCGATGGGGGTGAGTGAGGCGGTCGGGGAGTCGGAGCTGTCGAGACCGAGCTGGGCGGCGAGGCCCGGCTCCTGGGTCCGCAGCCGGGCGGTGTCGACGAGAGCAAACAGCCGGGCCGGCTGGTCCCAGCCGAGGCCGGAGATGTACTCGTCGATTTCGAGCACGGCGACGGTGAGGGGGCTCGCGGCCATCGGAGGGCCTGAGGGGGAAACGTTGGGCATGGCCAACATCCTGCCTCCTTCCGCCCCGGGAACGGGAACTAGGTAAAGCCTCAGTAAGTTGCATAGGTGGGCTCTACGATCGCTGGGCCCGCTTCACACGACCCGCGAACTTCGAGGTGCGCACGTTGGCTTTCCAGATGCCGGACCGCGGCGGAGGCCCGACCGGGCCACGGATCAGAGTCGGCCGCCCGTCCCGGCGCGCCCGTACCCTGCTCATGACACTGGGCGTCCTGGCGGTTCTCGCCATGGCGTTCGTCATGTTCGCCGGGTTCTGGACGGACTGGCTCTGGTACCGGTCGGTCGCGTATTCGTCCGTCTTCACCACCACCCTGTGGACCAAGATCGGGCTGTTCCTCGTCTTCGGACTGCTGATGGCGATCGCCGTCGGCCTGAACATCTGGCTCGCGCACCGGCTCCGGCCGCCGCTGAGCGCGATGTCGCTGGAGCAGCAGAGCCTGGACCGTTACCGGATGAGCCTCGCCCCGTACAAGAAGTGGGTGCTGCTCGCGATCACCGCGCTCGTCGGACTGATCGCCGGAGCATCCGCCTCCGGTCAGTGGCGCACCTGGCTGATGTATGTGAACGGCGTGGCGTTCAACCAGAAGGACCCCCAGTTCCATCTGGATGTGTCCTTCTACGCCTTCGACCTTCCCTGGTACCGCTTCCTGCTGGGCTTCGGCTTCGCGGCCACGGTGCTCTCGCTGATCGCCGCCGCGCTGACCCACTATCTGTACGGCGGCCTCCGCATCACCAGCCCCGGCGCGCGGGCGACCGGCGCGGCCACCGGCCATCTGTCGGTGCTGCTCGGTGTCTTCGTCTCGCTGAAGGCCGTGGCGTACTGGCTCGACCGGTACGGCCTGGCCGTGAAGTCCAGCGACTTCAAGGCCACGGACAACTGGACGGGCCTGCGGTACGTCGACGCCAACGCCTACCTTCCGGCGAAGACCATCCTGTTCTGCATCGCCGCGATCTGCGCCGTGCTCTTCTTCGCCACGCTCTGGCGCCGCACCTGGCAGCTCCCGGTGATCGGCTTCGGTCTGATGGTGCTCTCGGCGATCCTGATCGGCGGGCTGTACCCGGCGATCGTGCAGAAGTTCCAGGTCCAGCCGAACGAGCAGGCCAAGGAAGCGCCGTTCATCCGGAAGAACATCGAAGCGACGCGTGACGCGTACGACATCGACAACGCTCAGGTCGACGATTACTCGGGCAAGAGCACGACGAACGACGACGCCAAGCTGCGCGCCGGCGCGGACGATGCCGCCAGTTACCGGGTGATGGACCCCAACGTCGTCTCCCCGGCCTTCCAGCAGCTCCAGCAGAAGAGGAACTACTACCAGTTCCCCAAGACGTTGGACGTGGACCGCTACAAGGACGCCACCGGCAAGGACCAGGACACGGTCATCGGTCTGCGTGAGCTCAACCTCGACGGCATCCCCAAGCGCAACTGGATCAACGACCACTTCACCTACACCCACGGCTACGGCGCCATCGCGGCCCGGGGCACGACGACCGGCAAGAACCCGAAGGGCTCCCCGGACTTCACCGAGTCCGGTCTGCCGACCACGGGTGAGCTCGGCAAGTACGAGCAGCAGATCTACTACGGCGAGAAGACCGAGCAGTACTCCATCGTCGGCGGGCCCCAGAAGGAGCTCGACTACGAGGAGGACGGCGAGAAGACCACCAGCTACCAGGGCAACAGCGGGGTCAGTCTCTCCAACGCCTTCAACCGCGCCGCGTACGCCGTGGCGTTCAGTGAGCCGCAGATCCTCTACTCGGGGGCCATCGGCGAGGGCTCGCGGATTCTCTACAACCGCACGCCCAAGGAGCGCGTCGAGGCGGTCGCCCCGTGGCTGACCATCGACGGCGACGCCTACCCGGCTGTGGTGAACGGCCGCATCCAGTGGGTCGTCGACGCGTACACCACCACCAACGGGTACCCGTACGCCTCGCGTACGACGCTCGGTGACACCACGGCCGACTCGCTGACCACCAACCAGCGTGCGGTCGTCGCCCAGCAGAACCAGGTCAACTACATCCGCAACTCGGTGAAGGCCACCGTCGACGCGTACGACGGCAAGGTCAAGCTCTACGAGTGGGACACCAAGGACCCGGTCCTCAAGACCTGGCGCAAGGCGTTCCCGGGGACGGTGGAGCCGCGGGCCGACATCCCCAAGGACCTGATGGACCACCTGCGGTACCCGCAGGACCTGTTCAAGGTGCAGCGCGAGCTGCTCACCCGCTACCACGTCACCAACCCCGCACAGTTCTACAGCGGCAGCGACGCGTGGCAGGTCCCGGACGACCCGACCAACAAGGAGTCCGGCGCCGTCCCGCCGTACTACCTGAGCATAAAGATGCCGGACCAGACGGCCCAGAAGTTCTCGCTGACGACGACGTTCACCCCGAAGGGACGGCCCGACCTCGGGGCGTTCATGGCGGTGGACGCGGATGCGGCCAGCAAGGACTACGGCAGGATAAGGCTGTTGAGAGTCACCAGCACGGTGAAGGGCCCCGGTCAGGTGCAGAGTGAGCTCAACGGCAACGACGATGTCGCCGAGTTCGTGAGAAACCTCAAGGGAACCGACTCCGACATCGAGTACGGCAACCTGCTGACCGTGCCGCTCGAAGGAGGCTTCCTCTACATCGAGCCGGTGTATACGCGCGGTGGCACGCAGAACTATCCGCTGCTGCGCAAGGTCGCCGCCTCCTACGGGTCGAAGACCGTCTTCGAGAACAGCCTCGGGGAGGCGCTCAACGCGGTCTTCGGGGTGACGGGCTCCGGCACCACCGAGCCGCCTTCGGAGGCCACCCGGCCACCAGGCACCACGCAGCCACCGGCCACCGGTGACGCGGCGCTGAAGAAGGCGATCGCGGATGCGCAGAAGGCCTACGCGGAAGGCGAGGCAGCCCTGAAGAAGCAGGACTGGAGCGCCTACGGCAAGGCCCAGGCGGATCTGCAGGACGCGTTGCAGCGTGCGGCGGCCGCCCAGCCCAAGTCGGGCAGTGCGAATAATGCGGGCAATTCGGATGGTACGGATAAAGCGTCCGGTGCCGGCGGTGGTGGCTGAGTAACTCGGTAAAGGCTCGCCCTCGCGTCGTGGTACGGTTTGAACACAACGACGCGGGGTGGAGCAGCTCGGTAGCTCGCTGGGCTCATAACCCAGAGGTCGCAGGTTCAAATCCTGTCCCCGCTACTGATGGACGAAGGCCCGGATCCTTTCGAGGATCCGGGCCTTCGTCGTGCCACGGTGACTTTCTTGTGCGGTGGGTGTGAAGTGCGGTTCGCGGGGCACGAGTTGAGTCCGGACGTGTTTGACTTATCTCTCTGTGGGCATGTCGACAAAACGCTGAAGTGACCTCACTGGCCGCGATATACCAGGGGTACGCGGGCTGTAGGTGGTGCGACGATGGTATTTATGGGGGACAGGGCAACTCTGTTGGAGACAGGGCGGTTTGTGCAGCGTCACGTTCATCGGCCGGATAGCGTGATGAATGCGGCTTTTGGTGTTACTGCCGCGGAGAACAGCGAGACCACTGAAACCACTGAGATCATCGGGACGACCGAGACCGCCGAGACTGTGGGGTGTGCCGCGACCGTCGAGAGCACAGAGAGCACAGAGAGCACAGAGAGTGCAGAGAGCGCGGGGAGCACCGGGTTCGCCGGGAGCGCCGGGGCCATTGAGGCTGCAGAGAATCCCGGGACCCCGGAGAACTCCGAGACCCGGGAGAGCCCGGAGAGCGCCGAGAGTGAGGCGCGCCATCGTCGCGCCGCCGATGCCGGGGACACCACGTCGATGAGCGTCCTCGGTGCCCTGCTGCTTCGCCGCGGCGATCTGCACGGTGCCGAGCCCTACCTGCGTGCGGCTACCGCCGACGGCGACCGGGCCGCGGCGAACAACCTGGGAGTCCTCCTCCACCAGCGCGGATACACCGACGACGCGGCCGGCTGGTGGCGTATCGCAGCCGTCGCGGGTTCCGCCGCCGCCGCGCACGCCCTCGGTCGCCACTACCGCGAGCGGGGCGACGAGCCCGGCGCCGAGTACTGGCTGCGGCAGTCCGCCGAGCAGGGCCATGCCCTGGGTGCGTACGCCCTCGCCGACCTGCTGGAACACCGCAGCGACGTCGGAGCCGAGCGCTGGCTGCGCGCCGCCGCCGAGCAGGGGCACCGGGAGGCCGCGTACCGCCTCGCGCGCATGCTGGACCGCAACACCGCCGACGACCCGCACGACGCCTTCGGCCGCCCGGGCCTGGGTCCCGGACCCGGCGCGGGCGCAGCCGGTCGTCTGGGTGCTGCCACCCGTTCCGCGATGCGCTCGGACGACGGCCCCGTGGCCGGTCCGGCGACCGGGCGCGTGGGCGAGGCCGAGCAGTGGTACCGGCAGGCCGCCGCGCGTGGCCACGGGCGTGCCGCCCTGCACCTCGGCGCCATCCTTGAACAGCGCGGCGAGCCCAAGGAGGCCGGCCGCTGGTACCTCATCTCCGCGAAGGCCGGCGAGGCGCGGGCCGCCTGCGCGCTCGGATTTCTGCTGCGTGACGCGGGCGACGAGGAGAGTGCCGCCGTGTGGTGGCTGCGCGCCGCCCAGGACGGCGACGGGAACGCCGCCAATGCTCTGGGCGCCCTGCACGCCGCCCGTGGCGAGCAGCAGACCGCCGAGCGCTGGTACCGCGCCGCCATGGACGCGGGCGACGTCAACGGGGCCTACAACCTGGGGCTGCTCTGCGCGGCCCAGGACCGTACGCCGCAAGCCGAGCAGTGGTACCGCCGTGCCGCGTACGCGGGCCACCGGGAGGCCGCCAATGCACTGGCCGTACTCCTGCTCCAGGCGGGCGACGCGACCGGCGCCGAGCCCTGGTTCTCCAAAGCGGCCGAGGCAGGCAGCGTCGATGCGGCCTTCAATCTCGGCATCCTGCACGCCGGACGTGACGAGGACCGTACGGCACTGGTCTGGTACGAGCGGGCCGCCGCGGCAGGCCACACCGAGGCGGCACTCCAGGTCGGCATGGCCCTGCTGCACCACGGCGAGGAGCAGGCGGCCGAGCGTCATCTGCGCTGCGCGGCGGGCGGTGGCAGCGCCGAGGCCGCCTTCCGGCTGGCCGGGGTGCTGGACTCGCGGCAGCCGCCGCCCGGACCTCCCGCGCTCGGCGAGCCGATGCCGGAGAAGACCGAGTGCGAGGAGTGGTACGAGCGGGCTGCCGAGCAGGGGCACCGCCGCGCCCAGGTGCGTGTCGGGATGCTCGCGGCGGCCCGTGGTGACGTGGACAGTGCGGCCCGCTGGTACCGCGAGGCCGCCGAGTCGGGCAGCCGCAACGGCGCCTTCAACCTCGGGCTGCTGCTGGCCCGCGAGGGCAGCGAGCGCGAGGCCGCGCTGTGGTGGAGCCGTGCCGCGAACGACGGGCACGGCCGGGCCGCGCTGCGCCTCGCCCTGCTGGCCGCCCGCCGCGGGGAGCTCGCCGAGGGGCAGCGCTGGTGCGCACGGGCGGTCGAACTGGGCCCGGCGGAGGTCGCCGAGCGGGCTGCCCGGCTGCGCGAGGCGCTGCATCAGGAGCTGACCGCGTAAGCGGTGCGCGGCGGCCCCCGCACGGCCCGCAGAAACGGATTTGCGCTGGTCCAGGGCGTCACGTACTGTTGGGTTCAACGACGCGGGGTGGAGCAGCTCGGTAGCTCGCTGGGCTCATAACCCAGAGGTCGCAGGTTCAAATCCTGTCCCCGCTACTGAAAGCAGAAGGCCGGATCCTTTAGAGGATCCGGCCTTCTGCGCATACCCCTGCGCGCGAGTCAGAGCTTGTGGCCGACCGCCTCCGAGTACATCGCCCGGTCGACGGCCTTCGTCTCCGGCACCGGGGTGCCCTTCGAGACGCCCGAATCGGCGTACGCCTTCTGCAGCCGGTCCGTCGTGCCCTTCCGTATCTCCCAGTCCATGCGCATCGACGGGGTCGACCGCAGCGTCGCCTCGTCGGTCTTCATCAGCTTCGCCAGCTCGGCGACGAAGGCGGGATCGGACTTGTAGTCGCCGGCGAAGTAGGTGTTCACCGTCCGGATGTAGGCGCGGAGAAAGGCGACGCCCGCGTCCGGGTCCTTGTCCAGCAGCGTCGGGCCGAAGAGCAGGCCGCCGAGCGGTTCGCCGATGGGCTGGCCGCCCAGGAACGCGTACTTCTTGTCGCCGTCCACCTTGCGCCAGATCGGGTCGAGCAGCCAGGCCGAGTCCACGCCGCCGTTCTGCAGCGCGGTCAGCACATCCGCGGAACCGAGCTGCTGGAAGCTGATCTTGTCGAGGCCGCCGCCGTGCTTCTTCAGGGAGGTGTCCATCGGGTACGCGATGACCGAGCCCTTGCCGATCATCGTGCCCATCTTCCGGCCCGCCATCTCGACGTGATCGGCGCTCTCGCCGTCCTTGAGGCGCACCCACAGGCCGCTCTTGGAGGTGGGGTCGGGGGAGAAGTTCCCTGCCACCCACCTGATGTCGAAGCCGCCGTTGATGCCGTTCATCACGGCTGCCTCGGGAGCCGCCCACTGGGCGTCCACATCGCCCTTGGCGAGCAGCGGCAGGGCGTCCGGGGTGGGCAGTACCTTCAGTTCGACGTTCAGCCCCTCTTTCGCGAACTCGCCCTTCGCCACCGCGACCTGGAGCGGAGCGACGTACTCCGCGCTCAGGGTGCCAGTGGCGACGGTGATCTTCCGCTTCTTCGCCAGGGGCTGGGCCGCCGGGGCGCCCTTGTCGCAGCGGGCCGGTTTCCGGTCGGGGGCGAGGTCGGCCGGGTCGGTCCAGCTGTCGGCGCCACAGCCCGCGACGGGCTTGACGGTGCGTGGCGCGGCGGCGGCGTTGTTGTCGGCGGAGTCGTTCCCGGCGCAGCCGGCCGCGCCGAGCAGGGATGCCGTGACGAGCACGGCGGTGCAGGTGAAGGGGGTATGTGTACGCACAGTGCCTCCGTACGAAGAACATGGGGAGCCGTTCAGGACTGGCTGCGGCCGCGGTCGCGCGGGGCCCACGGTGTGAGCAGCCGCCCGGCGATCCTCACCACTTCGGAGAAGACGACACCGAGGACCGCCACACACACGATGCCGACGAACATCACGTCGTTCCGGAACAGCGCCCGGGAGTCGAAGATCAGATGGCCGAGACCGTCGGCCGCGGCGATCTGTTCGGAGGCGACGATGACGAGCACGGCCACCCCTGCCGCGATTCGTGCTCCGACCAGGACCGCGGGCAGCGACGCGGGCAGCAGCACATGGCGGAACATCTGCCAGGGCGAGGCGCCGAAGACCTGACCGGCATCACGGTGGCCGACCGGGACGGCGAGTACGGCCGCCATGGTGGAGATCCAGACGAAGAAGAAGACGGTCGCGGCGACCAGGGCGATCTGCGGTCCCTCACCGAGGCCGAACATATTGAGGAAGACCGGCAGCAGGGCCAGCTTCGGCACGACGTACAGGGCATCGAGCAACGGCTCCAGAGCCGCCCGTACGAGTGAGAGCGAGCCCATCAGCAGGCCGAGCGCGTATCCCGCGACGGTGCCGATCGCATAGCCGCCGAGGACCCGCTTGAGTGTGGCCCATACATCCGGCCACAGTTCACCAGCGCCCGCCCGGTCCCAGCCGTCCGCCAGAATGGTGGAGGGGGCGGGGTAGACCCGGTCGTCGATCCAGGACTGCGCCGCGGCCAGTTGCCAGAGCAGCACGAGGAGCAGCGGTACGGCGACGGCGAGCGTGAGTTCCAGGGCGCGGCGCCTGCGGTGGGTGCGTACCGGGTGCAGCTCCTGCGGGCCCGGTCTGCGGATCAGGACGCCGTCGTCGGGTTTCGTGGCGTTCACTGTGGTGGTCATGCCGGGACCGCCTCCCTGCGCACCTCGCCGCGCAGAAGTTCCCACAACTCGCTCTTCAGCGCGGTGAATTCGGGTGCCGACCGGACCCCGCCGGTGCGCGGCCGGCCGAACGGCGGGCGGCGCTCGGCGATGATCCGCCCCGGTCTGGCGGACATCACCAGCACCCTGTCCCCGAGCACGATCGCCTCTTCGAGGCTGTGGGTGATGAAGAGGGTGGTGGTACGGGTGGTCTGGGTGAGGTCGAGCAGCTCGTCCTGGAGGATCGTGCGCAGCTGGGCGTCGAGCGCCGCGAACGGTTCGTCCATCAGCAGCATTTCGGGTTCGACGGCGAGGGCGCGGGCGATCGCGACCCGTTGCCGCATCCCGCCGGAGAGGGCGGCCGGATACGCCCCTGCGAAGTCGGAGAGCCCCATCCGGGCAAGCCAGTCGCGCGCCCTGGCGTCGGCCTCCTTGCGCGGTATGCGCTGGATGTCGAGACCGAACCGGACATTGGCGAGCACGGTCTTCCAGTCGTAGATCCCGTAGTCCTGGAAGATCATCGCTGCCGGACGGGGTGAGGTCGTACGGATGGACAGCTCGCCGGAGCTGGGGCGGAGCAGTCCGGCGGCGATCCTGAGCAGCGTGGACTTGCCGCAGCCGGACGGGCCGACGATGCAGGTGAACTCGCCCGGTGCGACGGAGAGATCGAGCGGGCCGAGGGCGGACAGGACCTTGGCGCCGCGCCCGAACGAGCGGGTGAGCGCGTCGGCGCGGAGTTTGGGACTGGTGGCTGCGGTTGTGGGTGGGGGCGGGTGCGGATCTCCCACGGGTCTCTCCTCGCGCGTATCGAGGTGCGGATCCGCCGCGGGGCGGACGTGATCGCCGCAGACGATATGACTACCCGTCAGATTCGGGAAGGGGGCGCGCGCGTGCTGGGGGGATGCATGTCATCCCCTGTGAGTGTTCATGCGGAAGGCCCCGGTGCGCGGGATACTCGCACCGGGGCCTTCCGTGGCGGGACTCAGGTCGTCGCGGCGCAGTTCGGGCAGATGCCGCGGTAAGTCACCTCGACATTGGAGACCGTGAAACCGAACCGCTCGTCGCTCGGCAGGTCCGCGAGCGGGTCGCCCGCCGGGTGCACGTCGCGGATGGTGCCGCAGCTCGCGCAGACGAGGTGGTGGTGGGGGCGGTGTGCGTTCGGGTCGTACCGCTTGGCCCGGCGATCCGTGGAGACCTCGATGACCTCGCCGAGCGTCACCATCTCGCCCAGGGTGTTGTAGACGGTGGCGCGGGAGATCTCGGGCAGCTTGGCGACGGCCCGGGCGTGGACCTCGTCAGCCGTCAGGTGCACATGGTCCCCGTCGAGGACCTCGGCCACGACGCGCCGCTGCGCGGTCATGCGCCAGCCGCGTCCGCGAAGTCGTTCCAACAGGTCACTCATGGGAACAAGCCTAACAGTGGGGGGACCGGGTCCCGAACGGGTGTGACTTTGGATGTTCGCTTGACTTGGACAATGTCCATTGTAGGATCGGGATCGGCATACGCCAAGGGACAGGCTGTGCAGGACATGACGAATGTGCAGGAACGACGCAGGAGGCGCACGTGACGCAGGGACCGCTCACCACGGAGGCCGGCGCGCCGGTCGCCGACAACCAGAACAGTCAGACCGCGGGCGTCGGCGGTCCGGTCCTGGTGCAGGACCAGTCGCTGCTGGAGAAGCTCGCGCACTTCAACCGCGAGCGCATTCCGGAGCGCATCGTGCACGCCCGCGGCGCCGGTGCGTACGGCACGTTCACCCTGACCCGCGACGTCTCGCAGTGGACCCGGGCGAAGTTCCTCTCCGAGGTCGGCAAGCAGACCGAGACGTTCCTGCGTTTCTCCACCGTTGCGGGCAACCTCGGCTCCGCCGACGCGGTGCGCGATCCCCGTGGTTTCGCGCTGAAGTTCTACACCGAAGAGGGCAACTACGACCTCGTCGGCAACAACACCCCGGTGTTCTTCATCAAGGACGCCATCAAGTTCCCGGACTTCATCCACACCCAGAAGCGCGACCCGTACACCGGCTCGCAGGAGGCGGACAACGTCTGGGACTTCTGGGGTCTGTCGCCCGAGTCCACCCACCAGGTGACCTGGCTCTTCGGTGACCGCGGCATCCCGGCCACGCTGCGCCACATGAACGGGTACGGCTCGCACACGTACCAGTGGAACAACGAGGCCGGTGAGGTCTTCTGGGTCAAGTACCACTTCAAGACCGACCAGGGCATCAAGAACCTCACCCAGGCCGAGGCCAACAAGCTCGCCGGCGAGGACCCGGACAGTCACCAGCGCGATCTGCGCGAGGCGATCGAGCGCGGCGACTTCCCGTCCTGGACGGTGCAGGTCCAGATCATGCCCGCGTCCGAGGCGGCCACGTACCGCTTCAACCCGTTCGACCTCACCAAGGTGTGGCCGCACGAGGACTACCCGCCGATCGAGATCGGCAAGCTGGAGCTCAACCGCAACCCGGAGAACATCTTCGCGGAGACCGAGCAGTCGATCTTCAGCCCCGCCCACTTCGTGCCGGGCATCGGTCCGTCCCCCGACAAGATGCTCCAGGGCCGTCTCTTCGCGTACGGCGACGCCCACCGCTACCGCGTCGGCATCAACGCCGACCACCTGCCGGTGAACCGCCCGCACGCTACCGAGGCGCGCACCAACAGCCGTGACGGCTACCTGTACGACGGCCGCCACAAGGGCGCGAAGAACTACGAGCCGAACAGCTTCGGTGGCCCGGCCCAGACGGACCGGCCCCTGTGGGAGCCCACCTCCGTCACGGGTGAGATCGGCACGCACGAGGCCCCGAGCCATGCCGAGGACAACGACTTCGTGCAGGCCGGAAACCTCTATCGGCTCTTCTCCGAGGACGAGAAGGCCCGGCTGATCGACAACCTCGCCGGGTTCATCGCCAAGGTGTCGCGCGATGACATCGCCGAGCGCGCGATCAACAACTTCCGCCAGGCGGACGGCGACTTCGGCAAGCGTCTGGAGGCCGCGGTCCAGGCCCTGCGCGGCTGACAAGGACGCCTGTCGTCGACGGTGGGCCGGTTCCCTCTTCGGAGGGGACCGGCCCACCGGTCGTTCACGGGGGCTCAGCCGACGAGTTCCGCGTGGTGGCGGCGCCTGGTGGGCGCCCAGCAGCGCAGGATGTCGCGGACCGAGACAATACCGACGGGCCCGTGGTCGTCCAGCACGATCAGATGGCGGAAACCGCCGTGCGTCATGGCCTCCGCGGCCTCTTCCAGGGTCCAGGTGGGCGCGGCGAAGACCACATCGGTGGTGGTGTGGGTGGCGGCGGTCTCGACGTCGGGGTTCTGGCCGGAGCCGATCGCGTTGAGGATGTCGCGCTCGGTGAGAATGCCGAGCCCGCTGGTGTCCCGGTCGAGGACGACTGCGGCTCCGATGCGGCGGACCGACATCAGCCGGGCGGCCTGGCGGAGCGTATGGGTCGGTCCGATGGTGAGGACCAGCGTGCTCATGGCGTCACGGACGAGCATGAAGAGAGCCACCTCCTTCGTGAAGCGACTGCGTGAGCCGGTTCACAAGTTCACAAGCGGGGGGACTCTCAGACTTGCACCGATGCGTGACCGGAACAAGGGGGGACGAGATCATCCGAGGGGCGTGCGGTGGTGCGCGACGCCCCTCGGGGGCGCGATCCGGATCAGTAGCGCTGGTTCAGATAGCCCAGGAGTTCGTGGTGGAGCAGTCCGTTCGAGGCCGCCGCGTTGCCGCCGCCGGGGCCCGACACTCCGTCCAGGCTGGTGAACTTCCCGCCGGCCTCCTGGACGATGATCGCGTTGGCGGCCATGTCCCAGAGCGAGAGCTCCGGCTCCGCGCAGATGTCGACCGACCCCTCGGCGACCATCATGTACGGCCAGAAATCCCCGTACCCGCGAGTGCGCCAGCAGGCCCTGGTCAGATCCATGAACCCGTCGAGCCGGCCCTGCTCCTCCCAGCCGCTCAGCGACGCATACGCGAACGAGGCGTCCGCGATCCGCTCCACCTGCGACACATGCAGCCGGGTCGCTGACGTCAGACTGCGGCCGGAGAACGCCCCCGCACCCTTCGCCGCCCACCAGCGCCGGTTCAGCGCGGGGGCCGATACCACGCCGACCACCGGCTGAAACCCTTCCTCGCCGGCCTCCATCAGGGAGATCAGTGTCGCCCAGACCGGCACGCCGCGTACGTAGTTCTTGGTGCCGTCGATCGGGTCGACGACCCAGCGCCGCGGGCCGGTGCCCTCGATTCCGTACTCCTCGCCCAGAATCGCATCGCGCGGGCGCGCCCGATGGAGGTGGCCGCGGATCAGTTCCTCGGCGGCCTTGTCGGCCTCGCTCACCGGCGTCATGTCCGGCTTGGTCTCGACCTTGAGATCCAGAGCCTTGAACCGGTCCATCGTCGCCGCGTCGGCGGCGTCCGCCAGCACATGGGCGAGTCGTAGATCATCGTGGTAATCGGGCATGTCGTCACAGTATCGACCGCAGGTGAACAGAGCTACAGGACCCTGCGGCCGCTCGGACCATTGACAGTCCCCGCAAGCGCGTCAACTCTGGGACGCAGAGCCCTTGGCGCGGGAGGCGATGATGCCCACGGCGCGAGACGCATTGCTGGACGCCGCCCTCTCGGCGTTGGCCGGCCTGCCCTGGTCGGCGGTGCGCATGGTCGATGTCGCGTCCGCCGCCGGAGTCTCCCGGCAGACCCTCTACAACGAGTTCGGCAGCAAGGACGGCCTGGCCCGCGCCCTGGTCCGGAACGCCGCCGACGGCTATCTGGCCGGAGTCGACCGGGCGCTGGGATCAGCAGGCGGTACGGGGGACAGGCTGGCGGCCACCGCCGCCTGGACCGTCCGCGCCGTTCGAGCGAATGCCCTGGTCAGAGGGCTACTCACAGGCTGTTGGGGTGAGCGATTACCCCGTCCCGTACACCCCGCGGCGCCGACCGCGTCGCCCGTCCCCGCCCAGCGGCGCGCCGACGCCGGGACGCCGACGCCCGCCGAGCTGCTCGGCCAGGTCGGAGCGCGAGCGGTGGCCGCCCTCGACGAGGGGCGGCCACCGCACGACCCGGAGGTACTGGCCGCGACCTGCGAGATCGCACTGAGGCTCGCACTGAGTTACGCGCTGGTGCCGGCTCCCCCGGGGGCGGAGGGGGAGGTGGCGCCGCTGGTACGCGAGGTGGTGGAGTGGCGGCCTACCGGGTGACCGCTCGGTGCGCGAGGCGGAGCAGCGGTCGCGGGCCGGGTGACGTCGGCGCGGGCGCCGATCACACCGCCGCGTGCCACTTCTCGCGAACGGATTGCCGGGGTGTGAGCGCGACGCGCGGTCAGTGGGACGAGCCCGAGAGCTGCAGTCCGATCACTCCGACGATCACCAGCGAGATCGAGACCAGCTTGAGGGTGGAGACCACGTCGTCGAGGAAGACCATGCCGTAGATCGCGGTGCCCGCCGCGCCGATGCCTGTCCATACGGCGTAGGCGGGCCCCACGTCGAGTTTCTTCAGCGACAGAGTCAGCAGACCGAAGCTGCCGAGGGCGAAGACGCAGAACGCGACGGTCGGCCAGAGCCGGGTGAACCCGTGCGAGAGTTTCAGACAGACGGCGAAGCCGGTCTCCAGAAGTCCTGCGACCACGACCAGCAGCCACGCCATCGTCAGTGCCCTCCCACGTCGGTGACCGCCTTGCCTCGCTGGGCGTGATTATGCACTTACCTGCGGCAGCAGATCGCAAACGTGCCGGGGTCAGTCGCCTTCGCGTCGCTCCCGGGTGGACATCAGCCGCCGCAGCGATTCCAGCCGCGCCGGATCTGCGTGGCCGTCCGCCACCCAGGCGTCCAGGGCGCATTCCGGTTGATTGCTGTCGTGGGTGCAGCCGCGCGGGCAGTCCTCGGTGCCCGGCTCCAGGTCCAAGAATGCGTGGATCACCCGGGAGGGGTCGATGTGGTTGAGCCCGAAGGAGCGCACACCGGGGGTGTCGATCACCCAGCCGCGGTAGTCGGGCAGGGGGAGCGCCAGCGCCGATGTGGTGGTGTGCCGGCCACGGCCGGTGACCGCGTTGACGACCCCGGTGGTACGCCGGCGGTCCTTCGGCACGAGTGCGTTGACCAGCGTCGTCTTCCCGACACCGGAGTGCCCGACGAACGCGGTGACCCGGTCGTGCAGCTGCTCGCGGACCCGCTCCGCCGCGTCGCCGTTCTCCAGCTCCTCGCGGCTGGTGACGATGAACGGGACGCCCAGCGGGGTGTACGCCTCCAGCAGCTTGTCCGGGGAGGCCAGATCGGACTTGGTCAGCACCAGGAGCGGGGAGAGCCCGCCGTCGTACGCGGCGACCAGACAGCGGTCGATCATCCGCGGGCGGGGTTCCGGATCGGCCAGTGCGGTGACGATCGCCAGCTGGTCGGCGTTGGCGACGACCACCCGCTCGTACGGATCGTCGTCGTCCGCGGTCCGGCGCAGCACCGAGCGGCGCTCACCGATGCGGACGATGCGGGCGAGGGTGTCCTTGTCGCCGGACAGATCGCCGACGATGGAGACGGTGTCACCCACCACGGCGGCCTTCCGCCCCAGCTCACGGGCCTTCATCGCCATGACCGTACGGTCGTCGACGAGACAGGTGAGGCGGCCGCGGTCGACGGTGAGAACCATGCCCTCCTCGGCGTCCTCGTGCTTCGGGCGGGTATGAGTGCGAGGCCGGTTGCCCTTCGGGTTGGGGCGGAACCGGATGTCGTCCTCGTCGGGGTTCTTGCCGTAGCGGCGCATGTCTCAGGCCCCGAGCATTCCGGTCCACATCTGCGGGAAGTCCGGCAGGGTCTTGGCGGTTGTCGCCACGTTCTCGATCTCCACTCCGGGGACGGCAAGGCCGATGATCGACCCCGCGGTTGCCATCCGGTGGTCGTCGTACGTATGGAAGGTACCGCCGTGCAGCGGCCGGGGCCGGATGTGGAGCCCGTCGGCGGTCTCGGTGACGTCGCCGCCGAGCTCGTTGATCTCCTTGGTGAGCGCGGCCAGCCGGTCCGTCTCGTGCAGCCGCAGATGAGCGACACCCCTCAGGGTGGACGGGCCGTCGGCGAGGGCCGCGAGCGCCGCGATGCCCGGGGTCAGCTCGCCGACCTCGCCGAGGTCGACGTCGATGCCGTGGATACGGCCCGAACCGGTGAAGGTGAGGCCGTGCTCGGTCAGCTCGCAGCTGCCGCCCATCGTGGTGAGGATCTCCCGCAGGGCGTCACCGGGCTGGGTGGTGCGCTCGGGCCAGTCCGGAATGGTGACCCGGCCGCCGGTGACCAGTGCGGCGGCGAGGAACGGCTGGGCGTTGGAGAGGTCGGGTTCGACGGTCAGATCGCGGCCGAGCAGGGCGGAGGGGGAGACCCGCCATACGTTCGGCTCGCCGCCCGTCTCCGGCTCGTCGACCTGGGCGCCGACGGCCCGCAGCATGTCGACGGTCATCCGGATGTGTGGCATGGAGGGGAGTCTCGCGCCGGTGTGGCGCACCTCCACCCCCTGGTTGTAGCGCGGCGCCGACAGCAGCAGCGCCGAGACGAACTGGGAGGACGAGGAGGCGTCGATCGACACCGGTCCGCCGTCCAGGGCACCGCCGCCGTGCACGGTCAGCGGCAGCGAGCCGCGCCCGTCGTCGTCGATCCGGGCTCCCAGTACGCGCAGCGCGTCGATCACGCCGTTGAGCGGGCGTTCGTACGAACGGGCGTCGCCGTCGAAGCGGATCGGGCCGTCGGCGAGGGCCGCGACCGGCGGCAGGAAGCGCATGACGGTCCCGGCATTGCCGACATCGATCGTGGCGGGGCCGTGCAGCCCGGCGGGGATGACCCGCCAGGCCTCGCCGGCGCCGTCCGGGCCGACGCCTTCCTCGATGCCGACGCCCATCGCGCGCAGCGCCTCGGCCATCAGCAGGGTGTCGCGGGAGCGCAGCGGGCGGCGCAGCCAGCCGGGCTCGGCGGCGAGAGCGGCGAGGACGAGGGCGCGATTGGTGACCGATTTCGATCCGGGCACGGTGACGGTCGCGTCGACGGCGTCGCTCGCTCGGGGGGCGGGCCAGAGGGCGGGGTGCACGGCACTTTCGGTCATGAACCTCACTTTAGTGGCTCACCGCAAACCCGAATCTCGATCAAATAAGACGAAACCGGTACGTAACGCAAGCGTGGTAGGTGTCGCGGGGTGCCACCGGCACTCACATGCCGAGCAGCCAGCGCCCGCCGCCGATCATCGAGCAGAGCGACACCGCGTGGAAGAGGAACAGCCAGAGCGCGGCCGGCACATCCGTCAGCCGCGACAGCTGGTCCGCGTCCGAGTCCGGCGCACCGCCGTGCCGCCGCTTCGACTGGAGCTCGAAGGCCGGGCGTACGCCGCCGAGCAGCAGGAACCAGACCACGGTGTATGCGAACAGCGACTGCACGGCGGGCGAGGCGAGCCAGGACACCAGCAGGAAGGCCGATCCGGTGAAGATCACCGTCAGTGCCCCGTACACATTGCGGATCATCACCAGCATCACGGCGAGCAGTGCGGTGGCCACCCACAGCAACAGCGTGATCCTGCCGTCGACCAGCAGCCACGCCCCGCCCAGCCCCAGCAGCGGCGGGGCGGTGTAGCCCGCAGCCGCGGTCAGGATCATCCCGATGCCGGTCGGCTTGCCGCGGCTGACCGTCAGCCCGCTGGTGTCCGAGTGGAGCCGGATGCCGGACAGCTGTCGTCCGGTGAGCAGGGCGATCAGCCCGTGCCCGCCCTCGTGCGCGATGGTGATCGCGTTGCGGCTCAGCCGCCATATCGGGTTCGGTACGACGGCGATCAGTGCGAGCGTTCCGGTCACCACCACCAGCCACTGCTCGGGTGCGGGCTGGGTGCCGAAGACGCGGTCCCACAGATTGCCCAGATCGGTGCTGTCCATGGTGTGGGCGGCTCCTTGCGGTATCGGCGTCTTGTCGTCGTGACGGTCGTGGCAGTCTGGCACTTATGTGCGGACGGTATGCAGCGAGTCGGCGGCCCGAGGATCTGACCGGACTTTTCCAGGTCGAGAAGTGGGAACCGGCGGAGACCTTGGCGCCCGATTGGAACGTGGCGCCGACCAAGGAGGTCTACGCCGTACTGGAACGTCCTGTGAAAGACGCAGATGATCAGCGTCCGGTTCGCCAGCTGCGCGCCCTGAAATGGGGGCTCGTACCGTCGTGGGCGAAGTCCCCCGAGGGTGCCGCACGCCTGATCAACGCCCGTGCGGAGACTGTCCACGAGAAGCCGTCCTTCCGCCGCCCCTTCGTCTCCCGGCGCTGCATCCTGCCCGCGGACGGCTACTACGAGTGGGTCACCGGTGCGGATGAGCGGCAGCTGGAGGAGAAGGGGAAGAAGAAGCGGCCGCGCAAGCAGCCCTACTTCGTGACACCCGCCGACGGATCGGTCTTCGCGATGGCCGGACTGTACGAGTTCTGGCGCGACCGGACACTGCCGGACGATCATCCGATGGCCTGGTGGGTGACCTGCTCGGTGATCACGACCGAGGCGGAGACCACCCCGCTCGCCGTCGCCCCTGCCGAGGGCCCGGCCGCACTCGCCGACATCCACCCCCGGATGCCGCTGATGCTGACCCCGGACCGGTGGGACGCCTGGCTCGACCCGTCGCGCACCGACATCGAGGAGCTGAAGGGGCTGCTCACACCGCCGCCGGGCGGGCTGATGCGGGCCTATCCGGTGGCCACGGCCGTCAGCAACGTCCGAAACAACGGTCCCGAGCTGCTGGAGGAGCTGGCCGCGCCGGAAGCGAACACGCTCTTCTGAGCCTCCTGTGACCGGGCAGGATGGGGTGCGTGAGTACTGCAGAGACAGGCCGCAGGGCCGAGACGGTCGACACGGAGGCCGGGCCGGCCAGGATCACCTGGCTGCCCGCCGAGAACGCGAAGAACGCACGCCTGGTGCTCGCGGTCGGCCATGGCGCGGGTGGCGGCATCGAGACCCGCGACCTGCGCGCCCTGGCCGCCGCGCTGCCCGCCCACGGGGTGACCGTCGCCCTCGTGGAGCAGCCGTGGCGGGTCGCCGGCAAGAAAATCGCGCCCGCCCCGAAGACCCTGGACACCGGATGGCGGGGCCTGTGGCCCGCGCTCACCGCCGCGGGGCTGCCCGTCGTCGCGGGAGGGCGCAGCGCAGGGGCACGGGTGGCCTGCCGTACGGCGGCGGAGCTCGGCGCCCATGCCGTCCTCGCGCTCAGCTTTCCGCTGCATCTGCCGGGGAAGCCGGAGAAGTCCCGCAAGGACGAGCTCCTCGGGTGCGGAGTACCCACGCTCGTCGTGCAGGGCGGCAATGACCCGTTCGGGCGGCCCGCCGAGTTCCCTCCGGGGGAGTACGAGATCACCGAGGTGCCGTACGGCGACCACGGGTTCGCCGTACCGAAGAAGTCCGGCCTGACCGAGGATCAGGCGATGGAGATCCTCACCGCCGCCGTGACCGCGTGGCTGTCCACCCTCGTCTGACGTACGCCCCTGCGGGTGGGGCCGGTCACAGCCACGGCGGCGGCCCGGGCACACCCCCGGGAATGTTGAGCGAGGGGCCACTGTTGTGGCTGACATCGGTACATCAACGTCGTACGTGGAGAGGGAGTCCGTCGCATGGGTTCGACCATCTGCCCGCGCCGCTCGAACGCCGCTGACCTGGAGTGGACGGTCCTGCATGCGGCCAAGACCACTCCCGAGCGGGCACTGAGCGGATCGGATCGACAGCCCGTCTCGAAGCAAGGTCGACTATTCTCCGATTCGAGCGGGTCCGGTTTCGGCTCCGCCACAGCGTTGGAGGAGGTGGGTCCGGTCACTGGGACCGACACAGGGACCGACGACGGCCGCGCACAGGAGACGACTGCCGAGCGCAACGCGCGCTTCGAGCGGGACGCTCTCGGTTTCCTCGACCAGATGTACTCGGCCGCGCTGCGCATGACGCGCAACCCCGCAGACGCCGAGGACCTGGTCCAGGAGACGTATGCCAAGGCGTACGGATCCTTCCACCAGTTCCGTGAGGGCACCAACCTCAAGGCGTGGATGTACCGCATCCTCACCAATACGTTCATCAACTCGTACCGCAAGAAGCAGCGCGAACCTCAGCGCAGCGCCGCCGAGGAGATCGAGGACTGGCAGCTGGCGCGCGCCGAGTCGCACATGTCGACCGGTCTGCGCTCCGCGGAGTCGCAGGCTCTCGACCACCTTCCCGACTCGGATGTGAAGTCCGCTCTGCAGGCGATCCCCGAAGAGTTCCGCATCGCCGTGTATCTCGCCGATGTAGAGGGCTTTGCCTACAAGGAGATCGCGGACATCATGGGGACTCCCATCGGTACGGTGATGTCCCGACTGCACCGGGGCCGCCGCCAACTGCGCGGCATGCTGGAGGACTACGCCCGTGAGCGCGGGCTCGTCCCGGCCGGTGCCGGAGAGTCGGACGATCGGAAAGGCTCGGGCTCATGAGCTGCGGAGAGCCGCACGAGACGGACTGCTCAGAGGTCCTCGATCATCTCTACGAGTTTCTCGACCACGAGATGCCCGACAGCGACTGCTCCAAGTTCGAGGTGCACTTCGAGGAGTGCTCCCCGTGCCTGGAGAAGTACGGCCTGGAACAGGCCGTCAAGAAGCTGGTGAAGCGCTGCTGCGGCCAGGACGACGTGCCCACCGATCTGCGCTCGAAGGTGATGGGCCGGATCGACCTGATCCGCTCGGGGCAGGCAGTGCCCGAGCAGGACGTGACGGCGTCGGAGACCGGTCAGCCGACCGTCGCCAAGGAGTGACTCCCGGCGGCCGTCACTCGTAGCCGCGCCCCGTACCGCCCGCGTCCCGCGCATATCACCCGAATGTGCTAATCGGGCTCATCGACGCTCGACGGGAAACACAACTCGCTAGCCTGGCGCCTTCATTGACCATGTTGGGGGGCGAGCGGGGCGGGTGGGAGCCACACGCGGGACGGCGCGCGCGTACATTCTGACGGCCGCGGTCGGCGCCCTGTCATGTGTGCTCCCCGCGCTGGGAACGGGCGCCGGGACCCCGTGGGCCACCGTCGGACTGCTCACCGGGCTCTATCTGGTCTGTGAACTCCCCGGGCGCTGCCCCTTCTTCGGCAGCTCCGTGCCGATCGGCCCCGGATCGTTCTTTCCGCTGCTGCTCGCCGCCGCCTTTCTGCTGCCGCCGGCCGCGGCCGCCCTGGTCGCGATCCCCGGATCACTCGTCGGCCCGGTGGAGGCCCCGCCCGCCACCGCACGGCGTGTCTGGCGGACCGCGCAGCTCGCCGTCACCGTCTGGGCGGCCTCGTCCGTACACGGTCTGCTCGGCGGCGCCGCCACGCTCGGCGGCACCGGCACCGGTACCGGCCCCGGCCGGCTCCCCGACCTCCCGTACGCCCTGCTGCCCGCCTGTGTCGCCGTCCTGGTCTTCAGTCTCGTCCTGACCGTTCTGGACGGTTCCATCCTGGTCGCGGCCGAACGGCTGCCCGTCCGGCGTGCCTGGAGCGGACTGCTGTCCCGCTCGCTGGGACCGCATCTGGTGCACGGCCTCGCAGGGCTGATGATGGCCGTCCTGTGGCGCGGTCCGTACGGGCCGCTGTCCGCGCTCATCGTCCTGCTGCCGATGTACATCTCCTGCTGGGTCTTCGCCCAGTACCACCGCGAGCACGCCGCCCACCGCGCCACCATCAGGGCACTGGTACAGGCAGTCGACATCAAGGACACGTACACCCGCGGCCACAGCGAACGGGTCGGGCAGGCCTGCGTCCTCATCGCCCGCGAACTGGGCATGGACCAGGGCCGGCTGGAGGTTCTCCGGTTCGCCGGCATCCTGCACGACGTGGGCAAGCTCGGCGTCCCCACCCGGGTGCTCCGCAAGGACGGACCGCTCACCCCTCAGGAGCGGCGGGTGATCGAACTGCATCCGGAGTACGGGCACGAGATCGTCCGCGGCATCGGCTTCCTCGGCGAGGCGCGGGCCGCGATCCTGCACCACCACGAACGGCTCGACGGCAGCGGCTACCCGTACGGGCTCAGAGGGCGGGAGATCCCCGAGTTCGCACGGGTCGTCGCGGTGGCGGACGCCTTCGACGCGATGACGTCGACCCGGTCGTACCGGCGGGGGAGGCCGGTGCCCGCGGCGCTGGAAGAGCTGAAGCGGTGTGCGGGTACGCAGTTCGATCCGCAGATGGTGCGGGCGTTGGTGCGGGCGGTGGACCGGCACGGGTGGTCGGCGGCGACAGTGGTGGTGACGGCGGACGAGGCGATGTGGCGGCCGCGGAGGGAGGCGGCGGGCGGGGGTGCCGGGGCCGTCCGGGGACTGGTCCGTCCTCAGCCGCCGGACGGCCCCGGCAGCCCCGGTCCGCAGCCGTCCGCGGACCGGGGCCGATGACCCGGGCCGGGTCGCGGTTGCCCCCCGTCGTCCTCGCCGTCCGCGGCGCAGCTGCGATGCTCGCCGTCGCCGGGCTGGGCCACACCCTCTGGGACGGTGTCCACGAACCCGGACACGCCCTCGCCTTCGGGGTGCTCATCACCGTCGGTGAACTGGCCCGCTGGGGCGCGCTGCCCGGCGAGCGCGAGCCCGCGCCGCTCGGAGCCGCCGGCGCACTCGCGTACGCCCTCCTCGGCCGCAGCGGCGGCGCACCCACCACCCACGGCGTCCTCCAGGTGGTAGCCGTACTCGTCGCGGCACTGCTCGTCGCCTGTGTGCCCCATGTGGCACGCGGCAGCGGACCCGCGCCCGACCGGGTGGCCCGCCGCATCCTGACCGTCACCTTCGCCGCCGTGTGCTTCCAGCCGCTGTACAACTCCGGCCGCACCGCGGACTGGTTCGGCGAAGGCCCGTACTACGTGCTCTTCATGCTCCTGCTCCTCGCCCTGACCGCCCTGTGCGACGCCGTGCTCGCCGCCCTGCTGCTGCGCTCGCGCACCGTCCCCCATGGCTTCAAGAGCATGGGAGGCACCCCCCTCCCGTACGGGCCGCTGCTCCGCGACGAGCTGCGCGCCCTGATCGGCATCGGCTCGGCGGTCTGCGCGACCGGGGTCGTGATGGCCCTCGGGGTCGCCGTCGCCGGGCTGTGGGCGCTGCCCGTCCTGTGCGTACCGCTGCTGCTGACCCAGGTCTCGTTCCGCCGGTTCGTCGCCGTGCGCACCACCTACCGGCAGACGATCACCTCGCTCGCCCGGTCCACCGAGATCGCCGGATACACCCTGCACGGGCATGCCCGCAGGGTCGCGGTACTCTGCACGGCCGTCGGGCGTGAGCTGGGGCTCTCCGGGAGCGAGCTGACCGTGCTGGAGTACGCGGCCCTGATGCACGACATCGGCCAGCTCTCCCTCGTCGACCCGGTCCCGGACGGAGCGACGGCCACCCTGCCCGCCGCCGAGCAGCGACGCATCGCGCTGCTCGGAGGGGCCGTCGTCCGGCAGACCGGGGTGGACACCGAGGTTGCCGTCGTGGTGGAACGGCAGGCCGACCCCTATCGCGAGCAGCCGTTGTCCGCCAGGATCGTCAGGGTCGTGAACGCATACGACGACCTCTCCGGGGAAAGTCTCATCGGGCCGCTGGGTGCGCTGGAACAACTCAGGCTCGGTACCGGTCACGACTATCAGCCCGAGGTCGTGGAATCCCTGGCAAGGGTCCTGGCCAGGGGCGGTCCGACCCCCGTTCTGCCTGGGTAACCCATGGGTAATGAGCGGGTGTCCGGCCCGGCATGGTTGGATGCGAAGAAGAGTGGAAAACGAGGGTGTCCAGTCGGGACAGGCGGGAATCGTGAGGATCTTCGGGAAGGTACGGCATCGGCCCTCCGCCTCTTGGCGGCAGGCCACGGACCGCGCGTTCACGCTGATCGGCGACGGCCGGTACGAGGACGCGGGCGCGCTGCTGACACGTGCGGCGGACCTGGAACCCTGGCTCTCCGAGTCGTGGTTCAACCTGGCACTGCTGCACAAATTCCGGCACGACTGGGAACAGGCGAGAGCCGCCGGCCTGAGAGCCGTCGCGCTGCTCGACAAGGAATCCGGTGCTCCCGACTGGTGGAACGTCGGGATCGCCGCCACCGCACTGCAGGACTGGCCGCTGGCGCGCAGGGCCTGGCAGGCGTACGGCCTCAAGGTGCCGGGCGCGGGCCAGTACACCTCGGCGGCCAACAGCGAGCCGGTCGGCATGGAGCTGGGCAGCGCCGCGGTACGGCTGTCGCCGGAGGGCGAGGCCGAGGTCGTCTGGGGCCGCAGGCTCGATCCGGCCCGGACGGAAGTGCTCTCCATCCCGCTGCCGTCGTCCGGCCGCCGCTGGGGCGAGGTCGTCCTGCACGACGGCGTGCCGCACGGAGAGCGGGTCACCGCAGCCGGCCCCTCGTACCCCGTCTTCGACGAGATCGAGCTGTGGGCGCCGTCCCCCGTACCCACCTGGGTCGTGCTGCTCGAAGCGGCCACCGAGGCGGACCGGGACGCCCTGGAGCAGCTGGCGTCCGACGCCGGGTTCGCCGCCGAGGACTGGTCGTCCTCCGTGCGGCTGCTCTGCAGGGCCTGCTCGGAGAGCCGGATGGAGAGCGACGAGGGCGACGGCGAGCACCTGGACCCGCACGACCACAGCGAGCCGGGGCATCCGGGCCCGCTGGGGCACCGCACCGCCGGTGAGCTGTGGGTGCCCGAGCGCGAGTGCGGGATAGCGGCACCGGCCGGGCTGGTGCGCGGACTGCTGGACGGCTGGGTGGCGGACAGCCCGGACAGCCGTGAGTGGCGGGATCTCGAAGAAGTCTGCTGATCGGTGCCCGTAGGCTGTACGGGCACCGATCGCGGTGCTCGGGTGCCCGGGACCCGGTCCATCGGACGTCCGGGTTTCAGGTTTTGAGGAAGGCGTACGGCGGACATGGCGCAGCAGGAGACGGACGAGCAGATCAGCGTCGACGACGAAGGCTTCGTCGTGGACACCGAGGACTGTGAGGCGCGCGAGGCGGCACATCGTGAGCGCGGCACCTCCCGTCCGATCACGGTCGTGGGCAACCCGGTGCTGCACAAGGAGTGCAAGGACGTCACCGAGTTCGACGACGAGCTGGGCCGGCTGATCGACGACATGTTCACGAGCCAGCGGACGGCGGAGGGCGTGGGTCTTGCCGCCAACCAGATCGGCGTCGATCTGAAGGTCTTCGTCTACGACTGCCCGGACGACGACGGTGTGCGGCACGTGGGCGCCGTCTGCAACCCGGTGCTGGAGGAGCTGGCGCCCGAGAACCGGGTCCTGGACGACTCCAACGAGGGCTGCCTCTCCGTCCCGACGGCGTACGCCTCGCTGGCCCGCCCGGACTACGCGGTGGTCCGCGGGCAGGACGCCAAGGGCAACCCGGTCAAGATCCGCGGCAACGGCTACTTCGCCCGCTGCCTCCAGCACGAGACGGACCACCTGTACGGATACCTGTACATCGACCGGCTCTCGAAGCGGGACCGCAAGGACGCGCTGCGGCAGATGGCGGAGAACACACCGCGCTACGAGACCGTGCCGAACGACTGAGCATCCGGTTGCCACCGGGCGGGCCCGGTCTCCCTTGCGAGGGCGGCCCGGGCCCGCCGTTTCCGCCCCTCGGCGGACCGTCAACTGCCGTTGTTCCATGCGTAGTTGACGCGCGTCGACTCGTCCGACAAGCTCTCTCACCACATCTCCGTCATGGTAGGGAGCCTCCATGCTCAGACGCACCGCACGACTCCTGCTGGGTCTTGTCATGGCCATGGCTTTCGCCTTGGGCGGGGCCGTGGTGACCGCCGGCACCGCACAGGCCGACGGCTGCTACACCTGGACCCGCACACTGTCCCCCGGCGCCACCGGCAATGACGTCGTCCAGCTCCAGATACGGGTGGCCGGCTACCCCGGCTACAACTCCGTGCTCGCCGTCGACGGCTCCTACGGGCCGGCCACCACCGCCGCCGTCAAGCGCTTCCAGGCCGCCTACGGCCTCGCCGCCGACGGCATCGCGGGCCCGGCCACCCAGGCCAAGATCTATGAGCTCCAGGACAACGACTGCACCCCGGTCCACTTCACCTATGCCGAGCACAACCAGTGCAATACGACCTGGGCGGGTGGTGCCGTCGCGGCGGGCACGGCGAAGGCCAATGCCCTGAGCACCATGTGGAAGCTGGAGGCGCTGCGGCACGCGCTCGGTGACCAGTCGATCCGGATCACCAGCGGCTTCCGCTCCACCTCCTGCAACAGTGCGGTCGGCGGCGCGTCCAACAGCCGTCATCTGTACGGGGACGCCGCCGATCTCGGCGCCGGACCGCACGCCCTGTGCACCCTCGCCAAGGAGGCCCGCAACCACGGCTTCAACGGGATCCTCGGCCCGGGCTACCCGGACCACGGCGACCACGTCCACGTCAACCAGGGCCCCAGCCACTTCTGGGCGGCGCCGAACTGCGGCATCTGACACACAAGGGGCCCCGTACGCCGGTCCGTCCCGAACCGGCGTACGGGGCCCTTCCGCGCGCCGCGTCAGGCGGTCTTCGCCGTCAGCCGCGCCGAGCCCGTCGTCCGGAGTTTGGCACGATCCTCGCCCGGTCGGTGAGCGTGAACCCGCCCTGGCATCCCCGCCATTCACGCAGCGTGAGCAGCACCTCGGGCGGGGCCACGGCCGCCGAGTGCCCTCGCATTTTGCGCGTCGCGGGGGCCGTGGTCCATGGACAGGTGTGCGCAATGGCTGGGCGAATGATTGGGCCTCAGGTCCGTTATGGATCAGGCCACTTCGGTCATAGTGCTCGGGCCGCGGAAGGTGCGACGGTACGCATTTGGAGTGGTGCCCAACGATCGTACGAACTGATGGCGCAGCGCGGCGGCAGTTCCGAAGCCGGTGCGACCGGCGATCGTGTCCACCGTCTCATCGGATGTCTCCAGTAGATGCTGCGCCAGAAGCACCCGCTGGCGGAGCAGCCAGCGGTACGGAGTGGTGCCCGTCTCCTGCTGGAAGCGACGGGCGAAGGTGCGCGGCGACATGTGCGCCTGTACGGCGAGCTGTTCGACGGTCATCTCCTGATCGAGGTGGCGCTCCATCCAGGCCAGCGTCTCGCCGACCGTGTCGCACCGGGTGCGGGGCAGCGGCCGCTTGATGTACTGCGCCTGCCCGCCGTCCCGGTGCGGCGGCACCACCATGCGGCGGGCGATCGCGTTGGCGACATCGGGGCCGTACGCCTGCCGGACCAGATGCAGACAGGCGTCGATCCCGGCCGCCGTACCGGCCGATGTGATGACCGGGCCCTCGTCCACGTACAGCACATCGGGTTCGACGACGGCCCGCGGGAAGCGGCGGGCCAGCTCCGAGGCGTGGCGCCAGTGGGTGGTGCAGCGGCGCCCGTCCAGCAGTCCGGCCGCGCCGAGCACATACGCGCCGGAGCAGACGCTCAGCACGCGTGCACCCCGCTCCACCGCCCGGCGCAGGGCGTCGAGGATCTCTTCGGGGTAGTCCCGCTCGATGAAGTGGCTGCCGGCCGGCACGGCGATGAGGTCGGCCTCGTCCAGACGGTCGAGGCCGTGCGGCGTACTGATGGTGAACCCGGCATGGGTCTGCAGCACCGGGCCCTCGGCGGAGACCACGGCGAAATCGTGGACCGGCAGGCCCTCGTCGCTGCGGTCGAGGCCGAAGACCTCGCACAGCACGCCGAGCTCGAAGGGGTGGACCTCGTCGAGCAGCAGGGCGGCCACATTGTTCAGCATGAAGCCAGTGTGGCAGTAATTCGATGGTCTATGACAGTCCTGCCACTGCCGGAATCCGTCCGCGCGGACGAGAGTAGAGCCATGAACGCATTCCTGAACGTCCTGGGCATAACAGCACTTATCGCTCTCGTCCTGCTGACCACCCTCGCCGGGCTCGCCCGGGAGCGCCGCATCGACCGCGAGCTGCGGGAAGCGGAACGGGAGCGGAGGGAGGCACCCCCGGAAACGGCGGACGCCGCGCAGCCGGTGACGGCTGCGCGGCGCCCCTACCTCAGAAGCTGGGCCAGGATCTAGAAGTCGTCGTCGAAGGCGACCGAGCCCTCCACCGCCACCTGGTAGGCGGACGGCCGACGCTCGAAGAAGTTCGTCAGCTCCTGCACGCCCTGCAGCTCCATGAACGAGAACGGGTTCTCGGAGCCGTAGACCGCCGGGAAGCCCAGCCGGGTGAGCCGCTGGTCGGCCACACACTCCAGGTACTGGCGCATGGACTCGGTGTTCATGCCCGGCAGCCCGTCGCCGCACAGATCCCGGCCGAACTGCAGCTCCGCGTCGACAGCCTCCTTCAGCATGTCGGTGACCTGCTGCTGGAGCTCGTCGTCGAAGAGGTCCGGCTCCTCCTTGCGAACGGTGTCCACGACCTCGAACGCGAAGTTCATGTGCATCGTCTCGTCACGGAACACCCAGTTGGTGCCCGTGGCGAGCCCGTGCAGCAGACCCCGCGAGCGGAACCAGTAGACGTACGCGAACGCGCCGTAGAAGAACAGACCCTCGATGCACGCCGCGAAGCAGATCAGGTTCAGCAGGAAGCGACGGCGGTCGGCCTTCGTCTCCAGCCGGTCGATTTTCTCGACCGAATCCATCCACTTGAAGCAGAACCGCGCCTTCTCACGGATGGACGGAATCTCCTCGACCGCGTCGAACGCGGCGGCACGGTCGTCCGGGTCGGGCAGATAGGTGTCCAGCAGCGTCAGATAGAACTGGACGTGCACGGCCTCCTCGAAGAGCTGCCGCGACAGATACAGGCGCGCCTCGGGGGAGTTGATGTGCTTGTACAGCGTCAGCACGAGGTTGTTGGAGACGATCGAGTCGCCCGTCGCGAAGAACGCGACGAGCCGGCCGATCATGTGCTGCTCGCCGGGGGAAAGCTTGGCGAGGTCGGCGACGTCGGAGTGGAGGTCGACCTCCTCCACCGTCCAGGTGTTCTTGATCGCGTCGCGGTAGCGCTCGTAGAAGTCCGGGTAGCGCATGGGGCGCAGGGTCAGTTCGAAGCCGGGGTCGAGCAGGTTCTTCTCGGAGTTGGTGGAGCTCATCACTGACAGGCCTCGCAGGACTCGGGGTTTTCGAGGGAGCAGGCGATCGCGTCCGCGTCGGGAGTCTGGGCCTGCTGCACGGGAATGGGGGCGGCGGCCCCGGCCCGGCCGGAGGCCGCACGGGCGATCCGGGTCGCCGGGCGCGAGCGCAGGTAGTACGTCGTCTTCAGCCCCTGCTTCCAGGCGTACGCGTACATCGAGGAGAGCTTGCCGATCGTCGGCGTCTCCATGAACAGGTTCAGCGACTGGCTCTGGTCGAGGAACGGCGTACGGGCTGCCGCCATGTCGATCAGACCGCGCTGCGGGATCTCCCACGCCGTGCGGTACAGCGCCCGCACATCCTCCGGGATCCAGGCGAAGCCCTGCACGGAGCCGCTCGCCTCGCGCAGTGCCTCACGGGTCCGCGCGTCCCACACGCCGAGCTGCTTCAGCTCATCCACCAGATATGCGTTGACCTGGAGGAACTCACCGCTGAGCGTCTCGCGCTTGAAGAGGTTGGAGACCTGCGGCTCGATGCACTCATAGACACCTGCGATCGACGCGATCGTCGCCGTCGGCGCGATGGCGAGCAGCAGCGAGTTGCGCATCCCGGTCTTCGCGACCCGGGCGCGCAGCGCGTCCCAGCGCTCCGGCCAGTTCAGCTCGGTGTCGTAGTGGTCGGGGTGCAGCACACCGCGCGCGGCACGCGTCTGTGACCACGCGGGCAGCGGGCCGGAGCGCTCGGCGAGCTCGCAGGACGCCTCGTACGCCGCGAGCATGATCCGCTCGGAGATCTTCGTGGAGAGCGCGCGGGCCTCGGGGGAGTCGAACGGCAGCCGCAGCTGGAAGAAGACGTCCTGCAGACCCATCGCACCCAGGCCGACGGGGCGCCACTTCGCATTGGACCGGCCGGCCTGCTCGGTCGGGTAGAAGTTGATGTCGACGACCCGGTCGAGGAAGGTCACGGCGGTGCGGACGGTCGCGTCCAGCCGCTCCCAGTCGATGCCACCGTCGGCGACGAACGCACCGAGGTTGACCGAACCCAGGTTGCAGACGGCCGTCTCGCCGTCATCGGTGACTTCGAGGATCTCGGTGCACAGATTCGACGAGTGGACGACGCGGCCCGGCTCGGCGGTCTGGTTCGCGGTCCGGTTGGAGGCGTCCTTGAACGTCATCCAGCCCTGGCCGGTCTGCGCGAGGGTACGCATCATCCGGCCGTACAGTTCACGGGCCGGCATCGACTTGCGGGCCAGCCCCTTGGCCTCGGCTGCCCGGTACGCGGCGTCGAACTCGTCGCCCCACAGGTCGACCAGCTCGGGCACATCGGCGGGCGAGAACAGCGACCAGTCGCCGTCCGCGTCGACCCGGCGCATGAACTCGTCCGGGATCCAGTGCGCCAGGTTGAGGTTGTGCGTACGCCGCTGGTCCTCACCCGTGTTGTCGCGCAGCTCCAGGAACTCCTCGATGTCCGCGTGCCAGGTCTCCAGGTAGACGGCGGCGGCGCCCTTGCGGCGGCCGCCCTGGTTGACCGCGGCGACGGAGGCGTCGAGCGTCTTCAGGAACGGCACGATGCCGTTGGAGTGCCCGTTGGTGCCGCGGATCAGTGAACCGCGGGCGCGGATGCGGGAGTACGAGAGACCGATTCCGCCCGCGTGCTTGGAGAGCCGCGCCACCTGGTGGTAGCGGTCGTAGATCGAGTCGAGCTCGTCGAGCGGGGAGTCCAGCAGATAGCAGGAGGACATCTGCGGATGCCGGGTGCCCGAGTTGAACAGGGTCGGCGAGGACGGCAGGTAGTCGAGCCGGCTCATCAGCCCGTACAGTGCCGCGACTTCGTTCAGGGCACGCTTCGAGTTGTCCTCGGCGAGCCCGGCCGCGACGCGCAGCATGAAGTGCTGCGGTGTCTCGATGATCTGGCGGGTGTGCGGGTGGCGCAGCAGATAGCGGCTGTGCAGGGTCCGCAGCCCGAAGTAACCGAAGCGGTCGTCGGCGTCGTCGGCGAGCGAACGCTCCACCAGCGCGTCGAGTGCGGCCGCGTGCAGCGCGACGAACTCGGCGGTACGGTCCGCGATCAGGCCCTCGCGGTGCCCGACGGCGACCGAGGCGGAGAAGGAGACCGCGCCCTGGCCCGCCGCCTCGTCCGCGATGGTGCGGGTCAGCAGCCTGGCCGCGAGCCGGGAGTAGGCGGGGTCCTCGGAGATCAGCCCCGCGGCGGCCTCCGTTGCCAGCGAGCGCAACTCCGCCGCGTCCGACCGGGCGCTACGGCCGCGCAGCGCGGCGGCGGCGACGCGACCGGGGTCGGTGTCGGGCAGATCGACGGTGAGGTCGGTCAGGGTCCGCAGCAGTGCGGTCCCCGGTCCGTCGTGTGCGGTTCCCTCGGACTCGGCCGCTTCGGACACGGCGACTGAAGCCGGATCGGCTGGCGCGATGGTCACGTGGTGCTCTCCCTCGCTCGGCTCGGGGCCGGCGGGGAGCGGGGCAGCCGGGCAGAGGCGGGCCCGCGTCGGGGCAGCACTCATTACGGCGTCCACCGGCCCATCCGCGAGGCCCGGACGTCTGGCATCCGGTTCGGTCGAGCCGGATGCGCTGTCGGCAGGTCCTCGGACTTACTTGAGGGTGCGCAAAAGCACACCGAATACACCGTTGCGGGACAGTTCCGGATTCGCACCGGATTTCCCTGCGGCGACAGCGAGCACGAGCATACATGTGGGGGCCGTCCGATGAGACAGCCCCCACATGTTGTGTCGCGCAACGGAATTCGGAACGCGCGTACGGCCCGCCGCTGAGCGCACGGACGGCCCGCCGCGCCCCGCTGGAGGGGCCTCGACGGGCCGTCGTACGGCTGTGGGAGCGGTCGTCAGTGGCCGCCGCCCGGGGCCCCCGCAGTGGCCGGCGGGAGCTCCACCTGGACGCCCTTGTCGCCCGCGTCGGCCGTGTAGTCGGCCGGGGAGGTCTCGTCGATACCGGCGGGTGCCTTCACGGCGTTCAGGGCGAAGGTGAGCACCACCGTCACCACCACGTTCAGCACGAACGCGGTCAGGCCGATGTAGCCGATCTCGCCGATGCCCGGGATCTCCTTGGACGACCCGCCGAAGTGCGCCTGGGTCGGGCTGGCGACCCCGTACGCGGCCACCGTCCCGTACACCATGCCGACCGCCCAGCCCGCGAGCAGTGCCCAGCGGTGGAACCAGCGGGTGAACAGGCCGCCGACCAGGGCCGGCATCGTCTGGAGGATCCAGATGCCGCCGAGCAGCTGGAAGTTGATCGCGACCGTCTTGTCCATGGTGAGGACGAAGGCGAGCGCGCCGACCTTCACCAGCAGCGACACCAGTTTGGAGACCTTGGTCTCCTGTTCCGGGGTCGCGTCCGGCTTGAGGAAGTCCTTGTAGATGTTGCGGGTGAAGAGGTTCGCCGCGGCGATCGACATGATCGCGGCGGGCACCAGAGCGCCGATGCCGATGGCGGCGAACGCGACCCCTGCGAACCAGTCGGGGAACATGTTCTCGAACAGCTGGGGGATGGCCAACTGCCCGTTGTCCACCTTGATCCCGGCGGCGATCGCCATGAAGCCGAGCAGTGCCAGCAGGCCCAGCATCAGCGAGTACAGCGGCAGGATCGTGGTGTTGCGCCGGATCACATTGCGGCTGCGGCTGGATAGCGTCGCCGTGATCGAGTGCGGATACATGAACAGCGCCAGCGCCGATCCCAGCGCCAGTGTGGCGTAACCCCATTGGCCCGCTTCACCCGGCGCGAGCGCGCCACGCGGCTTGCCGGTTGCCGGGTTGGTCTGGGAGAACGCATCGCCCGCCTTGGCGAAGATGTCGTCGAAGCCGCCGAGCTTGATCGGGATGTAGATGATCGCCACCACGATGACCAGGTAGATCAGTCCGTCCTTGACGAACGCGATCAGCGCCGGCGCCCGCAGACCGGACGAGTAGGTGTACGCGGCGAGCACCGCGAACGCGATCAGCAGCGGCAGGTCCTTGACGAACCAGTGGGTGTTCTCTCCACCGCCCACGCCCATCACGTCCAGCACGGCCTGGATGCCGACGAGTTGGAGCGCGATGTACGGCATCGTGGCGAGGATGCCCGTGACGGCGACCGCCAGCGAGAGCCCCTTCGAGCCGAAGCGCCCGCGGACGAAGTCCGAGGTGGTCACGTACCCGTGCTTGTGCGAGACCGACCACAGCCGAGGCAGGAAGGTGAAGATCAGCGGGTACACGAGGATGGTGTACGGCACTGCGAAGAAGCCTGCCGCGCCCGCCGCGTAGATCGCCGCGGGCACGGCGACGAAGGTGTACGCGGTGTACAGGTCGCCGCCGAGCAGGAACCAGGTGACCCAGGTGCCGAACGAACGTCCGCCCAGGCCCCATTCGTCGAGGCTGGCGTCGTTCTCGGCCTTCCGCCAGCGCGCCGCCAGGAAGCCCATGACCGTGACGGCCAGGAAGAAGAAGATGAAGACGCCGAGCGCGACGCCGTTCACGCCGTCCTTCATGCCGACGCACCCCCCTTGCGGGCGCGCTGGTCACGCTGCCACAGCTTGTACGCGATCATCGTGAGCGCGGTGGAGATCAGCACCCAGAGCATCTGGTACCAGTAGAAGAACGGAATGCCGATGAAGGTGGGGTCCACCTTCGCGTATGAACTCACCCAGAGCATCGCCACGAACGGCGCGATGAGACAGAGGGCGATGACCACCCGCACGGGTGTGACGGTGGGTGGTTTTCCTTCTGGGCCTGCTGGCATGCGGCGACTCCGTCCCCTCGCTGATCACCTGGTCGATGCGCACGAAATCTAGGGGAGGCTTCCGGCCATCGTCATCCCCTGTCCGCATCGCGGTCCGGCAACGGTGATGCATCGGTAGGTATCACGGGGGCGGGCCCACCCCGGTTCACCCCGGCGGGCAGATTCTGTCGAGCAAGCGTGCGAACCCCGAACGATGATGTGGCACGGGTCGCTTCGCTCGCGAAAAGCCGCGGCGAGTGGCGGGTTGGTGTGGACCTTTCCTTGGCTGTGGTCCAACCGGCGGGCGCCGGCGTTTGCGATGTCCTCGCCGGCCCTGGCCGCACCGGCCGGCTTTACGGGGGGAAGGGCTGCCCGTCCTCCTGCTGCAACACGGACTCTGCGGGGGTCCGGTGGCAGCGGTTCCTGGAGAAGGAGTTCATTGCTGCCAACGGTTTCCGGTACGGCCAGTACAAGGTCTACAAGATTGTTTCCGACCGTCAGGTCTATGTGGACACCACGGAGTACCGCTGCGCCTGAGGGTGGGTGCGTGGCACTGACCGGCCCCTGCTCCGCGGACCGGGGTCCGCGGAGCAGGGGCCCCTGCGTGATCAATATGTCTAGTCCGTGGGCCGCTTGAGTCGCGCCACGAACTTGTACCGGTCGCCGCGGTACACCGAGCGCACCCATTCCACCGGCTCGCCCCGCCCGTCGAGCGAGTGCCGGGACAGCATCAGCATCGGCAGGCCCACGTCCGTGCCGAGCAGTCCGGCTTCGCGCGGGGTGGCGAGCGAGGTCTCGATGGTCTCCTCGGCCTCGGCCAGTCGTACGTCGTACACCTCCGCCAGTGCTGTGTAGAGCGAGGTGTACTTCACCAGCGAACGGCGCAGCGCGGGGAAGCGTTTGGCCGAAAGGTGGGTGGTCTCGATCGCCATCGGCTCCCCGCTGGCGAGCCGCAGCCGCTCGATCCGCAGCACTCGGCCGCCGGCGGTGATGTCGAGCAGACCGGCGAGCGTGTCATCGGCCGTGACGTAGCCGATGTCCAGCAACTGGGATGTCGGTTCCAGGCCCTGGGCGCGCATGTCCTCGGTGTAGGAGGTGAGTTGCAGGGCCTGTGAGACCTTCGGCTTGGCGACGAAGGTGCCCTTGCCCTGGATGCGCTCCAGCCGGCCCTCGACGACCAGCTCCTGGAGCGCCTGACGCACGGTCGTGCGCGAGGTGTCGAACTCGGCGGCCAGGGTCCGCTCGGGCGGCACAGGGGTGCCCGGCGGCATGGTGTCCGTCATGTCGAGGAGATGTCGCTTCAGCCGGTAGTACTTCGGTACGCGCGCCGTCCGCGTGGTCGCGCCCGTCTCGTTCTCCGTACTGCCCCCGTCGGCACCCATGGCCCGCCTTCCCGACTGCTGCGTTGCTGCCGTCACCGGCTCCTCCGTCTGTCGCGGCTCACATGGTGGCACGGTCCGGTCACGACTCGTCGCCCCCCCTCAGGTGTCGGTCCTGTAACGGACGCGAGTGCACTTCTTATACACCCTTGACACCCCAAAAGGTCTAGGCCAAGCTCCCGGTACTGGTCTAAACCATTAAAGACCAGGTCCCAGCCCCAGCAGTACTCGTCGACGGTCTTCGCGGTGGGGAGGGGTTGCAGCATCCCTGAGGAGGGTGGCGTGAAGCGCAAGCTCATCGCGGCGATCGGCGTCGCGGGCATGTTGGTCTCGATCGCAGCGTGTGGTTCGAACGACGACAAGACTTCGTCCAAGGACCCGAAGGACCGTAAGGAGACGCTCACCGTCTGGCTGATGTCGGACGCGCAGAGCACCTGGCCCGAACTGGTCAAGGATGTCAACAGCCAGTTCAAGGCGAAGTACCCCAACGTCAAGGTCAATGTCCAGTACCAGACGTGGGCGGACAAGGCCAAGAAGCTCGACGCCGCTCTGGCCGGTGACAAGTTCCCGGACGTCGTCGAGCTCGGTAACACCGAGACCATGACGTACATCCTCAACGGGGCTCTCGGCGAGATCGACCCGAAGAAGTACGAGAACTCGGACACCTGGATCAAGGGTCTGAAGGACACTTGTGCCTTCGAGGGCAAGCAGTACTGCGTGCCCTACTACGCGGGCGCCCGCGTAGCGATCTACAACAAGGACATGTTCAAGGCCGGCACCGGCAAGGACACCCTCCCCGCCACGCAGGACGAGTTGACCGCCGCGCTCGACAAGATCGGCACGAAGTACGGCAAGGACAAGGCGTTCTCGCCGCTGTACCTGCCGGGTCGGTACTGGTACGCCGCGATGTCCTATGTCGCAGCCGAGGGCGGCCGGATAGCCAAGTACGACGAGGGCAAGAAGGAGTGGAAGTCCACCCTCTCCACCCCCGAGGCCCAGAAGGGCATCACGGACTTCGTCGAGCTGGTCAAGAAGTACAACCACGGAGACAAGACCAAGGACGAGGCGGACCACGCCAACGTCATGGCCAACGAGAAGACCGCGCTTCTCTACGGCAACGGCTGGGAAGCCGGCAGCGTCGTCGACTCCAAGGCGAACGGCAACCCGAAGCTGGAAGGCAAGATCGCCACGGCGGGTATGCCCGGCCCGAACGGCAAGGCCCTCCCGTCCTTCATCGGCGGCTCCGACCTGGCCACCATCTCCAAGTCCAAGATCCAGGATCTCGGCGAGGAGTGGATCTCGATGTTCACCAGCGAGAAGTCCGAAGAAGTGCTCGCTTCCAAGAACATCCTTCCGAACAACACCAAGCAGCTTGAGCCGCTGAAGGCCAAGCCGGAGACCGCGGCCATCGCCAACGCCGTGCCGGACGCCTGGTTCACGCCGATCGCCCCGGGCTGGACGGCGATCGAGAAGAAGGAAACGCTCGAGATCATGCTGCTCGACATCATCAAGGGCAAGTCGGTCGCGGATGCCACGAAGGCGGCCGACGCGGAGATCGACTCGATGATCAACAAGGAGTCCTGAGCCTCCGGCTCACGGAATTCGAGCCGGTGAGTTTATGAACCATCGACTCAAATGATCATCTGCGGGGGTGGCAGTCCGAAAGGAGCTGCCATCCCCGTCCTCCGGTACCAGGTCCGAACGGAAGGCCAGCACAGTGAGTGCCGCCGATATGAAAGCAGCCGACCCGCCGGTGTCCGTCCCGCGGGCCCCTGAGGGGACGCAACCTCAGCCTGCGAAGAACGTGAATCGTCCACGGCGGAAGGCCGGCGCTCTGCTGCCGTACCTCCTGATAGCTCCGGCGTTCATCGCGATCGCCGCCGTGTTCGTCTGGCCCTTCATCAAGACGGTCATCATGTCCTTCCAGGACGTGGGCCGCCGTGAGCTGTGGTCGGGAGATGCCGCTCCGTGGGTGGGCTTCGACCAGTTCACCAACATCCTCGGAGACGGCGAGTTCTGGAACGTCGTCCTGCGGACCATCGTCTTCATGGTCGTCTGCGTCGCCGCGACCATGGCCGTCGGCCTGGGCCTCTCCATGCTCATGCAGCGGATGTCCACGTGGGTACGGCTCCTGCTGACCGCCGCGCTGGTCGCCGCCTGGTCCATGCCGCTCCTCGTGGCCACCTCCATCTTCCGGTGGTTCGCGGACTCCGACTACGGCGTCCTGAACATGGTGCTGACCAAATACTTCGGGATCGACGCACAGGGCCACAACTGGTTCCTGGACCCCAAGCAGGGCTTCGTCATCATCGGTGCGGTGGTGGTCTGGGGCGCTGTTCCCTTCGTCTCCGTGACCCTGTACGCCGCGCTGACGCAGGTTCCCAAGGAGCTCGAAGAAGCCGCCTCGCTCGACGGAGCCGGCACCTTCGGCGTCTTCCGCTTCGTCACCTGGCCCGTCATCAAGCCGGTCTTCCAGATGGTCGCCACCCTGTCCGTGCTCTGGGACTTCAACGTCTTCGGCCAGATCTTCCTGATGCGCGGCAACAAGCCGGAACCCGAGTACTCCGTCCTCGGTATCTACTCGTTCGAGAAGGCATTCGAGTCCAACTCGTTCAGCCAGGGCGCCGCCATCTCACTCATCACGGTCCTGCTGCTGTCCGGCGTCGCCGTGTACTACCTGCGCCAGCTGCTCAAGATCGGAGAGGTCGAGTGAGTACCTCCACCCCCCAGGTCCTCCGCCCGGACCGCAAGAAGCACCGCATCGGCTACAACATCGCGGGTCTCGTCGCCTTCGTGCTGATGGCGTTCCCGGTCTACTGGCTGATCGTCAGCTCCCTGCGGCCCAACGCCGAGATCCGCAGCTACGACCAGACGCTCTGGCCGACGTCGATCACCTTCGACAACTTCTCCCGGGCCATCAAGCAGCCGAACTTCGGTACGGCCATCGAATCCAGCCTCATCGTGTGCGGCGTCGCCGTCCTCGGCGGCATGCTGCTGGCCACGATCGCGGCGTTCGCCATCGGCCGCTTCCGCTTCCGCGGGCGCAAGTTCTTCATGATCGTGCTGCTCGTCGTCCAGCTGCTGCCCCCGACGGCCATGCTGATCCCCATCTACATCCAGCTCAACGACCTCGGCGGACTCAACGAGTACTGGGGCGTCATCGTCATCTACCTCGTCTCCACCCTGCCGTTCGCGACGTGGATGATCCGCGGCTTCGTGATCAACATTCCGCAGGAACTCGAAGAGTCGGCCATGGTCGACGGCTGCAGCCGGATGGGAGCGTTCTGGCGCGTCACCTTCCCCCTGCTGGCCCCCGGCCTCGCCGCTGCGTCCATCTTCTCGCTGATCACGGCCTGGAACGAGTACCTGCTCGCCTACGTCGTGCTGCAGGACAACGACAAATACACGCTCAACGTGTGGCTGATGAACTTCACCACCTCGCGAGGCATCGACTACGGCGCGCTGATGGCGGCTTCGACGCTGATCGCCATCCCGGTCGTGGCCTTCTTCCTGCTGGTCCAGAAGTACATGGCGACCGGCCTCACCTCCGGCGCCGTGAAGGGATAACGCCACTCCATGACCACCCTGATATCCACCACGGACACCGTCACCCGCGACGCTCTCGCCGTCCTGCAGCCCGGCTTCACCGGTACCACCGCCCCGGACTGGGTGCTGCGCAGGGTCGACGAAGGCCTCGCCTCCGTCGCGCTGTTCGGCCGCAACATCCAGACGGCCGAGCAGGTTGCCGCGCTCACGGCCCGGCTCCGGGCCGAGCGCGACGACCTTCTCGTCGCGATCGACGAGGAGGGCGGTGACGTCACCCGCCTCGAGGTGCGTACCGGCTCCTCCTTCCCCGGCAACCTCGCGCTCGGCCAGGTCGACGACGTGGCGCTGACCCGCGCGGTCGCCCAGGAGCTGGGCCGCCGGCTCGCCGAGTGCGGCGTCAACCTCAACTGGGCGCCGTCCGCGGACGTCAACTCCAACCCGGATAACCCGATCATCGGCGTGCGGTCCTTCGGCGCCGACACCGAGCTCGTGGCCCGGCACACCGCCGCGTACATCGAGGGCCTCCAGGCCGCCGGAGTCGCCGCCTGCACCAAGCACTTCCCCGGGCACGGCGACACCGCGATCGACTCGCACCACGCGATGCCGCGCATCGACGTGGACCTGGAGACGCTGCACGCCCGTGAACTGGTGCCCTTCCGGGCGGCCATCGCCGCGGGTTCCAAGTGCGTGATGAGTGCGCACATTCTGCTGCCCGCCCTCGACCCGGACCGCCCCGCGACGGTGAGCCCGCAGATCCTCACCGGTCTGCTGCGCGAGGAGCTGGGGTACGACGGCCTGATCGTCACCGACGCCGTGGAGATGCAGGCCATCGCCGGGACGTACGGCATCGAGCGCGGCTCCGTCCTCGCGATCGCCGCGGGAGCCGACGCCCTGTGCGTCGGTGGCGGCCTGGAGGACGACGGCACGGTGCAGCGGCTGCGCGACGCGCTGGTCGCGGCGGTGCGCAGCGGTGAACTCGCCGAGGAGCGGCTCGCGGACGCGGCCGCACGGGTGCGCGCCCTCGCGTCCTGGACACGGGGGGCCGGGGGAGCCGGTTCGCAGCCGGGTGCGGCAGCGCAGGGGGGGACCGCGCCCGGCACCGGGATCGGTTCCGCCATCGGCCTGGTCGCCGCCCGCCGCGCGGTGAAGGTGACCGGCTCCGCCGAGCCGCTGACCGACCCCGCTTACGTTGCCGCGTTCACCTCCGCGTCGAACATCGCGGTCGGCGACGAGACCCCGTGGGGCGTCGCCGCGGAGCTGGGCCGTCTGCTGCCGGGCACGGAGACCGACACGTACAGCAGCGAGACCGAGGCACCCGTCGCCGCGGTGCTGCGGGCCGCGGGGGAGCGGCGCATCGTCGTGGTCGTCCGCGACGCCCACCGCCATGCCTGGATGGCCGAGGCCCTCGACGCCCTGGTGGCGGAGCGTCCCGACACAGTCGTGGTCGAAATGGGCGTCCCGCAAGCGGCCCCCAGGGGCGCCCTGCACATCGCCACCCACGGCGCGGCCCGCGTCTGCGGCCTCGCGGCCGCGGAGATCATCGCCAGGGGTACGAACCGCCGCCAGGCCTGACAGCAGGGCGTGATGCGGCACGAAGGGCCGCATCACGCCCTGCCCCACCCCCGGCCGGCTCAACGCCCGTTCAGATGGACGGGCGTTGCCGTACGAACCATCCGAGCCGCCCGGGCGACTCAAGCTGCTCCGGCAACTCCAGCCCTCCCCGCGTTCGAGGACACCCCGTCCACCCGGACACGCCGCCCCACGGCGCGAGGGCCGGATCAAGTCCGTCCGGCGATTGAGGACAAGCACGTCCGCAGGACGCGTAACGGCATACGAGAGGGCCGGGGCACCCACCAAGGGTGCCCCGGGCCCTCTTCTCGCGTCCGGGACGACTAAAGACCCTGCCACAGCGGCTTCGCCGCATACGTGGCGCGGAAGTAGTCCGCCAGCCTCAACTTCGACGCCGCCGCCTCGTCCACCACCACCGTCGCATGCGGATGCAACTGCAGCGCCGACGCGGGCACGATCGAGGCCACCGGCCCTTCGACCGTCTGCGCCACGGCGTCCGCCTTGCCCTCGCCGGTGGCGAGCAGGATCGGGTGGCGGGACTCCAGGATGGTGCCGATGCCCTGCGTGATCACGTGGTGCGGCACCTGCGTGATGTCGTTGTCGAAGAAGCGCGCGTTGTCGATCCGGGTCTGCTCGGTGAGCGTCTTGATCCGGGTACGGGAGGCGAGCGAGGAGCACGGTTCGTTGAAGCCGATGTGCCCGTCGGTACCGATGCCGAGGAGCTGCAGGTCCACCCCGCCGGCCTCGGCGAGCGCCTTGTCATATGCCTGGCAGGCGGCCAGGACGTCCTCGGCGGAGCCGTCGGGGCCCATGAAGGACGCCTCGGACAGGCCGAGCGGTTCGACGACCTCGCGCAGCACCACGGAGCGGTAGGACTCGGGGTGGCCCGCCGGCAGCCCGACGTACTCGTCGAGCTGGCAGATGCGGGCGCGCGAGGCGTCCACGGCACCGGAGCGGACCTTGGCCGCCAGCGCCTGGTAGATGGGCAGCGGGGTAGAGCCGGTGGCAACGCCGAGAAGGGCGTCGGGCTTGCGGCTCAGCAGCGCGCCGATGGCCTCCGCGATGAGTTCGCCGCCTGCCTTGGCGTCCGGGACGATGACAACTTCCACGCGGGGCCTGCCGATCTGAAGAGTTGAATCATGTGGTATAGACCAATCAGGGTCCAATCTAGCAGAGCCGGATGGAGACCAGTTGCATCCCGGCTCTCTCCTGCTCCGGCGCCGATCCGCCGCGCGGCCCGCTCGCCATGGTCGACAACATCTCCCCGGTGATCGCGGTCGTCACGGACGGCCGGGGCGGCCAAGCCCTCCAGTCCGTCCTGGACCGCCTGTGAGGCCGTGGTGCGGACCTGTTCGCGGTCAGCCCGAAGGCCCAGGTGGAGGCGGCGTCAGTGGGCGTCGTGCTGCCGACGGCGGGGGGTGCCGAAGAGGTACGGCCGATCCTGGAGGTCCTGCCGCTGCAGATGCTGGCGTACGAGGCGACGATCGCCCGCGGTCAGGACCAGGACGCGCCGCGCGCGCCGGCTGAGAGCCTGTCGGGTGACCTCCGATCGGATAGCGGACGCGGTCTGGTGCGTGCGATTCCAAGGCGGAGGAGGGAGTCGACGCGAAGGGGGTCCCTCCATGCCTTCAGCTATGGGGGAGTCGGTGACTGACGACAACGCGGGAAGCCTGCGTGCCAGGGCGTGGCCGCCCGGTCGGAGGGCACCCGACAGGCTCTGAGGTCGCCGAGACCCGCTGATCACGGGCCGGGCGCGGGCGACGGCCGCAGAACACCCGCGGGCCGCGGCGCCGGGACGGGACCCTCAGCCCGTCCGGCACCGCAGCCCGGAGTTGCTCGGCCGGCGGTGTGCGGTGCCCCCGGCCGGGGAGAGGTGCCTGCGCAGTCAGGGCAGAGAGCGCGGGTACCTCGATCCACTCTCCTGTGCGGGGAGAGCGGAAGCTCTGTATGGAGCATTGTGGACTAGACCATTCGCCCGTGTCCATCCGTCGGACGGCCGCAATTTTCCGGGCCCCCTACGCTTACACGTACGGCCGGGTCGTTCGGTTCGGAACCATTGCCCGTCCGCGGGTACGCTCGCACACGTGCCCTCCATGAACGACCTCGTCCGCCAGCACACAGCACTCAGTGAAACCGACCTGGAGTGGCTGCATCTGCTGGTCTCGGAGTGGCAGCTGCTCTCCGATCTTTCCTTCGCCGACCTCGTGCTGTGGGTTCCCACCCGCGACGGCACCCGCTATGTGTCCGTGGCCCAGATGCGGCCCAACACCGGTCCCACCTCCTACCAGGACGACATGGTCGGCCACTTGGTGCCGCGCGGCCGCCGCCCACTGCTCGACGCGGCGCTGGACGAGGGCCGGATCGTGCGCGAGGGCGACCCGGAGTGGCGCGAGGAGGTGCCGGTACGGGTCGAGTCGATCCCCGTACGCCGTGAGGGCCGGGTCCTCGGAGTCATCGCCCGCAACACCAACCTCCTGACCGTCCGTACACCGTCCCGGCTGGAGCTCACCTACCTCCAGTCGGCCTCCGATCTGGCCCAGATGATCGCCGCCGGGTCCTTCCCGTTCCCCGGCCAGCAGGTCGACATGGACGCATCGCCGCGCGTCGGCGACGGGCTGATCAGGCTCGATGCCGACGGAGTGGTCCAGTACGCCAGCCCCAACGGTCTCTCCGCGTACCACCGCCTCGGCCTCGCCTCCGACCTGGTCGGCCAGCACCTGGGTGGGATCACCGCCGAACTCGCCCCCTCCCGCGGTCCGGTGGACGAGGCCCTGGTCAAACTCGCCAGCGGATACGCGCCCCGTGAGTTCGAGGTCGAGTGCGCGGGCGGGGTGATCCAGCTCCGGGCGATCCCGCTCAAGCCCAAGGGGGTCAGGATCGGTTCCCTGGTCCTCCTCCGGGACGTCACCGAACTGCGCCGCCGCGAACGGGAGTTGATCACCAAGGATGCCACCATCCGGGAGATCCACCACCGGGTGAAGAACAACCTCCAGACCGTCGCTGCCCTGTTGCGGCTCCAGGCCCGCCGGATGGACTCCGCCCAGGGCCGCGAGGCGCTCAACGAGGCGGTACGGCGCGTCGGTTCGATCGCCATCGTTCATGAGACGCTGTCCCAGAATCTGGACGAGCGGGTGGAGTTCGACGAGATCGCCGACCGGGTCATCGCGATGGTCGCCGAGATCTCGCCGGGCAAGGTCACCTGTCGCCGTACGGGACGCTTCGGCATTCTCGACGCCGAAGTGGCCACACCGCTGGCGATGGTGCTCACCGAGGTTCTGCAGAACGCCCTGGAGCACGCCTTCACGCTCGCCGAGTCCGGCACGGTGGAGGTGTCGGCGGTACGCGGCGGTTCCTCCGCCGGGACGCGGCTGCTGATCACGGTCCAGGACGACGGCTGCGGACTGCCCGAGGGATTTGACCCGCAGCGCGCCGGCAACCTGGGGCTGCAGATCGTGAGGACGCTGGTGGAGGGCGAGTTGAGCGGCACCTTCGGGATGGTCCCCGCCCCGGACCGCGGCACCCGGGTCGTCCTCGACATCCCGGTCCGCGCCGAGAGGTAGCCCCGGCTGTCGGCAAGGCACGAACACAGCAGTGAGCCCGGACCGTTGATCACGGTCCGGGCTCACTGTTCATGCATGCGCTTCGGGGGTACTGCGCGCTGCGACTCGGGGGGCGGGGTTGTGCGTACGCTCTGTACGCGCCGCCTGGCTGAGGCTCGTAGCGGTGGCGTCGGATCAGGCGCTGGCGTTACGCGCCCGGTTGCGAGCGGCACGGCGCTTCATTGCGCGGCGCTCGTCCTCGCTGAGGCCACCCCAGACGCCGGAGTCCTGGCCGGACTCGAGCGCCCACTGCAGGCACTGCTCCATGACGGGGCAGCGACGGCAGACGGCCTTGGCTTCCTCGATCTGCAGCAGCGCAGGACCGGTGTTGCCGATGGGGAAGAACAGCTCGGGGTCTTCCTCACGACAAACGGCGTTGTGACGCCAGTCCATGGCTGCTACCTCTCCTTGGTATTACATACTGTTGCTTGTGAATGTGAACGCTTTCACGAATCCCCCCACAGGTGATGGGCCGACGCCCAGATGAACTGGTTGTGGTCCTGTGAAGTGAGGAGGGGTTCTGGCTCTCAGTGGAGGCCGTTGTTGCGGGCCGTCCCGATCGCCATGTAGAGATTCGCAAACCTCAGCTGCGGATACAACCCCTTCTGGAAACTTTTTTTTGATTCCTCGGTGTCGACTAGGTCACAGCCGTACTTCTATGGGGTGGAGTCCAGCCCAAACGTTCGAGTTAAAGGACTTTGGTCCCTTCCACTCACACAATCACACGCAGTGCACGGCGTACGCCTGTGAACGTCACACTGGTACGCACTCCCAGGTGGTCGCCGTCCATCTGGAAGGGCAGTGGCACCTTTGAATGCAAGGTGAAGTCCGTGAGGTCATGGAGTGAAACGGCGTGCTTGCCGGACGGGCCCTTCTCCGGGCTCGAAGTGAGCAGCTGGGTGCCGTAGCGGGCGACCGCCGTGGTGGAGAGCCGCTTCAGTCCGAGCACGTCCAGACCGGTGTCGAAGGTGGCCTTCGGGGACGCGTACATGGGGCGATTCCCCAGGTACGTCCACGGGGCCGTGTTGGAAATTATGGACAGCGCGAGGTCGGTGACCGGTTCCTGTCCGGGCGTCTCCAGTGTCATCGCCCCGTGCCGCCGGTGCGGCTCCTCCAGGAATTGCCGGATCACCTGACGTACATACAGTGCATGCGTCGAGCGCTTGCCGCGTTCGCGTTGTTGTTCGACCCGGCCGACCACGCCCGCGTCGAATCCGAGCCCGGCGCAGAAAGTGAACCAGCGCTCCGGAACCGACTCGTCCTCGGTGCCCGGGGTGCCGGCCGCCAGCCCGAGGCCGACCGTACGTTCGGTGTGGTTGGCGAGTGCGTCCAGGATCGCGCCGGTCGCCTCCACCGCATCGTTGGGCAGGCCCAGGGCGCGCGCGAAAACATTGGTGGAGCCACCGGGAACCACCGCGAGACTCGGCAGGCTGTCCAGGTCGGGGCCGTTGTGGAGCAGACCGTTGACGACCTCGTTGACCGTGCCGTCGCCGCCCAGGGCGACCACCAGGTCGATCTCTCCGGAGTCCGCGGCCTGCCGCCCCAGGTCCCGGGCGTGGCCGCGGTACTCCGTGGTCACGGCCTCCAGCTTCATCTCGCTGGCCAGCGCGTGGATGAGCACATCACGCGTCCGCGCACTGGTGGTGGTAGCAGCTGGATTGACCACAAGGAGTGCGCGCATGACGGCCAGACTACCTACCGCGTGGTATTGCTCTGAAGTCCTGCCCCATGACCTTCACGCTCGGTGACGGTCCGGGTGCTGCGGGGCGGGCCGGTGTCCGTTCCCGTACCGATTCCGACCCCGGCTTCGCTTTCGCGGCGCCGGGATGCCAACCTGCAAGGGTGAGTACTCAGCAGAACACGCCCGCCTCGTCGCCCTCGCCGAGGCTCGAACCGGCGAAGCCGAGCAGGATCACTCTCGTGGCCGGACTCACCGCCCTGGAAGGGGCGGCGCTGGCCATCGGTGGGATCTACATGCTGGTCATGGGTCTGCTCGGACGCCCCGAGAGCCCGCAGCAGGCGGAGATGGGCGGTCTGACGCTGATCGCGCTTGCCCTGATCCCGCTGTTCGCCGCCCGTGGGCTGCTGCGGCGGCGCAGCTGGAGCCGCGGCCCCGCGCTCATCACGCAGATCATCGCGCTTCCGGTGGCCTGGACGCTGCTGAGGTCCCACGGCGTACTGATCCCGGCCGGGATCGTCCTCGCCGCGGTGGTCCTGACGGCGCTCTACCAGCTGGTCAGGCCGACGACCGTCGAGGCACTCGGCATCCGCCGACCGGGCACCACGCCGGACGCCTGAGCCGGATGCCCGATGCCCGGGCCGGGTGAGGCGGCCTCCGGGTGCCGGCGACTCCCCGGGCGCAGGTGCTGCACGCACAAGCCGACCGCTGGGCGCCGCTGCCCCGCGCGGGCACGGCGGTTTCCGCCGGCCCCCCGCGCCCGGACCGCCCCTTCGCGCTACTCCTCGACGAGCAGCCGCTCGCGCAGCTGCGCCAGTGTGCGGGCCAGCAGCCGCGAGACGTGCATCTGCGAGATGCCGACCTCCTGTGCGATCTGCGACTGGGTCATGTTGCCGAAGAAGCGCAGCAGCAGAATCCGCTTCTCGCGCGGCGGCAGGTCCTCCAGCAGCGGCTTGAGCGACTCCCGGTACTCGACGCCCTCCAGCGCCTCGTCCTCGGAGCCCAGCGTGTCCGCGACCGCCGGGGACTCGTCGTCCGTGTCCGGCACGTCCAGCGAGAGCGTGCTGTACGCATTGGCCGATTCCAGGCCCTCCAGGACCTCCTCCTCGGAGATGCCCAGCCGCTCCGCCAGCTCGTGCACCGTCGGCGAGCGGCCGTGCTGCTGGGAGAGCTCGGCGGTCGCCGTGGTGAGCGAGAGCCGCAGCTCCTGGAGCCGGCGCGGCACCCGGACCGCCCAGCCCTTGTCACGGAAGTGGCGCTTGATCTCGCCGACGACCGTGGGGGTCGCGTACGTCGAGAACTCGACGCCGCGGTCCGGGTCGAACCGGTCCACCGACTTGATCAGGCCGATCGTGGCGACCTGGGTCAGATCATCCAGCGGCTCGCCGCGATTGCGGAACCGGCGGGCCAGATGCTCCACGAGCGGCAGATGCATCCGCACCAGCTGATTGCGCAGCTCCGCCTTCTCGGCCGACCCGTCGGGAAGCTCGCGCAGTTCGATGAACAGCGCCCGCGCCCCGCTGCGGTCGTGTGGATCGTGGTGCCCGTGCTCGCTCATCTGGCCTGCCTGCTCCGCCTGCGACTGCTCCACCGCGACCGTACGGCCCGCAGGCCCGTCCGCCCCGTCCTCCGGATGGGGCAGGGCCTGCTGTTCCGGGATGCCTGCTGGTCGCACCACCCCTGGTCGGATCGTCTCGTCCCGCACAGGACCGTCCCCGTTCCCGTTGCTCACGCCGGCCCGGGTCCCGCGCCGCGCTGTTTGTAGAGGCTGATACTGACAGTACGGTCGTCGGCGACCGAGGAGTCGACCTTTCCGGCCAGTGCGGAGAGCACCGTCCATGCGAAGGTGTCTCGCTCCGGCGCCCGGCCGTCCGTCGTCGGGGCCGACACCGTCACCTCGAGAGAATCCTCGATGAGCCGGAAGACGCAGCTGAGGACGGAGCCCGGCACGGCCTGCTGAAGCAGGATCGCGCAGGCCTCGTCGACCGCGATGCGAAGATCCTCGATCTCGTCGAGAGTGAAGTCCAAGCGTGCTGCGAGACCGGCCGTTGCCGTACGCAGCACCGACAGGTAGGCACCCGCAGCGGGCAGCCGGACCTCCACGAAGTCCTGATTCCCGGGCTCGCCTGCGATCTGGGACACCCTCACCTCCAAGGTGGCACAAACTCATTCGAGGATCCGGGAAGGGTGCCCCGGAGCCATGCGGTACGTCTTCGGTTCTGGTCCGGCGACGCTATCGCGATCCATGATGCCGTGTCGCCGGACCCCCAGCCCATGACTGTCACTCATGGTAAACCCATGCGTACACACAGTGGGTAGAGGTCTGCGGCGGTCAATTCCGAACAACCGGCGCCGGTTTGACGTACCCAGGCGTCAGACGATCGAACCGTCCTCGAAGCACCAGCGCCAGCTTTCGCCCGCCTCGAAGCTCCGCATCACAGGATGACCGGTCTCCTTGAAGTGCGTGGTGGCGTGCTGCAGCGGCGACGAATCGCAGCAGCCGACATGACCGCAGAGCAGACAGAGCCGTAGCTGCACCGGGTGGGTGCCCGCCTCGAGGCACCCGAGGCAGGTCTCGCTGAGCGGGGCCGGCTCGGGGCGCGGCAGTTCGGACACGTGCGCGCAATCACTCATGATTGTCAGGTTACGACGGATGCGAGGACCGTGAAATGGACGCATTGCCGCTGGTGGCATTGGTCGCGGCCAGTGCGGCCGTGGCGGGGGCCGCCCGCCGTACACCCGTGCCGGCCCCCCTGTTGCTGGTCACGGTGGGGCTGATCGCCTCGTATCTGCCCGGGGTGCCGACGTACACCCTGGACGCGCACATCGTGCTGCCGCTGCTGCTGCCGCCGTTGCTCTATACGGCGGCCGTCGACAGCTCGTACCTCGATCTGCGGGCCAATCTCCGGCCGGTCGCGCTGCTCTCCGTCGGTTACGTCCTGTTCGCGACCGTCGCGGTCGGCTGGCTGGCGTACCGTCTCGTGCCGGACCTGCCACTCACCGCCGCGCTGGTGCTCGGCGCGGTCGTCGCCCCGCCGGACGCCGTCACGGCCGCCGCGATCGCCCGCCGGGTCGGGCTGCCCGGCCGGGTCACGACGATTCTGCAGGGCGAGTCCCTGGTGAACGACGCCACCGCGATCACCGCCTACAAGGTGGCGCTCGCCGCCGCCGTCGGCGAGGGCATGAGCTGGGGTGCCGGGATCGGCGAATTCCTCCTCGCCGCGGTCGGCGGCGTCGTGGTCGGCCTGGCGCTGATGGTGCCGCTGCACTGGCTCCGTACGCACCTCAAGGAAGCCCTGCTGCAGAACACGCTGTCGCTGCTGATCCCCTTCGTGGCGTACGCGGCGGCCGAACGCGTACACGCGTCCGGAGTGCTCGCCGTGGTCGTCGTCGCGCTCTATCTGGGCCACCGCTCCTGGCAGGTCGACTTCGCGACCCGGCTCCAGGAGGCGGCCGTCTGGAAGATGGTCGCGTTCATCCTGGAGTCCGCGGTCTTCGCGCTGATCGGGCTCCAGCTGCCCTTCGTGCTGAAGGGGCTCGGCACGTACGCCGTGGCAGACGCACTCTGGTACGCGGTGGCCGTGTTCCTCGCCGTCGTCGTGGTCCGCTTCATCTGGGTCTACCCGGCGACGTATCTGCCCAGGTGGCTGTCGAAACGGATCAGGGAGCGCGAGCCCGGGACCAACTGGACGGCGCCGCTGATTGTTGGCTGGGCCGGGATGCGCGGGGTCGTCTCGCTCGCCATCGCCTTCTCCATCCCCGTGCTCGCGACCGACGGGCAGGCCTTCCCGGCCCGCAATCTGGTGCTGTTCCTGACCTTCACCACCGTCATCGGCACCCTCGTCGTCCAGGGGCTCAGCCTGCCGCTGCTGGTGCGCGTCCTGAAGCTTCCGGGGCGCGATGTGACGGCGGAGACCCTGGCCGAGGCGCAGGCGCAGAGTGAGGCGTCCACGGCCGCCGAGGCGCGCCTGGAGGAGCTGCTCACCGACCGGCGCAACTGGCTGCCGGGACCGCTCACCGACCGGCTGCGCACCGTCCTGGAGCGCCGCCGCAACGCGGTGTGGGAGCGGCTGGGTGCGGCCAATCCGGTGACCGGGGAGTCGGCGGACGACACGTACCGGCGCCTGGCCGGGGAAATGATCGAAGCCGAGCGCGAGGTCTTCGTACGTCTGCGGGACGAGCGGCGGATCGACGACGAGATGCTCCGCACGCTGCTCAGACGGCTCGACCTGGAGGAGGCGGCGGCCTACCGGGAGGAGTCGGAAGCGCCTTAGGTCCTGTCCGGTGGGATGCGCCTACGGCCGGCCCGTGACGACGGCCGCGACCGTGGTTCCCGCGGGGAACGCGCCCTCCTCGGCCAGCGCGGTGAGCGCGTACAGCAGTTTGGCGACATAGAGGCGCTCGACGGCCAGCCCGTGCCGCTGCTCGAAGTCGTCAGCGAAGGCGTGCAGCTGCGGGGGCGTACGGGCGTAGCCGCCGAAGTGGAAGCGCTCGTCCAGGGACCACGACCCGGCGGGCCCGCCGAACGCCTCCTGCTGCAGTTTGCGTACCGCGTCGCCGAGGAAGCCGCCGCGCAGCACCGGGATGCCGAGGGCGCGCTGCCCTGGTGCGAGGCCGGCGGCCAGCCCGGCGAGGGTGCCGCCGGTGCCGCAGGCAACCGCGACCACATCGGCTGGGCCGCGCAGCTCGCGGCCCAGCTCCGCACAGCCCTGTGCAGCCAGGGCGTTGCTGCCGCCCTCCGGGATGACGCAGCATTCACCGAAGGCGCTCAGCAGCCCCGCCAGGACCTCTGGATCGGCCTTCGCACGGTACGTCGTACGGTCCACGAAATGCAGGGTCATCCCGTCGGCGGCGCAGCGGGCGAGCGAGGGGTTGAGGGGGCGGCCGGCCAGTTCGTCACCGCGTACGACCCCGATGGTGGGGAAGCCGAGCAGCCGCCCGGCGGCGGCGGTGGCCCGCAGATGGTTGGAGTACGCGCCGCCGAAGGTCAGCACGGTGCGCCCGGCGGCGGCCCGCAGGTTGGGGGAGAGTTTGCGCCATTTGTTGCCCGGGGGGTACAGCTCCACTGGTCCAAGTGCAGCCGTATCCCAGTCCAGCGTGGTGTGAATGAGATCGTCCCGCTTGAGCAGCAGTCGAACGCCCTGGCGGGCGAATCGGTCGTCGTGGACTTCTTCCAGGGGGGAGGGCGGCCGGGGCTGGAGTGCAAGGGCGAGATTTACGGGCTGGCTCACCCTGTCATTGTCGCTCTGACCGTTGGCCGCGCGTTCACGGCGTCCGGGGTACGCCCCGGTTCCACAGTTCCTCGGCGTGCTCGGCGAACCTGTCGAACATCCCGCTGTCGCCCTGGCGGCGCAGATGCAGGAGAGGCGAGTCGTGGCCGACGAGCCGGGCCAGGTGGGGTGTCACGAGTGCGTCGTGGTCGAACCTGAACACGGACAGGGACACGTGGTTCACGGCATCCTCGGCGCTGCTGAATCGCGTTTCCAGGCCCTCCAGCGGACCAAGCCGTCCCAGGTGCTCCAGGCTTATCCGGATGCGCGTTGCGACGCTCAGGGCGACGTCCTCGATGGCCTCACGCTGGCGGGTCACTTCCCCGTCGGGATCACCTAGCAGGAAGCGCACCCGGCATCCCTCTGAGATCTTCCTGCGCAGTGTGTCGACGAACGCGGGTTGCTCCAGCCACACGAAGTAGTTCGTGTATCCGGCCAGGAAGATGTCCGTCGTGGCACCTTCGATCAGTTCGCCCCACACCGTCGACGGGCAGGCCGATCGGTACGGGTATGCGTGTACCAACTCGCGGTCGTGACCGGTCTTCACGCGTTCCTGTACGGCCTTCGGCCAGATCATCTCTTCGTCCACCTTCAGCGCCCGGCACGCGTCGACACGGTTCCTTGCATGAGGTACCAACTCGGCATCGGCCAGCCACCGTTCCACGGTCTTGGGTGCCACGCCGATACGGGCGGCGAGTTTCCGTGGCGAGAGCTTGGCGTCTGCCATAGCCGATCGTAGAGCGACGTTCAAGACTTCCCCCAGCGACGTTTGGGCCTTTTTGAACCGTAGCGCTCAACGGTCCAACTGTCCGTGGTTCGTCGCGAGATACGTCCGCAAGGGGCGAGCAGCATCGCAGCCATGACGGCACACAGGACGACGATGGACAAGCCCGTGCACCTTCAGCTCCCTCCGGAACCTCCCCGAGCGGCGGAGGGGTGCGATGTGTGCGCGGCCCTGGCTGAGCAGAGGCGGGAGGCCAGGGCGCGAGGCGACTACTCGGCCGAGACGGACGCGAACGTGGCGATCCGTAACCACCCTCACAGGAGGAGGGGACGCCGGCGATGACACAGGGGGCGAGGAGGATGGAGACGCGGCAGTGGCGCGAGGGCCGCAAGGTGGCAGAGGACGCCACGGAGGCGCTGAAGGCAGCTTTCGCGGCACGCGGCTTCCGTGCCGACCGGATCGGCCACCTGCGGCCCGTGGTGACTCACTCGGGGCGGCCCCACGTCCATCTGGGGACGCTCCCCGCCGACATGGTGGAGTGCCTGGCAGAGGCTCTCAGGCGCTGTCAGCCGCCGACGCCGTAGCGGTCTTCCGGCAGAACCGAGCGCCCATCGGTAGCCAGCGGCTGATGATGAACGCAGGCCCGAGGCTGACCGGCTTGACTTTTCTCTGCTTACTCAAGGGCGCGCCTTCGGCGCGCCGGGAGGCCAAGTCGCCTCGGCCGGGCATGCGGCCTGGCGGCCGGTCCCGACCGAACGACAGCCGCCCAGCCGCGTCGCTGCCCGAGCCGCAGGGAAAGTAGCCGCCGATCGCATCGTGCGCCCCTCCTCCGCTGCTTCGGCGGGGCGCCGACCTTTTCCAGAGGCCGTGTGGTGGATCACCACGCCGCTGACCGGGCCTCAGGGTCTCCGGCCCATCCCCGGACCGGTTGTTCGGGCCCTGTGTGAGCCGATCCGGTCAATTCCGCGAGCAGTGGGCCGGGTTCAGCCCTGGGCGAGCCACAGGTCGGGGCCGAACACCTCGTAGTGGATGTCCGCCGCCGGGATGCCCTTGGCCAGCAACTGGGTGCGTACGGCGCGCATGAAGGGCAGGGGGCCGCAGAGGTAGGCGTGGGTGCCGGGGGCGATCGCGAGGCCGCTCAGGTCGACCCGGCCGGTGTGGTCGGCGGGGTGGCCGGGCTCCGGGTTCTCGTACCAGAACTGGGCGATGGCGTCGGGGAGTTTGCCGGTGAGCAGTGCGTGGTCGGTGCGCATCGCGTGCTCGACGGGGGAGCGGTCGCCGTGCACGACGGTGACCGGGGCGCGGTGTCCGGTCGCCGCGAGGTGTTCCAGCATCGACAGCATCGGGGTGCAGCCGATGCCTGCGGAGGCGAGCAGGAGAGGGGCGTCGGCGGAGTCGAGTACGAGATCGCCGTACGGGGCGGAGACCCGCAGCCGGTCGCCCGCCCCGACCTCGGCGTGCAGATGACGGGAGACCTCGCCGTCGGGCGAGCCGCCGCTGTGCACCCGCTTGACGGTGATCGAGCGGAGCGGGGAGCCGGGGGCGCTGGAGAGGCTGTACTGGCGGATCTGGCGGGCCCCGTCAGGGAGTTCTACCTGTACGGAGACGTACTGGCCGGGGCGGAAGGCGGGGGCGGGTGCGCCGTCTGCCGGGCGGAGCTGGAAGGTGGCGACATCCGCCGTCTCCTCGATCCGGGCGGCCACCTCCCACTCGCGCCACACGTCACCGGCGACGACGCCCTGCTGTGCGTACAGCCGCTCCTCGATCGAGATCAGGGCGCCCGCCATCAGCCAGTAGACCTCGTCCCATGCGGCGGCGACCTCCGGGGTGACCGCGTCGCCGAGCACCTCGGCGATGGCGGCGAACAGATGGGTGTGCACGATGTCGTACTGCGCGGCGGTGACGCCGAGCGAGGCGTGCTTGTGCGCGATCCGGCTGAGCATCACGTCGGGGCGGGTGTCCGGGTGCTCGACCAGCTGGGTCGCGAAAGCGGCGATGGAGCCCGCGAGAGCCTGGCGCTGGGCACCGGACGCCTGGTTGCCGCGGTTGAAGAGGTCACGCAGCAGCTCGGGGTGGGCGTCGAAGAGCTTGCGGTAGAAGAGATCGGCGATGTCTCCGATGGCCGCTCCCACGTCGGGGAGGGTGGCACGGACGGTGGCGGTCGACGTCTCGGAGAGCATCGGTGACTCCTGGGTTCTTGAATTGGTATTTGAGATTCGTATTTTTGGGCAGTGTGAAACCGGGCGATGGCGCCCGTGATGCGGTGTGTGGTGGCTCAGTCGGCGGCCGGGCGGCCGCTGCTGATGCCGATGAGCAGCGGTCCGGTGGGAGAGGTGACGAGTTCGGCGACGGTGATCGGATCGAGCGAGGCGTAGAAGGCCTCCTCCGCCTGGCGCAGGGCGCCGCGCAGTCGGCAGGCCGAGCGCAGGGGGCAGGGGGTGGCGCCCTCGCACTCGACGACGTCGCCGGGTCCCTCCAGTTTCCGGACGAGTCCGCCGATCGAGGCGGCCCGGCCCGCTCCGGTGAGACTGAGCCCGCCGCCGCGGCCCCGGCGCGCCTCGACGAGGCCGAGGTGCTGGAGCTTGGCGACGACCTTCGCGGTGTGGGTGTACGGCACCTGCATGGTCGCCGCCACCTCCCGGGTGGTCGGCGGGTCCTCGTTCTCCACGACGGCGAGGCGCATCAGTACGCGCAGCGCCACGTCGGTGAATCTCGTCAGCCGCATGATGGGCACGGTAGATAAGTTGCATCAGGGATGCAAATTAATGAGACCCGTGGGCATCGCTGAGCGTCGTGCCCAGCCCAAAGCCCGAATAGTCACACTCTTTTGTGTAATGGCGCGGCGACTCTCCGTGCTGAAAGGCTTCTGCACGTAGGTCAGCCGATGATCGAGAGGACGTCAGATGTCCGTTGGTGAAGAGGTTCAGAACGCGCCGGTGCCGCCGCAGCAGAGTCTGGGCACGGCAGCGGCGCGGAACCTCGCGACGACCACCAAGTCCGCTCCGCAGATGCAGGAGATCACCTCACGGTGGCTGCTGAAGATGCTGCCATGGGTGCAGGTACAAGGTGGCACCTACCGGGTGAACCGCAGGCTGAGCTACTCGGTCGGGGACGGCCGGGTGACCTTCGTGCAGACCGGTGACCGGGTCACGGTCATCCCCGCCGAGCTCGGGGAGCTGCCCGCCCTGCGGGAGTTCGACGACGAGGAGGTGCTCGGCGAGCTGGCCCGGCGGTGCGAGCAGCGTGAAATCGCCGCCGGCCAGGTACTGGCCGGCGCCGGGGACGCGGCGGACCGTGTCTTCCTGCTGGCGCACGGCAAGGTCGAGAAGGTCGGCACCGGCCCGTACGGGGACGAGACGGTGCTCGGGGTCCATGCCGACGGGGCATACTTCGGCGACCACGCCCTGATCGACGGCGACGCCGTCTGGGAGTACACGGCCCGTGCCGTCACCGCCTGCACGGTGCTGACGCTGAGGCGGGCCGATGTGCTGAATCTTGCCGAGCGCGCGGATTCGCTCCGCACCCATCTCGCCGGACTGCTCAGCATTCCGCAGCAGCGCACCAACAAGTACGGCGAGGCGGAGATCGATCTCTCCGCCGGCCATGTCGGCGAAGCCGTCGTCCCGCACACGTACGTGGACTATGAATCGGCGCCGCGTGAGTACGAACTGAGCGTCGCCCAGACCGTGCTGAAGGTCCACAGCCGGGTCGCCGACCTCTACAACCAGCCGATGAACCAGACCGAGCAGCAGTTGCGGCTCACGGTCGAGGCGCTGCGCGAGCGCCAGGAGCACGAGCTGATCAACAACCGCGAGTTCGGACTGCTCAACAACTGCGACTACGGGCAGCGCCTCCAGCCGCACGACGGGGTGCCCAGCCCCGACGACATGGATGAACTGCTCTCGCGCCGCCGCGGCTCGAAGCTCTTCCTCGCGCATCCGCGGGCCATCGCCGCATTCGGCCGTGAATGCAACAAGCGCGGTCTGGTGCCGGAGAGCGTGGAGGTCGGCGGACACCATGTGCCGGCCTGGCGGGGCGTACCGATCTTCCCGTCCAACAAGATCCCGGTCACCGACGCCCGGACCACGTCGATCATCTGCATGAGGACGGGTGAGGCCGAGCAGGGCGTCATCGGACTCCAGCAGACCGGCATCCCCGACGAGATCGAGCCCAGCCTGTCGGTCCGCTTCATGGGCATCGACGAGCAGGCGATCATCTCCTACCTGGTGACGGCCTACTACTCTGCGGCCATCCTCGTACCGGACGCCCTCGGCGTACTGGAAAACGTAGAGGTCAGCCGCTGGCGGTAGCCCATCGGGGGCCCGGACGGCGATGTCCGGGCCCCTGTCAACCTCCGCCACCGGGCAGCCGCGCCCGGGGCGGCCTCGGGAGGACGCCCCAGTGAAGACCCACCACGCACCCCAACCACCCAAACCCCGGGCCCCGGGTGACAACGACCCGGCCGCCCTCGCAACGCAGGGCCATGAGGCAACAGCCCTCCTGGAACAGACCCGCACCCTCGTCGATCCCCAACTGCACGCCGCCGTCGACTCCTTGCCCGGATCGATCCGCCGCGTAGCGATGTACCACTTCGGCTGGCAGCAGGCCGACGGCACCCCGTCAACGGGACGGGCGGGCAAGGCGATCAGGCCAGCGCTCGTCCTCGCCGCCGCCCGGGCGCTGGGCGGCGACCCGCAACGGGCGGTACGGGCCGCCGTCGCCGTGGAGCTGGCCCACAACTTCACCCTGCTGCACGACGACGTCATCGACGAGGACCGGACCCGTCGGCACCGGCCCACGGCCTGGGCGGTCTTCGGCATTCCGGACGCGGTCATCGCCGGTGACGCCATGCTCGCCCTCGCCCAACGGCTGCTCGCCGAGGACACCGGCCCGGCCTCGGTCCGCGCCTCGGCGAGGCTCTCGACCTGTGTCATCGAGCTGTGCGCAGGCCAGCAGGCCGACTGCGCCTTCGAGGACCGCGGTCCGGACGAAGTCTCGCTGGACGAGTGCCTGGCCATGGCCACCGCCAAGACGGGAGCCCTGCTCGGCTGCGCCTGCGCACTGGGTGCGCTGTACGCCGGCGCGGGGGAGCGGGCGGTCGGCGCGATGGACGGATTCGGCCGGGAGGCGGGCCTCGCCTTCCAGCTCATCGACGATCTGATCGGCATCTGGGGGGACCCGGCGCAGACCGGAAAGCCGGTCGGGGCGGATCTCGTCGCCCACAAGAAGTCCCTGCCCGTGGTCGCCGCGCTGACCTCCGGTACGCCCGCGGCGGCCGAACTGGCCGCGCTCTACCGGGGGCCGATGAATACACCCGGTGAGGTGAGCCGCGCCGCCGACGCCGTCGACCGGGCCGGCGGCCGGGACTGGGCGCAGGTCTGCGCGGCCGACCGGATGGCACGCGCGGTCCACCACCTGTCCCGGGCGGTCCCCGACCTGGCCCCGGCGGGCGATCTCCTGACCCTGGCGGAGTTCGTCACCCGCCGGACGCACTGAGCACGGAAAGCAGGGAGCGGTAAGCGGAGCGGGATCGGAGGGGGCATGGAGAAAGGAGAGGGGGCATGGAGAAAGGAGCGGAGAGCCGAGACCGGTGAAGGGGGCGGAGGAAGGAGGACGGAGCAAGGTGCCGAGGTCACAAGGCCCGTGAGACGAAAAGGAGGGCGACCGGGCGACTGTCATGGGCACGGGCTACAGTCCGTGCCCATGACAGATGAGTCATGGGCAGGGTGGTACCGGGACCGACAGGGTTCCGACGCCGTCATCCTCACCACCGACGGACAGCAACTCCGCCTCCGGACCAGGGGCGTCGACTTCGAGGGCGAAAGCTTCGACTGCCTCACCCCGGTGGCCGGCACACCACCGGCCGACGACCTGTTCGCCCTGGTGGACGGTGCGTTGGGCGACTGTGTCCTGGAGTGGGACCTGCCGCTCCCGGTCCTCTGGGACGGCTCCGTCCATCAGGCCACGCTCAGCAGCCTGTTGTCGCTGCGCCGCCCCGATCCGTATCTCTACCTGGAGCTGCAGTTCGGAGGGGCGGCCTACCGGTCCCATCGTGCAGAGAGCGACTTCGCGTCCGCCCTCGCCACGATCCAGCGCGCCCTGCCGCCCGACGTGCGCCTGCAGACCTGCATCGCCTGCGCCTTCTCGGACTACTTCCCGACCCCCGGCCGCGGCCTTTCCGGCGGCCTCGCATGCTTCCGGGGCGCCAAGGACGCCTACCGCGGGGCGGCCGGTGAGGGCGATGTCATGGATCTGTGGGACCGGCGGACCGGATTCGTCCAGGAGATCTGGAGCTGCCGCGAGTACGAGCCCCGTCCGGACCGGGGCGCCGGCACCGGGCACCGGGGCGCGTTCCCGCTGGAGCTGGCCTGACCTTCCCTGCCTGACCCGTTGCCGCCCGCCCGCCCGGTCGTCCGCCCGCCCGCCCGTCCGGCCGGCCGGGCCGCGGCGAGCTCGGTCCCGGGCTCGCCGCCCTCCGGTTGCTCGTCGGGCTGTTCCCGGCCACGACGGGGGCGGTCCGTACCTGATCCCGCCATCCCCGACGGCATGCCATCCCAATGGCATGCCGTCAAAGCTTTGCCACACCTCCATTGTTCTACTAGCATGCAAACAATGGAGGTTTTCATGAAGCGTAAGAATCTGGGCCGCGCGACGCTCGTCGCCCTGCCGTTCCTGCTCGCGCTCGTCGCTGATCTGGCGCTGCTCGCCGTCTTCCGGGACCGGCTTCCCGGACAACTGGCCAGTCACTTCCGGGCCGATGGCCGGGCGGACGGCTATGCGGGGCAGGTGTGGCACGCCGTGGCCAACGTTCTGCTGTTCGCCGTGACCGGCGCTCTGTGGGCCCTCACGATGGTGCGGGGGAAGTTCTACGGGTGGGCCTACCGCTGGCTGGTCGCCGGTGGATACGCCTTCGCCGGATTCCTCGGCTGGGTGATGGCAGCCGTGCTGCTCGCCAACGTGGATGCCGGTGAGAATGCCCAGGGGGAGGCGCAAGGTGCGTCGTTCCCGATGTGGCAGCTCGCCGTCGCCCTGGGGGTCGCCGCGCTCGCCGGAGGGCTGGGGATGGTGCTGGCCGCGCTCGGTCCCGTACCGAAGCAGCCGACCGCGACCGGGCAGGCCGGGGGCGGCGCGCGGATCGTGCTCGCCGATGGGGAGGTCGCCGGATGGGCGCGCAGCACCGGGAGCTGGTGGCCGCCGCTGATCGCGCTCGCGCTCGTGGCCGGCGGGGTGGTGCTGCTGTTCGTCTCGGGCTGGGCGGCGGCGATTCCGCTGCTGCTCCTCGGCGTGCTGCTGGCCGCCTTCGCCCGGCCGTACGTGGTGGTGGACCGGCGCGGCATCACCATCTCGGGAATGCTGCCCTGGCCGCGCCTCAGGGTGCCGCTCGACCGGATCGAGGCCGCGACCAGCAGGGACATCAACCCCCTTGCGGAGTACGGGGGCTGGGGCTATCGCATCCGTCCAGGACGGAGCGGCCTCGTGATCCGCTCCGGTGAGGGAATCGTGGCGACACTGGCCGGCGGCCGGGATTTCGCGGTGACCGTCGACGATTCGGCGACCGGCGCCGCGCTCCTCAACACCCTCATCGACCAGCGCCGAGCGGAGCACTGACCATGCTCTTCCGGGTCGATCCCACCTCCACCGTGCCGCTCGGTGATCAGATCGCGGCGTCCGTGCGCCGCGCCGTCGCCGAGGGGGCGGTGGTGCCGGGCGAGCGTCTGCCCGCCGCCCGGGTGCTCGCCGATTCCCTGGGGGTCAATGTCCATACGGTGCTGCGGGGTTATCAGCAGCTCCGCGAGGAGGGGCTGATCGAACTGCGCCGGGGGCGCGGTGCGGTCGTCACCGGCGGCGCATCCCCGCACCGGGCCCGGCTGCTGGAGCGCGTACGCGAAGTGGTCGCGGACGCACGCGAGCTGGGGATGACGGAGGACGAACTGCTGACCCTGGTCCGTACCGCACTCAACAACCCGTAGGTCGGCGCAGACCGTCCCAGCCCCAGCGTGGCGTCGGGCCGGGATCGCCGAGGTCCTCGCCGACCGGGGACGCCGAGACATCGCGGGCGACGCCCGTGCCCCAGTCGATGTACTCCAGGACCCGGCGGCGCAGCAGCGCGTCCTCCGGGAGCTCCTTCCCGACGGCGTCCGTCATCAGCTCCGGCGCAGCCGCTGCTGCTCGGTGACGGACAGCATGGACAGCCCGAGGTGGACGCGCAACAGGGCCTGGTGACCGCCGTGTTGCGCGGTGGAGTCGGCGGGGCCGTCGAATATCTCGGCCGGCCGGACGGCGACATGCTCGATATGGGTCGGGGTGAAATCCGCGAAGACGGATGCGAGCAGGGGATCCGCCGGCACGTTGTCGTAGAAGGCGTTGCTCAGCCGGCGCAGTGCGTCCATGCCGCCGACGGCTTCGTACAGGGATTCGGGACGCTCGCTCACGCCCGTACCTCCATGGGGGACGGCCCGCCCGCGGTGGCCGTTTCCAGCCTCCCCCGGAAGGAGCGGCGCGCCCGGCCCGTTTGCTGCGGGCGGATCACGTGGGGGCGAGCGTGCCCCCGTCCCTCAGAGGCTCAAGGGGCCACCCCGTCCTACGAGGTGGCCCCCGGTGCCGCTGAGCTGCCGGGCAGCGGTCAGGAGCCGCTGCGGGCGAGTGCGGCCGCGAAGCCGTTCTGCCACAGGTAGTTCACCTGGCTGCGCTCGTTCGCGTTGGGGTAGGGATTCGTGCAGGACGTGCCGGGGCCGCCGCCCGACATCAGCTCGCTGCACGGACCGGAGTAGTGATCCGGCAGGCCGAGCACATGACCGGTCTCGTGGGCGGTGACGCGGGTCGAGTTGTACTGCTGGTTCTGTGCGTAGTCGAGGAAGATGTAGCCGTTGCCGTGCCCGTCGGTGCTGGCGTACGAGCCGCTCGGGTCGTTGCCCTCGTAGTAGGCGAAGTCGGCGTTCGAGCCTTGCTGCAGCCGGACGTTGGAGACCGAGCTGTTCCAGATCTGCGCGCTGTTGGCTATCTGGGTGCGGAAGCTCGGCGCGTTGGCGGTGCTGTAGACGATGGTGACCGCCTGGGCGCCGGGGTTCGCCGCCCGCTTCTTGGCGACGGACTTGGCGACCGCCTCGAAGAACGCCTTGTTCGCGGCGGCGCTCTCGTGCGACCCGGAGCCGGAGGTGTAGCCCGCGTGGGCCTCCGAGGCGGCGGCGGGGGGCGCGGCGGGGCCGGGAGAGGAGGCGATGGCGGGTGCCGTGCCCAGCGCGGCCGCGAGGCCGAAGCCGAGGCCGACCACGGCCGACATGACGGTCCTGGGGAGTCTCATGGGGGGTCTCCTACCGATTACCTGTCCGATGAACCCGTCCGGTCATCGGACTCGGACGGGGTGCGGTACGCAGAGAGTGTCGGGGAGCGGAGGCCACGGCGGATGATGTCAACCGGCGATAGCACCGGCCTATCGCCACCCCCGGTGCTGATGTCGACGCCTCCACCAACGCCCGGTGAATTAAAGGACTTTGATGGGATTGGGGCGTCTGGTGCGACAGTGGCCCGCCGTCCTACGCTCGACCGTATGGAGCTTGAGGTGAGACACCTCAGGGCGCTGTGCGCCATCGCCGACACGGGCAGCCTGCACCGAGCGGCCCGCAGGCTGGGCGTGAGCCAGCCCTCCCTGACCACCCAGCTGCGGCGGATCGAGAACACTCTGGGCGCCGAGTTGTTCAGCCGCGAACGGACAGGCTGCCGGCCGACGTTGCTCGGCCGCGCCGTCCTCAGCCGGGCACGCCCCCTGGTCGACGGAATGACCGCCCTGGTCAGAGAGGCGAAGGCGGAGGCCGAAGCGGTCCGCGCCTCGGGCCCGCGGCTGCGCATCGGCTGCACCGCGAGCCGGGTCATCGGCGGCTGGCTGCGCAGGCTGCGGCTCCGGCTGCCCGGCACGGACATCTCGCTGCGGGTCGACGTATCGGCCAGTGCCCTGCTGCATACGGTCGATGCGGGCGGGCTCGATGTCGCCTTCGTGCACGAGGTCGAGGGCTTTCCGCTGGCCATCCCGGAGAAACTGGAGCAGCGCGTACTCCTGGACCGCGAACCGCAGTTCATCTCCATGGCCCGGGACCATCCGGCCGCGGCCCGGTCCGTGGTCGACCTCGGGGACCTGGCCGCCGACCGGTGGATGGTCGACCCCACGGTGGACGGCGAATGGGACGGTCTGCGCCGGGTGTTCGACGAGGCGGGCCTCGCGCCGACTGTCCTGCACGGTGACTACCTCACCGCCGCGTCCCTCGTCGTGCTCGGCGAGGCGGTCGCACCCTGCCAGCCCACCTCCGGGCCGCGCGACGACATGGCGATCCGTCCGCTGCGCGACGACCCCCTGGCCGTACGGCTGCTGCTGGTCTCCCGGCCGGGCGCCGACATGGCGACGGTGTACGGGGAGCTGGAGGCGGCCTACCGGGAGGCGGCCCAGCGGGCGGCCGGGTACCACCAGTGGCTGCTGCGCAATCGCAGCCCGCTCGCCCGCACACAGTGAAGGCCGCCGTCCGATTCCGCCGAGAGCGAGGACCTGTTCCGGTCCGGCCGTCCGGCGGGCAGAGTCGGTCCCATGAGGCTTCTGATGCTGGGCGGTACGGAATTCGTCGGTCGCGCCGTCACCGAGGTGGCGCTCGCGCGCGGCTGGGAGGTCACGGTGTTCCACCGCGGCCGTCACGCACCCCCGCAGGGCGTGACGGAACTCCTCGGTGACCGCACCACCGGCGACGGTCTCGCCGCGCTGGCCGCAGGCGTCGGCCGCCACGGGGGGACGCCCGACTGGGACCTGGTCGTCGACACCTGGAGCGGCGCGCCCTCGGCCGTACGGGACGCGGCCCGTCTCCTGGCCGACCGGGCCGCCCGGTACGCGTACGTTTCCAGCCGTTCCGTGTACGACTACCCGGCCCCGGCCGGTCTGCCCGAGGACGGCCCGCTGGTGGCCGGTGCCTCGCCCGACGCCGGTGGGGACGTCTCGTACCCCCTTGCCAAACGCGGCGGCGAACTGGCCGTACTCGACACCTTCGGGGACCGTGCCCTGCTGGCCCGCGCGGGACTGATCCTGGGCCCCTGGGAGAACGTGGGCAGACTGCCCTGGTGGCTGCTGCGGATCGCCCGCGGCGGGCCCGTACTGGCCCCGGGGACACCGGACCTGATGCTCCAGTACATCGACGCCCGCGACCTCGCCGATTGGCTCCTGGACGCGGGACGCGGTGGTCTGCACGGGCCGTACAACCTGGTCAGCCGCCCCGGCCACGCCACCATGGGGCAGCTGCTGGACGCCTGTGTACGTGCCACCGGCTCAGACGCGGAACTCCGCTGGACGCCCGCTCGGACCATCCTCGCGGCAGGTGTGGAGCCCTGGAGCGACCTGCCCGTCTGGCTGCCGCCGGGCGAGCTGTACGACACCATGCACCGGGGCGACGTCAGCAAGGCGCACACGGCCGGTCTGCGCTGCCGGCCGGTCGACGAGACGGTCGCCGATACCTGGAAGTGGCTGGTCGAACTGGACGGCGCGGCCCCGCAACGGCCGGACCGGGCCGTGGTCGGTCTGGACCCGCGGGTGGAGGCCGAACTGCTGACGGATACGGCCTGACGCGCGCTCGCGCGCACGGCATACCCCGCGCAGCCCTACATATCGGGGCATCCGGGTGCATCGGAAACCGGCCGGCCCACCCCGGCACTCGGAGACGGAATCACCCACTCCGGCCCCTTCGGAGGCGACACCCGCACCGAAGCCCATCCCCACTCCCGGCCGCGCAAGCCCGACCACAACCGGCCGGACCACGCCGGCCACGGGGGCTCGCGCCCGAACACGGGTTCCCACGGCGGTGAAAGGATTCCCGGCGGCATCGTGGCAGTTCTGCTCGCTGCCGGATCGGCGGCCACGCTGATGGCCCGCAGGGCGCGTCGGCGCAGCTAGCTTTGGCCCATGGCCGAACTGCTGCTGCACCTCACCGAAGGCCCCTTGTGGGAGGCGGCCCGCGGGATCGGGACGTACGAGATGTCCACCCGCGGCCGCACCCTGCACGAAGAGGGCTTCATTCACTGCTCGCTGCCGCACCAGCTCGCAGGCGTGGCCGAGATGCTGTACGGCGCCGGGAGCCGGGCCGGGACCGGTGACCAGGATCTGGTGGTCCTCGTCATCGATCCCGCCCGTCTCCCGGCACCCGTACGGTACGAGTCCGTCGCGCCCGGCGGCGAGGAGTTCCCGCACATCTACGGACCCGTCCCGGTGGACGCGGTCGTGGAGGTGCGCCCCTGGCTGCGAAAGGAAGGAGACCCCGCATGAATCCCCAACCCCCCACGGACCCAAGCGCCCCCATCGTCGCCGTCACCGGTGCGAGTGGTGCGGTCGGCGGCCGTGTCGCACAGCGCCTGGTACGCGCCGGTGTGCCCGTGCGGCTCCTCGGCCGCGACCCGTCCCGGCTGCCGGAGCTGCCCGGCGCCGTCGCCGCACCGCCCGCACCCTATGGTGACGGTGAGGCCATGCGCCGCGCCCTCGCCGGGGCGCACACGCTGTTCCTCGTCTCGGCGCACGAGAGCCCCGACCGGGTGCGCCAGCACACGACGGCCGTGGACGCGGCGGTCGCCGTGGGAGTCGAACGCATCGTGTACATCTCGTTCCTCGGCGCGGCGCCGGACGCCACGTTCACCTTCGCCCGGGACCACTGGCACACCGAGGCCCACATCCGGGCCGCCGATGTCCGCTACACCTTCCTGCGCGACAGCCTGTACCTCGCCGGTCTCCCGGCGATGACCGGAGCCGACGGGGTGCTGCGCGGTCCCGGCGGCGACGGCCGGGTGTCGGCGGTGGCACACGAGGACATCGCGGACGCCGCGACCGCCGTGCTGCGGGCCGACACCGAGAGCGACGGCACCCGCCACGACGGGGTCACGTACGACCTCACGGGGCCCGAGGCATTCACCCTCGCCGAAGCTGCCGAGGAGATCGGCCGGGTCACCGGCCGGACCATCACCTACGTACCGGAGACGCGCGAGGAGGCCTATGCCTCACGGGCGCAGTACGGTGCCGAGGACTGGGAGGTGGCCGGCTGGGTGACGTCGTACGAGGCCATCGCCACCGGCGAGATGTCCACGGTCTCGGACGCCGTACCGAACCTCACCGGACATCCGGCGATGAGCCTGGCCACGTATCTGAGGGAGCATCCGGACAGCTACCGGCATCTGCTGAAAACGGACTGACGCCACGGCGGGCGACATCGGAAGAGGAGAGGGGCCGGCAGCCCATGCGTACGGAAACTCCCTGGGGCCCCTGGGATCCGGCCCCGCTCGAAGAGGTCGCCCGCCGCTTCGCCCCCTTGCGCGTCCCCTGGTGGATCGCGGGCGGCTACGCGGTCGAACTCGCCGTGGGTCACACCTTCCGGGACCACGGCGACATCGACGTACTCCTGCTCCGCCGTGACCAGCTCACCGCCCAGCAGATCCTGGCGGGCTGGGAGTGGTGGGCCGCGGATCCTCCCGGCACCCTGCGCCCCTGGCTCCCCGGCGAGGTCCTGCCGCGTCACGTCCACGACATCTGGTGCCGCCCCGGGCCGGCCGAGCCCTGGCGCATCCAGCTCATGCTCGACGACGCGGAGGGCACCGACTGGCTGTTCCGCCGCGATTCCCGCATCCGGCTCCCGCTCGACCGGCTCGGCCGGGTCTCGAAGGACGGCGTCCCGTACCTCTCCCCCGAGGTACAGCTCCTGTACAAGGCCAAGTCCCCGCGGCCCAAGGACGAACAGGACTTCGCGACGGCGCTGCCGACCCTCGCCGCCGACCAGCGCGCCTGGCTGACCGAGACGATCACATTGGCCCAGGGTGCCGGCCACCCGTGGGCGGCACGTCTGCGTGCCCACCCGGTCGGCTGACGCGGCGTAGAGCGCGGGACGGGGACGGCTGACCACCCCTCACCGCACGTACGCGCCCGCCCGTGCCGCCGCGGCCGCGGCTGAGGCGGCGCGATCCGCCGCCGCCTCGTCGAGCGGGTCGCCGCTGGCCAGCAGCCGGTAGTAGAGGGGGGCCGATACGGCGCGGATCACCTCGTCCGCGTCCGTGCCCGCGGGCAGCTCCCCGCGTTCGACGGCCTCGGAGACGCAGCCGGACCACTCCTTGATGCGGATCGCGTAGAAGCGGTGCAGGGCCTCGGCCGTGCGCGGGTCGCAGGTCGCCGCGGCGATCACGGACTTGAAGAGGGCGCCCTGCCGTGGATCGGTGAGGGTGGTGACCACCAGCCGCGCATTGGCCCGCAGGTCCTCGGCCAGAGAACCCGTGTCCGTACGGGGTGAGGACTGCTCGGCCATGTCGTCGAGCAGGTCGGCGATCAGTCCGGTGGGGGTGGACCAGCGCCGGTAGACGGTCGTCTTGCCGACTTCCGCGCGGCGCGCGACATCGGCGAGGTCCAGGTGGTCGAAGCCGTGCTCGGCCAGGGCGTCGCCCGCGGCCCGCAGCACCGATTCACGGACCCGGGCGGTACGGCCACCGGGCCGGACGGTGCCGGGCTCCACACCCTCAGAAGTCATAACGGGTCTCCAGTTCCATTAGTAACACTCCCCCTGCTACGGTGACTCTCAGCTTAACGGAACCATAGTCCCATTAACACCTCTCCCTGAGGAAGGGCAGCCATGTCCGCACCCAGCCGGGCCCAGTCTCCCGGCACCACCGACGCCGTTCCCGTCGTGCCGTCCCCGAAAATCCGCATGACCGGACGGCAGAAGCTGGTCCTCGCTCTTCTCCTCGGCGCCCAGTTCATGATCGCCGTGGACTTCTCGATCCTGAACGTCGCACTGCCGGTCGTCGGCGAGGGCCTCGGCTTCTCCCTCTCCCACCTGCAGTGGATCGCCACCGCGTTCGCGCTCGCCGCCGCCGGCTTCACGCTGCTGTTCGGCCGCGTCGCCGATCTCGTGGGCCGTAAACGGCTGTTCCTGGGCGGCATGGTCGTCCTCGGTCTCTCCTCCGCCCTGGGCGGTCTCGCCACCTCACCCGAAGTCCTGCTCACCGCCCGGGTGTTGCAGGGTCTCGCCACGGCGGCGGTCACCCCGGCCGGACTCGCGCTGCTGACCACGGCCTTCAAGGAAGGCCCGCTGCGGGAACGCGCGCTGGGTCTCAACGGCGCACTGATGTCCGCCGGATTCACCGCCGGAGCCATCCTCGGCGGCCTGCTCACCGATCTGCTCTCCTGGCGCTGGGCCTTCTTCATCAACGTGCCCGTGGCCGCCCTGGTGGTCTCCCTCGCCCCGGCCGTCATCACCGACTCGCGCCCCGCACGACGCCCCCGGCTCGATGTCCCCGGAGCCGTGACCGTCACCGGCGGACTGCTTCTGCTCGTCTACGGACTGACCCAGGCCGGTGAGTCCGGCTGGACCACGCCCACCACCCTGGCCGCACTTCTCGCAGGTCTCGCGCTCCTCCTCGGCTTCTGGTCCGTCGAGAAGAGGGCCGCCTCGCCCCTGGTCCCCGTACGCATCCTGAAGCGGCGCAGCGTCATCTGGGGCAACATCGCCGGCCTGATCGCCTTCGTCACCGAGACCGCACTGGTCTTCCTGCTCACCCTCTATCTGCAGGAGGTCCTCGGCTACTCACCGCTCGCCACCGGTCTCGCCTTCGGTGTCCTGGGCATAGGCACGGTGATCGGCGGCGCATTCGGGGGCCGTGCGGTCGGCCGGTACGGCAGCCGTACGACCATCGTCGCCGGCGGCGTCATCCAGGCCGTCGCCACGCTCTCCCTGGTGGCGCTCGGGACATCGGGGGCCTGGATCCGGCTTCTGCTGGTGGCCACCTTCATCGGCGGCATAGGCAACATGCTGATGATCGTCGGCTTCATGGTCACCGCGACCTCCGGTCTTCCCGACGAGGAACAGGGCCTGGCCACCGGCCTTGCCACCATGACCCAGCAGGTCGGCATCACCATGGGCATCCCGGTGATGAGCGCCGTCGCCACCGCCCGGATGTCCGCCCTCGGTGACACCGGACCCGAGGGTGTCCTGTCGGGAGTCTCGGTCGCGATCCTGGTCGACTCGGCACTGGTCCTGGCCGGCGCCCTGCTCGCCGGCGCCTTCCTCGGTCCGCGTCGACCAGGCAGCGGCGCGCGTCGGTGAGCAATGGCTCGCCCGCCGATGGCGCGGAGATGCCGGACGGATCGCCCCCGTCCGGTATCTCCGTCCCGTCAGCCGCCGTCGTGCACCTTCTGCAGCGCGGCGATGTCCAGCTTCTTCATGGTCATCATCGCCGCGGTGGTCCGCGCGGCCTTCTCGGCGTCCTGGTCGCCGATCAGATCGATGAGCTCCTCGGGGACGACCTGCCAGGAGACGCCGTATCTGTCCTTCAGCCAGCCGCAGGGCCCCTCTTCGCCCCCGTCGGTGAGGCTGCTCCAGTAGTAGTCCACCTCGTCCTGGTCCGAGCAGTGGATCTGGAACGAGATGGACTCGTTGAAGGTGAACTGCGGCCCGCCGTTCAGCCCTACGAACTTCTGGCCGTTGATCTCGAACTCGACCGCCATCGTCGATCCGGCGGGCCCGGGCCCTGCTTCGGTGTAGCGGCGGATCCTGCCGAGGCGGGAGTTCCTGAAGACCGAGAGGTAGTACTCCGCCGCCTCCTCGGCCTGCCCGTCGAACCACAGACATGTGGTGAAGCCCTCGGTGGTCATTGCTGTCTCCTGTCGTGAGCGCATGTCCGTCGTGTGCGCATGTCCACCCATACCGACTGATCTCGTCCCGGAAACTCATCAGTCGCATATAGGGGGCATCGGCGGCGCCCCGGCCCACGGCGGACAGCCGCAGCTCAGCGGGTGTCCGGTCCGGGCCGGGACCCTCCCCGTCCGCCAGGTACGAAGAGGGGCATCGGCGCCGTTCGGCTCCACATGGCCCCGGACTGGACGAACGCCCGCAAGGTCACGGCGATGGTGGAGATCCCGCCGGGCGGACGCGATCCTCGCCCCGGACAAACGGCTGGCTCCTGCCGGGTGTTGACCTTACGCTCCCCGGAACGGGACTGCGCAGTCCCGCAGGTTGCGGAGCCGTGGCAGAGCGGCCCATTGCGATCGGCGTGCGGGAGGTCCCCCGCATGCCGACTGAGGGGGTTCGGGCGGACCTGCCCTCCCCGTCCGCGGGTTCGAATCCCGCCGGCCCCGCAGCCGACCGGCTGACCGCATCTCCTGTACGTCTCCTGGACGTTCCGGGAACACGGAAGGGCCCGACCTGCCGGTCGGGCCCTTCTGGCTGCCCGCTGGACTGCGGCGAGGCCGCGGTCGTCGGGGCGGGATGATCAAGCCTTCTTGGTCTCCTAGTAATGGGGCGGGCCGGTGACCTGTGGGGTTGTTCCCTGTGGGTCGCTGACCTGGTCCTTTAGTGTTGGCCAGCGATGGTCCCCGACGGTCCTGATCGGGTGTCCTGCGGACTGTGTGCGGACTGCTCGGGCAGTCGAAGATCCGCTCCGGATGAGGCTTTCTGTCGCTGGACGCTGAGAGACCAGAAAGCGCAATCCCGCTGGAGCACTACTGAGGTTTGATGCGTGATGTCGCTGGGTCGACGTCTTGAACTGCGAAGACGAGGGTTCGCCGCGCGGCATCATACGAAGATCACCAGTGACAGGCTCTCCCGCATTGGTCGTGAGGCGTGTTGGCCTGGCTCCTGAGGGAAGGGCCCGCTTCGCGGAGCTGCGCTAGTAGTAGCCCTTCGTGCCGTCGAGTAGCTCCCGGACGATGTCCGCGTGCCCCGCGTGTCGCCCCGTCTCCTCGACGAGGTGGATCAGTATCCAGCGGAGGTTGGCGCTGCCGTCGCGGAAGTCGGGGTGGCGGCCGACGTCGTCCAGGTCGGCCGCGGCAACGATCTCGTTGCTGCGGGCGCACTGGGCCTCGTACTCCGCGAGGAGCTCTGCGAGGGGGCGGCCGTCGGTGTGCCAGTCGGCGTTCTTGCTTGACTCGTCGAATGCGGGGTTCTGCTTCTTGTCGCCGCCGAGGAACACCACTTCCAGCCATATCTGCTCGGTCCAGCGCATGTGGGAGATGAGACCGGCCATCGTCATGGCCGGTGAGGTCGGGATGACCGGGCGGCGCGCGTCCTCGTCGCTCAGCCCCTCGCATTTCCAGCGCAGGATCTGCCTCTGCAGGTCCAGCCAGCCGATGAGCGCGGTGCGTTCGTCCGCTTGGCGCGGGGGGCGTTCCAGTTCCGATGACATGCCGGCGCACGCTACCAGGGCGGTCGGGAGGGGCACCTGGATGACGGGCTCTTCCGCGATTTACGATCTTGGTCACGGTTGGGGACATCGGGGTGTTACTGGTGATCTTCGCATGATGCCGCGGGGCGGGCCCTCCTCTTCGCAGTTCAAGGCGTCGACCCAGCGACATCACGCATCAAACCTCAGTAGCGAGCGCGGCGTTTGGATCTCTGGCCGTGTCGAGTCTGTGCTGCAGCCCATGCCGTCAGCTGGTGGATGGCCATGACGGGTACGTCCGATGTCAGGACGCGTGACGAAATCAGGTCGCGGCTGGTGACGACGACGGGGGCCACAGTCCAACCTCGGGTGTCGGTGCTGCTGACGAAGTGCTGCAGTGTAGGGGCCAGATGGGTGCGGATCCATTGGGCTCGTCTTGTGATCTTGAAGACGGCGCTCTTGTCTCCTCGCAAAAGTGCGTCAGCTTCGTTGGCTAGCTCAGAGGGGTTCCGGGCCATCTCGAAGTCCTTGGATTCAACGATGAAGATGGTCCTTTGATCCAAGTTGATTCCCAAGGCATCGATGTCGCCGAGGTCGTCTCCCTGGGCGGACATGAGGCGCCGCCCCGCGATCTTGCCCACGCTGTGGGCCGTTATGGAACAGCCTGCGTCAGCCAGGGCTCTTTCGGATTCCTTCTCGAACTCCTTGTTGTGGTCCTGTCGGATGGACCCCATAAGCTTCTTCATCGTCGCCGAGGTGGCTTTGAGCCTGCCGGAATACACGAGGTCGACCCAGTAGGGGCCCGTGCTCAATACGTGTCTGGGCGCCCACATCAGCACTTCGCCGTCGACGCCAGCCGAGCGGACCAGCGGACGTCGTGTGTAGGACCATTCACGGTTATAGCGCCAGGGCCACGCGTCGGCGCCCACGGACAGGAACTTGGCACGTGGACGCAAGCTAAGGCGATCGAGGAAGGCGTGTGCCTTGTCGTCGGCCCAACCGAGGGTGGAACCAAGGTGCTGTTGGACAAGGTCGACAGGGAGGGTGAATGGTTCCTTATCGCACGCCTCATCACCCAAAGCGATGATCTCGCCCATGCCGTGGGCGAGGTCGGTTAGGGTGAACCCGAATTCGGCGAGCATGGCTTCTTCCACCTTCGCGGAAGGGGCTGCGGCCGTGCGGGGCGCAGAAGGGGTGGACGTCTGATCAGCAGTTGCCATGGCTGCGCGTGCTCGGTCCAATGCCAAGGCATCGGTACCCGTTTCGTACTGATCACCGCGAGAGACGCCGAGCCGACCCGACTCCAGTAGAGACAGCTGTGCGGTGGAGAAGTCGTGCCGGATGGCGTCGGACAGCGTGGCTCGAGAGATCAGGTCAGCGGCGATCGCCAAGAGTGTGTCGTAGGTATCCAAGGTCAGGGGCTGGTCGCCTGAGGGTGGGGTAGCGGCCGCGTACTCGATGAGGAAGCGGCTTGCTTGCGCGGCGGCAACTCGCTCTCTGCTGTCTCTGGCGATCTGTGTGGCGGGCTGGCTGGATATTCCGAAGCAGGCGTGCCTGGACCGCAGGACCAGATCGTCGTGAGCCTCGGCACGCATGAGCGCCTCGTGCCGTGTCATGAGCTGATTTAGCAGGCCCTCGGGGGCCAAGTCGGCGATCAGGTCCTGAATGCGCTGGAAGTAGTGCTGGACTGTCTTGTTGAGCACATCAAGGCGTTTGTCTTCTGAGACGATCCCCTCCGGGATTCCCTCAGCGGCGAGCCATTCACCCAGTTCGTCCAATACGACTGCGGAGACAGCTGGCTGCACAAGTCGGGCGGCAGGCAGCCGCCCCGGGCGCAACAGCATCGGTCGGTCTTGTGTGTGCAGCATCTTCTTGTGACCGGCAGGAGCGAGACGTTTGACAAGCTCGCTGACCACGAGGTCGCTGTCGTTGCCAACCATGGCTTCAGCCAGGGCCTGGACGATCATGCGGTCGGCGCTGTTGTCCTCCACCAAGAGGGAAGCTACGCCTGCGGCCAGCAATTCAAGGTGAATGAGCCCTGCGCTAGGCGCTCGCCGCGCGATCCAGGGGGCCTTCTTACCGGGCTGGGTGACATGTCCTGCCAGAGCCTTACACCAGGCGTCCGCGTTGTCGAAGGACACCGTGATCCGCACACGCCCCAGGTCGTCGGCTACTGCGAGTAGTTCGTTGGGCGCCGCGAGCGAGACCTGCCAGGCCCAGTAGGCGACAGCTTCAATGACCATCTCTTGGAAGGATTCCAAGGCATCTGCCGTGCCCTGACTAGCTCCGATCCAGACCTGAAGGCCGGCGGTTTCCACAAGCAGTTCGTCTTCCGGGACAGTGGGATGTGTCCGGTAGATCGGTGCAGTATTTACGCCGTAGAGGGCGAGAACCGGAACGAGAGCAGGGCGGTGAGGGCTGGCAACCACGTGATGGTCGTACCGCTGGTGGGCCTTGACTCGCAGCGCGTGACTGAAGTCGGAGTTGACCATAACGGCATTCGGCCTGCGCTCATCCGACAGGTAGTAGCTGTACTCGTGGTCACGGTACATGCCGTAGTTCTCGAGTGTGCCGAAGGAATGGACCATCGCGTCGGAATGCAGCTTTTCGTCCGCTTGAGCGAAGCGCCACAGAAACAGTGGGTCCGTGCCATCGAGCCCTGCCATAACGCGTAGGTCGTCGACGGTAGTGGCGAGGCGAGGGCCGACTCGTGACGATTTGCGAAGGCCGAAGAATGAAGAACGACCCAGACCTTGGTTGATGATGAGCCGTAGGCAGTGCGCGTCATCCTGCAGAGGATGGACCGGTGTCTCGTGCAGTTCATGCAGCTGTTGCATGACTCTGCCAGCATCCCAGTACCCGTAAGGGGTCTGGGCATCGTAGTCAGACAGATCATCGGCCACGACCGCTAGGTCAAGGTGCTTGTCATCAGCGAAGGTGAACTGACGGCGACTGATCTGCGGATTTTCATCGACTTGCGCCGTCGGGGGCAGCGGCGTCGCCCCGCAGTCGATCAGGATTTCAGTGGCTTCATCCAGGACGCATGCACGCACGAGCTGGGCGAGCTGGGGACCGCAGCCATGCTCTGTGGCGAGGACGAGAAGGCGATGACGCAGGGCTGTGGGCAGATCCCCTGGATTTGCGATAACCACGGTCGCGCCGAGGGCCAGCAGCGGGGTGAGAATCATCCCTTCGTCTGGGCCGAGCTCCGCTGTAAGAGTGTGCGTGCCCGGCCGCACGCTCAGGCTGTCCAGTACTTGCAGCGCCTGTGGCGGCGCTATCTGGGACAAGGCTGCCTCATCGAAGGTGACAGCTTCGCATAGTGTCTTCAGCGCATGCTCTCCTGGTACGAATACCTCCTCCCTGGTCGATTTTGGTGGGGTAATGCCACGGGCGAGCCCTGCGCGGAATAGTGCCGTGTGGCTCAGACGCAATACCACCTGGACCAGCGGGCTTACCTCATGCCGAAAGGCGACGGGAAGCGTCTTGCCCTCCGGTCCGAAGATGCTGTGCAGGATCAGGCCGAGCGTGTAAGCCGACCTCTCCGTCAGCCCCTGGGCGATCAGGTAGGGACCGCCGTGGAAAGGCACTTCCGCCGTGTAAAGGTCGTTGTATGGATCTTCCTGAGATCGGACCTCCGCACTGCCGATCACCGGCTCCTTCAGCAGTGACCGGATCCTGCTCGGCGACAGGCGAGGAGCTTCAGGACGGCTTGGCAGGCAGGCGCCGACTGCAGCAAGCCGCTGCAGCCTGACCAGGCAAGGGATGTTCTCGGGGATCAGCTGCAACGCGGCGGCCGACCGCACCAGGGAGGGACCATCCACCGTATTCCAGGGCTTTGCGTCAGAAACGAACTTTGTCACGGCCGCTCCTCTTCCAGTGTCCGGCATGCTCCTGTTGCCGAGGCCACACGGGTGACGTTACCGGCCTCCACTGACACAGTCCGTCAGACGACGAGCTATGCCGTGGTCAGGGAGGTCCCTTGAGTCCCTACGGGGTGCGGGCCCTCCTCTACCTCCAGCCGTTGAGGGAAACCTCAGGGCCTCCCGCGAGGTACCGGTGGAGGGCGCTTGAAGTGGTGTCCACGAAGTTCTCGGGGATGGCGTCGGCGTCGATCCAGCGGACTTGGGAGTGCTTCCGGGGTTCGCGGTTCTCGGGTTCGCCGGTCCATTCGTGGGTTGCGAAGACGACCGTGAGGAAGCCATTGGGGGACTCAACGCCCCAGGCTCCGTGAATGATGTGCGCGACCTTGAGGGACTCGGGCTTCACCGTGAGGCCGGTCTCCTCGTAGAGCTCGCGGACCGCGGTTCCGGTGATGGGCTCGCCCGGTTCGCTCTTGCCGACGGGCAGGTCCCACATCCCCTGAGCGAACTTCGCGTTCTCGCTGCGCTGGAGGAGGACGACGCGGCTGGTGGCCTTGTCGTGGACGATGACGGCCGCGACGAGCAGCGTCATCGAGTCGAGCGCCGGCTTGAGGGCTGGAGGGCGGTTGTCGGTCTGCTGAGCCACGGGGTTCCCTTCGTCGGGCAGGTTGGTCGGCATGTTAAGCGAGGGCCTCGCGGGCGCGGCGGGCGAGATCGGCGGCTCCAGGAACGCGGCGGCGCTGGTAGATCGCGAGCGTGGACCGGATCGAGGTGATCGCCTTCCGGGTGCGGTCGGAGGTCATGCCTTCCATGAGGACCAGGGCCTGGGTCCAGGCAGCGACTGCTTCGTCGGCACGGGCCTGGGCGGCGAGGCTGTCGCCGAGGTCGGCGTGAGTGAGGGCGTGGACGCGCTTGTACTTCTCCGGGTCCCAGCGGGTGAGCGCGTCGCGGTGCTGTTGTTCCGTACCGATGTGGTCGGCGAGGTCGGTCAGCGTGCGTGCAGTGTGGCTGGCCACGGTCCCGGCGGCGGGGCCGCTGACGCGGGAGAAAGTGGGCTGGGGCCCGTCCTCGCGTAGGAGAGCGTCTTCGGCGGCGAGGAGAGCGCGGGCAGCCAAGGGGTTCTCGCCGACCGCTGCATAGGCGCGGGCCTGCGTGATGTGGAGGAGCGCTTCGGTCTGGCCGTCTACGTGGCCGAGGCCGCGGGCGAGCGCGCCTTTGACGAGGTCCACGCAGTGGTGGGGTTGCTTGAGGCTGAGGGACTGGTGGGCGAGGGCGCGCATCATCCATGCGGCGTGGCCGTGGGGGTCGGCTTCGCAGGCGAGCTGGTAGCCGACCTGGTAGTAGCGCTGGGCAGCGCCTTCGTGTCCAAGGTCGTGGTGCTTCCACCCTGCGAGGTAGGCGAGTTCGGCGACGGCGCCGAAGGCAGCCTGGCGTAAGACTTCTGTGGGGAAGCGACCGCGCAGCATAGGGGCTGCCGTGTCGGCGAGGTATGCGGTGACTGTGGTCAGGCCATGCCCGCCGCCGAGGCGTTCGTCGGCGGCGCTGAAGGCTGCCGTGATCTGTCGTACGACGTCGATGTCGTCGCCGCCGACGAGGGAGCGGGCGGTGCGGGCGCGGAGCATCCGCGAGGTGGCTTCGTGGTCGTGCAGGAGCGGCATGGCGACGCCGGCCGTGGTGAAGGCGGCGATGGCAAGGAAGCGGCGGCGCTCGACGTCCGCGCGGCCGAGGTCGGTGACCGCGGTGACGGGGTCGGTGTCCGGTGGCGACTCCGTGTCGGGCGAGTGGAGCCCGAGCTCGGTTCGGGTGACGACGCGGCTCAGTCGTCGGGAGAGCGCTTCGGCGAGGTACTGCCCTGCCTGGCCGGACGGCGCACGTGCACCGCTCACCCAGTGGGAGATGGCCGACTTGTTCGTCTGGAGCAGTTCGCCGTTCTCGGCGGCGATGCGGCGTACGTCCTTGGCGAGCGCGTCGTACGTGCACCCGGAGGCGTTGATCGTGTCGCGCAGGCGGGAGTTGGCGCTGGTCGGTGTCGGCACGATCGCCTCCGCTCCGGATCCGTAAACCGTGTATACCGCTTGACCTCGGTCACACCGTACCCACTCTGCGTAGCGGGCGGTTCACTTATCGACAGCCGCCCCACTCTCGGGCCGGGCGGCCCCCAAGTTCCGTACGCCCTAACGGGTTCGGGCATTCCTGTGCCCCGGCCCGGACGATCAGAGACGGAGACACGGTGACCACCATCGACACCGCGACCATCACGGTCGAGCTGCCCGACGCCTTCGACCCGCGCTGGAACCGCCTGCCCGGCATCCAGGTGGACGGTCGGCGTATCACCATCGACCCGGCCGAGTACTTCTTCCGCTTCGAGTCCAGCACCTGGCTCGTCGCCGACTGGGAGTTAGTGAAGGCCCAGCTCCTGGACGTGGACGAGACGACCGAGAGCGCGGTCGAGCAGCTCGCGCTCGACTTCATCAAGCAGCACAGCGAATCCACCTCCGACGCGGCCCGCGTCCTGGCCACCGCGTACGAGGTGTACGCCTACCTCTTCCGCGACGAGCACCTGGCTGGCCTCGGACTCCCGCAGATCACCGCCGAGCACCTGCGGATGCTTCGCGAGGCGGCCACGCTCATGGCGCTCAACAAGGTCGAGCTGGACGGGCACATCTCCAACGTCGGCCCGTGCTGGTTCTTTCCTGCCGCCACCTCCGTCGTCTTCGACCTGGATGACGCGACGGGCGGAATGCTGGACGAGGTCTACCACGGCGGCTGGTTCAACGAGCACCGCCGGATCGAGTCCATCAAGGCCCACGCCGCGCTCGGCGGCCGGCTCGTGCACGGCTGCCAGTCCGTGCCGGACCAGTCCGGCGGCGTCGTCGCACCCTACGGTGCCTCGATGGCCAACTTCCGTGACGACCTGGCCGAGTTCAAGGCGGGCTGGATCGAGCAGGTCTACGCCCACCGCGTGACCGCAGGCGAGTAACCCCACCCCAGTACGGCTTCGGGGCGGGCCGGCTCGCGCGCCGCCCGCCCCGGAGCTCACCAGTCCCCTGGAGACCCCCATGGACCAGAGCCTGTCCGCCACCCTGCTGGACGACCTGTGCACTCTCGTCGGCAAGCCCCTGCCCGAACGTGCCGAGATTCGGGTCTGGGGCATGTCCGGCGTCGAACGCGTCACCTTCCCCGACGGCACCACGGCCGTCTTCAAGTACGCCAAGGAGCCCTTCGATCGCGAGGCCCAGGCCCTGCGGGCGGCATACCAGCGCGCGCTTCCGGTCCCCGCCCTCCACGCCACCGCGATGCAGGACAAGTGGCTCGGGATGCTCATGGATGACCTCGGTGCCCCCGTACGGGACGCCGACGACCTCGACGGTGTTGCCGCCGCCGTGATGCTCCATGCTGCCCGCCCGGCGGGCGGTCTGCCCCTCCTCGACGGGGCGGGCCTCGCAGCCCTGCCCGGCCGAGCCCTCGATCACCTCCAGCGGCTGCGGAAGGCCGACCGATGGACGGATTGCGACGACATCGAGACCGCGCTGGGGAAGATCTCCGCCGCGGCCGCGGCGCGTGTCCAGGGGGCGACGCTCGACCCGTTCGGCTGGGTGCACTCAGAGTTCCACCCCACGAGCGTCCACATCGGGGAGAACGGCTGGCACCTCCTCGACTTCGCACGCGCCTTCACCGGCCCCGGCCTGATCGACCTCGCCTCGTACCACGGCACCACCGACGTACCGAGCCCCTTCCGCATGCGGGTGTTTTTGGAGCAGTACGTCACCGCAGGCGGTCATGAGGACGCCCTCGCCGCCCGGGGCGGCCTGGCCGCCGAGGCATGGGCTTTGGGCTGGCACCGCATGTGGGCCGTGGAGTGGTTCATGGAGCAGGCCATCCGCTGGATCAACGATCCGGCCAAGGACCCCGCGTACATCCCCGTCGTCCGCCGCCACCTGAACGACGTGGTCCAACTCCTGGAGGTCTAGGTGCTCGCCCAGGTCTCCCCTTGGTACACCCACGCGGCCCAGCGCACAGCCGCCGCCCCCGCGCACGCCCTCACCGCACCGGCCCGGATGGAATGGAGCACCCACGCAGGCATCGGTCCCGGAGCCGAGATCCTGGGACGGGACCTGTGCGGCAAACGCGTCCTGGAGCTGGGCTGCGGCCCCGGCCACAACGTGGCCCACCTCGCGAAGCACCACCAGGCCCGCGTCACCGGCGTGGACCTGGTCGGCCTCCAGGTACGCCGCGCCCGCTCCCACTACGGCCACATCGACGGCGCAACCTTCGCCGCCGGCCACGCACTGCACCACCTGCAGGCCACCGGCCAGACCTTCGACGCGATCTACTCCGTCTTCGGCGCTGTCGGCCTCGTCGCCCCCGAGCTCCTCCTCGCCGCCATTTCCCGACGCCTGGAACCGGGTGGTGTCCTGGCCTTCTCCGTCCCTCACCCGGCACGGGCCGGAAGACATCCATCCACGGACGACCGTCCGCGCGAGGACTACGTCACCATGCCCGACCGCACCCGACTGCCCCTCGCCCGATGGGAGTTCGATGCCCGCCGCTGGGGAGCCCACCTCTCCCGGGCGGGCCTGGGCGTCACCTCGACGGTGGAGCTGCGGCACCCGCGCCGTGACCCGTGGCCCACCACTCTCCTGATCACCGCCCGCAAACGCTGACCGACGGAGGCACCGATGACCCCGCCCTACCTGCTCCTCGACATCGACGGCGTCCTCATACCGTTCCCGGCCGCCGACGGCAGCACCCCGCCCACCCACGTCCGCCACACCGTCCTGCCCACCGGCCGACACCCCGACGACCCCGTCCCCATCTGGCTCAACCCGAGCCAGGGCGTCCTTCTCACCGACCTCCTGACCAGCGGACTCGTCACCCCCGTGTGGTGCACGAGCTGGCGCAAGGACGCCACCACGATCATCGGCCCTCTCCTGGGGCTGCCCGACTTCCCCTACCTCGACCTGCCTCACCCCCAGATCACCACCAGCCACCCCAACGGCTACCTCTGGAAACGCGACCACGTCGACACCTGGCTCGGCAGAGCTCCCGCCGTATGGATCGACGACGACTTCACCAACCTCGACCACGCCTGGGCGGCGGAGCGCACCTCCAGGGGAACGCCGACCCTCATCGTCCAGCCCGACCCACATCTCGGGCTGCAGCCCGAGCATCTGACCAAGGTGACGAAGTGGGTCTCGCAGCTACCCACAGCCCGCGCCGTCTGACGACTGATGCCCTCGCCGCCACGAGCAGCGAGGGCATCAGGATGCTGCGCTGTGGGGTCTGACTCCCTGGTGTCTGTGGAGTCGGGAACCACCTCAGGCGGTGCCGACTGCCCTGCCGGACCTACGGATCGGCTGGCCGAGAAGCTCCTCTACCTCCGCGGAGGCGGCGTCGATGAATTCCTGACCGAACAGACAGAGGGACTTCTCCCAGGGGTGCCCAAAACAGCCCATACGGAAGTCTTCCGAGAGGTAGATGTAGTAATCCCCATCGGGGTACGGGCTCAAAGGCCAGGCCAGCTGCCCCGGGCCACCGACGCCCAGCGGTGCGAAGCGATACGACGTGTGCTGCCAGTCGAGCGCGAGCAGAGTTCCGCTCGGGCCCATGCAGGACTTCAGCCCCTGCTCGACCACCTCGACCAAGCGGTCCAAACGCTCGTATTCAGGGTCGTCGTCAAGCACGGCAAGGCTCCAGGTAACCGATGCGACGGGCTCCTTGATGGCCGGCCACTTGCAAGAACTCGTACTCGGCCGGAACCTGAACTCGTCGTAGAAGCGGTCCCAAACGCGTCGATACTCGGTCTCAAGCAGCTCGACCACGGGGCTCTCCATCATGGCCCGACCCTATCGAGTCGCCAGTGTGAGGATCGGGATAGATCCTTCACGGAACTTCGCTCCCCTCCACTCGGACCATCAAGGCATTCCGTGAGAGGCGGGGGACGGCCTGATAGCCTGCGATCTTCGCCGGTCGCCCGGACGGAGTCCCCCGGCAGGTCTTCATGTCTTGCTCTGAGCAGCTCATGACAGCTCTCGATGCCCTGGACCACGCCTTCGCCTCAGAAGGTTCCTTCCTCGTCACAGGATGCACGTACTGCTACGGCGAGCACGACTTCGCCGAACTCTCCGGCCCGCTGCACCTCATTGGCGACGACCTGGTTTCCTCGGTTGCCGCAAAGACGCCTGATCATTGGGAAGACTTTCCTCGTCTCTATCGTCACCTCGTCCCGCGCATCATTCGCCTACTCGTCACCGGCCGGCTCCACATCGACGAGGAGCTCATTGCCTCCCGCCTGATCCACGCGGGCTGGGCCACCTGGGACTTGCCCTTGACCGAGGCCCTGCGGGACGTCTGGTCCGCTTGGTGGCAGAGCACGCTGCATACCCACCCCAGCCCCGTGCCCGTCAGGGATTCCCTCAGCGTCATCACCGTGGCCACCAACAGCCTGCGTCCTTGGCTGAACACATGGACCGCGACCAATACCCCAGCCGCCGACGCGCACTTGGCAGACCTCGTCGACGACGTGATGTTCGAGTTCGAGATCACCGACTTGCGCATGGGCTTCTACGATGAGTACGACGCCACTGCCGAACTGCTGGGCTGGCTTCTCACCGACGTGCGCGATCGTGTCATCGACACACGTCTCGACGCCCCCTTCCTCTATGAGCACCTTCAGGCCACCGCTCAGCGCTCCAGCTGATCTGGTACGCCATCCGGAACTGAACGGAAAGCCCCGTCTCCTCAGGGTTGGGCGTTCTCCGAGGGAACATTTCCGGTGTTCCCTCGGGGAACGTGTCGCACCAGGGGCTGTGCCGGCCCTCGCCTGCCGGTCCCTTCGTCGGGAATCTGGCTGGGAGAAACCGGGGTCAGCGGTGCCGACTGCGCTCCTCGGGCCTCGTGGCCACTGGCGTAGCCGGATGGCGTGGCGTGGCGGACCTGGCTGATGTGCCACTGATGGCGCTTTGCCTGCGAGCCTCATGGGCGACGAGCGGGACGCTCGCACGCTAAGCAGCGACATCGAGGACGGCGGCCACTACTGACAACCGACACGAAGGAGAGGCCACTTGGCCAACATCCAGAAGCGACCCAACGGCAAATGGCGGGCCCGCTACCGCGACCTCGACGGCAAGGAGCACGCGCGCCACTTCGAGCGCAAGCTCGACGCCCAGCGCTGGCTCGACGAGGTCACGGCCAGCATCGTGACCGGCCAGTACGTCGACCCGCGTGCCGGACGGATCACGTTCGAGAAGTACGCGAAGAAGTGGGAGGAGTCGCTCATCGCCAGCGAGGCGGGCGAGCGCATCACCGACAACGCGCTGCGACTGCACCTCGTCCCGGCGCTCGGCTCCCGCGCCATGGCGGCGATACGCCGCAACGACATCCAGGTGCTGTTCAAGAACCTGTCCGAACTGCTCGGCCCCGGCAGCGTGCGCAACGTCTACGACGTCCTCGTGCGCGTCATGACCGCAGCCGTGGAGGACAAGGTCATCCCGTCCAGCCCGTGTCGCCGGATCACCCTCCCGCCCACGTCGGACGAGGAGGTCACCCCGCCCACGGTCGCCCAGGTCGAGGCCATGGCTCGGGGGATGCCGCCGTACATCCGTGCGGCCATCGTCACGCTCGCCGGGTCAGGCTTGCGCATAGGTGAGTTGCTCGGCCTCAAAGTGGCGGACGTCGACTTCAAGGCCGGCAGCATCCGTGTGGAGCGGCAGCGGCTCCAGTCGGGGAAGATCGGTCCGCCGAAGACCGCCAAGTCCCGGCGGACGGTTCCGGTCGGGGAAGTCGTCACCGACGCGCTCCTCGGGCACCTTGCCGCGCGCCCTTCCACGGATTGGCTCTTCACGATGGAGGAGGGCGAGCCGCTCAACTACCGACGGTGGAAGACCGAGTGGAACTGCGCCCGCAGGTGGCTCCAGGCGGAGGAGAACAAGGCGGCCGGGCGCGAAGGCCGCAAGCCCGTCGAGCTGCCGCACATGGTGACCCACGACCTGCGGCACTTCTACGCCTCCGCGCTCATCGCCGGAGGAGCGAGCGTCAAGCAGGTGCAGCTGGTCCTCGGCCACGCGTCCGCCGTCATCACCCTGCGGATCTACGCGCATCTGTGGCCCGGAGAAGAAGACCGCACCCGCTCCGTCATGGACGCCGTTCTCGGCGGCCTGCGGACCGGGTGCGGACAGGTAGCCGATACGACCAGCGAAACCGCAGGTCAGACGGCCTAACCAGAGATCAAGCCTTCTTGGTCTCCCAGAAGATCTTGTCGATCTGGGCGATGTAGTCCAGCGCCTTCTGGCCCGTCGCCGGGTCCGTGGAGGCCTTCGCGGCCGACAGCGCCTTCAGGGCGTCGTTGACCAGCTGGTGCAGCTCCGGGTACTTCTCGAAGTGCGGGGGCTTGAAGTAGTCGCTCCACAGCACCGAGACGTGGTGCTTGGCGAGCTCGGCGCGCTGCTCCTTGATGACCACTGCGCGGGCCCGGAAGTGCGGGTCCTCGTTGGCCTGGTACTTCTCCTGGACGGCCTTGACGGACTCCGCCTCGATGCGGGCCTGGGCCGGGTCGTACACGCCGCAGGGCAGGTCGCAGTGGGCGCTGACCTTCACCTTGGGGGCAAACAGGCGGGAAAGCATTGAGCTGTCCTTCCTCGTGATCGTCTTCTCAGGTGGGACATTACTCCGTGAGAGACGGGATTTAGTGGGTGCCCCCATGGGCTTAGGCCAAAAGTCCAGGGTGAGGATGGGTCCAGTGGCCGAATGTACGGAACGCTGTACGGGACGGTGTACTGGACGGACCGGGGAGGTGCCGGAGAGATGCGGGAGGTGCCGGAGTTGCCTGAGCTGACGCAGGAGCAGCCCGGGCGGGGGCTGGCGGCGCGTGTGCCGTTCCAGATGGTGGAGGTGATGGGGCCGTCGATGGTGCCCACCCTCCATCACGGGGACTGGCTGCTCGTGCAGTACGGGGCGACGGTGCGCCCCGGGGATGTGGTGATTCTGCGCCATCCGTTCCAGCAGGATCTGTTGATCGTCAAGCGGGCCGCCGAGCGTCGTCGGGGCGGCTGGTGGGTGCTGGCCGACAACACCTTCGCGGGCGGTGACAGCACGGATTACGGGACGGTGCCCGAGGAGCTCGTACTGGCCAGGGTCCGGGCGCGCTACCGGCCGCTGAAGAAGGATCAGCGGTCGCTGTGGGGTGTGGTGACCTGGGCGGTCTCCGCGCTGCGGCCGGTGTCGGCGGCCCGTTCCGTCTCCAGGCGCTTGCGGGCCCGGTAGGCGGCCACGTTGGCGCGGGTCGCGCAGCGGTCCGAGCAGTAGCGGCGGGAGCGGTTGGTCGAGGTGTCGAGGTAGGCGTTGCGGCACGGCGCCGCCTCGCACAGGCCGAGCCGGTCCACACCGTACGAGGTGAGATGGAAGGCGAGGCCCATCGCCGCGATGGCGGCGTACCCGGCTGTCGCGTTCGACGGGTGGTCGGCCAGGTGCATGTGCCAGTCCGGCTTGCCGTCCTCGTCGCGCAGATCGTGTCCGGAGATCTGCGGGCTGACCGGGAACTCCAGCAGCAGTGAGTTGAGCAGGTCGACGGCGAGTGTCTCGTCACCGCCGTCGGCCGCCTCGAAGACCGCGCGCAGCCGTGCCCGTACGGACCGGAAGCGGGTCACATCCGCATCGGTGGCCCGCCGGGCCGCCTGTCCGTTGGCGCCGAACAGCTCGCGGACCGCCTCGACGGAGGTGAGGGAGTCCTTGTTGCGGGCCGGCTCCTCGGTGTTGACCAGGCGCACGGCATAGTCCGAGTAATAGGCCAGTTCCACTTGTAGTCCTTACGGCGTCGGTCTAAAGTCGATGCAGCGAACGATGTAATAGTCTTTTACGGCTCCAGGGTATTACATGAAAGGTTCCTCGTGGCGGAGACAACGACAGGTACTGACTGGGCGGCCTGGCAGGCGAGCTGGGACCGGCAGCAGGAGTGGTACATGCCCGACCGCGAGGAACGGTTCCGGGTGATGCTGGACATGGTCGAGGCCATTGTCGGGCCTCGACCGAGAGTGCTCGACCTCGCATGCGGTACGGGAAGTATTACGGACCGGCTGCTCAAGCGGTTCCCCGAGGCCACCAGCACGGGCGTCGACCTCGACCCGGCGCTCCTTGCCATCGCCCGCGGTCACTTCGACGGCGACGAGCGCGTCAGCTTCGTCACCGCCGACCTCAAGGACCCGGACTGGGCAGGGCAGTTGCCGTACGACTCGTACGACGCCGTCCTCACCGCCACCGCCCTGCACTGGCTGCACACCGAACCGCTGACCGCGCTCTACCGGCGGATCGGCGGGCTCGTCAGGGAGGGCGGGGTGTTCATGAACGCCGACCACATGATCGACACCGAGACCCCCCGTATCAACGCGGCCGAACGCGCCCATCGCCACGCAACCATGGACCGTGCCAAGGCCGAGGGCGCTCTCGACTGGGCGGACTGGTGGGCCCTCACCGCCAAGGACCCGGTCCTCGCCGGGCCGACCGCGGAGCGGTACAAGATCTACGGCGAGCACGCGGACGGCGACATGCCGTCCGTGCGGTGGCACGCCGACACCCTGCGCGAGGCGGGGTTCGGTGAGGCGCGGGCCGTCTGGGCGTCGCCGTCGGACAGTCTGGTGCTGGCCGTGAAGTAGCGGCAGCATGCGCAGGAAGGGGCGGTACGGGCAGCGGCCCGTACCGCCTCTCCTATTTTTCTGTCGTCTGCTGCAACCCGCTGTGCGTCCCGCCGCACTGGAAGGGTGAGACGGTCCGCACCCGCGGGCCCGGAGAGGGGCGCTGACGATGCGGATCGGTGACGATGCCGCGCTGCACGCCTTCGTCGAGGGCAGACGTACCGCGCTGTTCCGCAGCGCGTACCTGCTGTGCGGCGACCGGCACGAGGCCGAGGACCTGGTCCAGGCGACGCTGGTCAAAGTGGTGCTCGGCGGACGGCGGCACGGGCGGCTCGACAACATCGAGGCGTACGCACGCAAGACCCTGGTCAACACCTACATCGCGGCCCGCCGCCGGTTCTGGCGGCGCGAACAGTCGTACGGCGAACTGCCCGACCGCGCGGGCCATGCGCCCGACACGGACACCGGCCTCGCGGTGCGGGCGGCCCTCGCCCGGCTCACGGCCAAGCAGCGAGCCGTACTGGTGCTGCGCTACTGGGAGGACCTGAGCGTCGAGGCCACGGCCGAACTGCTCGGGATGCGGGAGAACACGGTCAAGAGCCATGCGGCTCGGGGGTTGGCGGCGCTGCGCGCCGAAATGGCAGAGGAATTCGTATGAACGACGTGCATGAGCTGTTGGGGCGGGTTGCCGCGGACGCGGGACAGCCGGTCATCTCCACCCAGGCGGTGTACGCCGGAGCCGCCCGGGTGCGACTGCGGCGCCGGGTCACCGTATCGGCGGCCGCACTCGCCGTGGTCGCCGCCGGAGTGGTCGCGGTACCGGGCCTCGCCTCGGGGGCGAAGCCGAAGGAGTCGTCGGTGGCGGCCCCGGCCGAGCTCGCGGGGAACACCGGCAGGGCCGAGCAGTTGGTCAAGCTGCTGCCCAAGGACGTGGGGAGCGTCGAACAGGTCTCGTTGGCCGTCATCATCAAGAACGCCACCCCCGAGCAGGCCAAGGAACACCCGGTGGGGCCGCTGGACGGACAGTACGCCGTCCGCAGGGACGGCGGCGTCGGCTATCTCACCGTCGACCTGAGGGATGCCGAGTCCGTCGCGAAGAAGTTCGGCGGGCTCGATCCGGCCGCGGATCTGTGCAAGCCGAACCGTGGGGAGCATCGTCCGGCGGACTGCGTACGCGAGGAGCTCCCGGACGGGCGGGTGCTGACCATCTGGAGCGACCCGATGAAGTACGGGGGCACACCCCTGTGGGGGCCCGAGCTCGTCGGCCGGCTCGCCCTGAAGGACGGCGGACTGCTGGCCGTCCGCAGCAGCACCGGTCTCAAGAGCGCACAGGCGCAGGGCCCGCTCCTCAAGACCCCGCCGCTCAGCCGCGCCCAGATGCGGACCCTGATGCTCAGCCCGGAACTGATGCCGAAGAAGTGAAGTAGGAGCAGCAGCGAGGATACGACGAGGAGGGCGGTACGGACCGGTCCAGGTCCGTACCGCCCTCCTCGCGCGCTCTTAGAGGGTGTTCGGTACCGTTTCATGCTGCCGCGGGCGGTTTCGGGCGGAGGTATTGCCCGATTTGGCTCGGGCTCGCGGTCAGCCTGCTGACCATGGAGTTGACCATGGCCCAATGGATCATCGAACGGGACCGCTCCGGCAGCGCCTCGTAATCGCGGTG
>NZ_JBIURV010000006.1:0-63915 GCF_044741025.1 Streptomyces sp. NPDC088246
ATCCGCCGCTACATCATCTGGCGAAACCGCAATGCCGACAACCGGCACCTACGCGCCGTCGTGGACAGGGCAAACGTTGCCTGATCCGGCACTAGGCTCGGCCTCCGACCACATACCGGAGGCAAGGACGATGACCAGCGACTACGAAGCCGCGGAACGGCCGGCCCGGGGCATACCGCTCGGAGCGGCGCTGGGCACCTCATCGGCCGCGGCCTGGGTGGCGCTCGATCTCGATGTACGGCACCTCTCCCGCAGGGCGCCGGGACTGCCGCCCTGGCGCGGCGGGGCGGACGGCCGCCGGCTCCGCCGGGACCGGGACTGCCCGCTGCCGGCTGCCCGCCGGTCCCCCACCCTGTCGCACGAGTCCCGGCTCGCCTTCGCCCTGTGCCATCCCGACGGGCGCATCCGCGAAGCCGCACTGGAGCAGGTGCCGGGCATGTCCGCCCTGTTGCCCCTGCTGATCGTCCGGTGCGCGGACTGGGTCCGGCCGGTACGGGACCGGGCGCGCACCTTGCTGTCGGCCGTGCCGGGCCGTGAACTGATACCCCTGGCCGAGCTGGTGCTCCTGGTGGCCCGGCGCACCCAGGGCGCGTTCGCCCTCGAGGTGCTGGACCGGGCGGTACGGGAGGCTCCCCCCGCAGACATCGAGACGCTGCTCGCCTGCAAGGACCGCGCCACACGCCGCTTCGCTCATCGCATCGCCGTCGACCGCGGCCTTCTCTCCCCCGCGAGGCTGGCCCGTGTCGCGGCGGCCTCCGACGACCCGGCACTCCAGAACCTGTGTGCGGAGGCGGCGATCGCCGGGATGCGGGAGGAAGCCCGGGACGAGGTGCTGGGCCCGCTGCTCACGGCACGCGCGCCACGGGTGCGGTCCGCCGGGGTCACCGCGCTGCGCCGAGCCGGGCTGCACGGGGAGGCGCGGGCCTTCCTCGCCGACCGTTCCGGCGTCGTGCGGGCCTGTGCGCGCTACGTGCTCCGGCAGGACGGAGTCGATCCGCTTCCGCTCTACCGGTCGATGTGCGCGGATCTCCGCCGGTCGATGGACGACGGCCCCGGTCCGTTGATCGCTCCTGCTGCGCCCGCCGGGCTCGGCGAGTGCGGTTCACGTACGGACGCCGAGACGCTGTGGTCCTTGCTGGCCCACCCGCTGCCCGCCGTGCGGGTCCACTCCGTCGTCGGCCTGCGGGCCCTCGACGCCGTGGACCGCAAGCGGCTGACACCCCTCCTCGACGATCCGTCGTCCGCCGTGGTCCGTGCGGCCACCCGGGCGCTACTGCCGGACGCGGCCGGATTTCCCGAGGAGTGGCTGCGCATCCGCACGGCACAGGACCGGCCACGCGCGGTGCGTGTGGCGGCTCGGCGACTGCTGCGCGCGGCAGGCCTGCACCGGCGTTCCACCTGCTGAAATGGCCACGCCGTCCGCGAAGTCGGCGACGACAATGGCCGCCATGGGTAAATCGTACGAGCGTATCGACGGACGAATCAGGACCTTCATCGAAGAGCAGCACATCTTCTTCACGGCGACTGCGCCGCTGAACGGAGAGGGCATGGTCAACCTCTCCCCCAAGGGGGTCAGCGGCTCCTTCGCCGTCATCGACGAACTGACCGTGGCCTATCTGGACTTCGCGGGCAGCAATGCGGAGACCGTCGCCCACCTCCGCGAGAACGGGCGCATCACGCTGATGTGGTGCGCCTTCCAGGGGCCGCCGAACATCGTGCGGGTGCACGGTCGCGGTGAGCCGGTCTTCCGTGACGATCCGCGGTTCGGCGCGCTGCTCGCCCGTTTCCCCGCTGTGGACCCCGGCCCGCACGGGCTGCGCGCCATCATCGTGGTGAGGGCCGAGCTGATCCGGGACACCTGTGGATTTGCCGTGCCCTTCATGTCGTACGACGAGGACCGGCCACTGCACGCCCAGCGCTTCGCCCGCGAGGACGACGCGTCACTCAGTGTCTACTTCGAGAAGAAGGAGCACGTCGCGACGAGTATCGACGGGCTGCCGGGGCTGCCGCTCCCGCTGCCGGCCATGCCGCGCATGGAGTGAGAATGAGCCGTACGGAGCAGGTCCGGGAGTGACACGCCGCGGGACGGTCTAGCGTCCGGGACATGCGCAGATCTCTGGTGACCGGTTCGGTACTGCTCGCGCTGGCGGGCTCGGTCGCGGCCCGGCCCGCCGTGGAGCCGGCTCTCCCTGGGCGGATGGCGGACACCGGCGGTGGTACCCAGTTGATCACGGCCGAGGCCCCGGCCAAGGGTTCCACGACGGGCACCGTCACCTGGTGGAATCTGCGCCGGGGTACCTGGGTGAAGGGCGGGTCCGCACCGGCCCGGTTCGGTGCGAAGGGCCTGGCCGAGGGGACGTCGCGCAAGCAGGGCACCGACACCACACCCACCGGCCTGTACGACCTGCCGTACGCCTTCGGAATCAAGGCGGCACCGGCCGGTGCCGTATACCCGTACCGCCGGGTCTACAGCCGGTCGTGGTGGTGCGAGGACACCGAGGCGCGGGCCTACAACCGCTGGGTGGAACCGCGGCCCGCGGACTGCCGGGCGGGTGAGTCGGAGCACCTGGCCGCGTATCCGACGCAGTACGCCCGCGCGCTCGTCATCGGCTTCAACTACGAACGGCCGGTACGGGGACGTGGCGCCGGCATCTTCCTCCACGTCAACGGGCGTGGTGCGACCGCCGGTTGTATCTCCGTACCGGCGGCCGCGATGGACCGGATTCTCGACTGGGTGAACCCGGTCCGCAGTCCGCACATCGCGATCGGGACCCGTTCGGGCCCGACCGCGATCACGCGCTACTGACGGACGCGGGGTACCCCAGCCGTTCAGCGTTCGTTCTGGGCCAGTCGCAGCAGGTGGTCGGCGAGCGCCTGACCGCCCGCCGGGTCACGGCTGATCAGCATCAGTGTGTCGTCACCCGCGATGGTCCCGAGGATGTCCTGGAGTTCGGCCTGGTCGATGGCCGAGGCGAGGAACTGGGCCGCGCCCGGAGGCGTACGCAGCACCACGAGGTTGGCCGAGGCCTCTGCCGAGATGAGCAGTTCGGCGGACAGGCGCCGCATCCGCTCCTCCTTCGCGGACTCGCCCAGCGGTGCCTGCGGGGTGCGGAAACCGCCTTCGCTCGGCACCGCGTAGATCAGCTCGCCGCCGGTGTTGCGGATCTTCACCGCACCCAGCTCGTCCAGGTCGCGGGAGAGCGTCGCCTGGGTGACGCTCAGCCCGTCGTCGGCGAGGAGCTTGGCCAGCTGACTCTGCGAACGCACCGGCTGCCGGTTCAGGATGTCCACGATCCGGCGGTGGCGTGCGGTGCGGGTCTGCGGCACGGACGGCCCGCCGTGCTCGGTTTCCTGCGCCTCGGTCATCGTCGTCGCCTCATTCTCCGGATCGTCCGTCCCCTTTTGCCGCGTCGAGAGCGCCGGGCAGCGCCTGGAGGAACGCGTCCACCTCCGTGTCACCGATGATCAGCGGCGGCATGAGCCGCAGGACATCGGGGGCGGGTGCGTTCACCAGGATTCCGGCTCCCTGAGCCGCCTGTTGCACCTGTGGTGCGAGGGGCTCGGTGAGCACGATACCCAGCAGCAGCCCGGAGCCGCGGACATGGGAGACCAATGGGTGCCCGAGACCCTCCACACCGTCCCGGATCTTCTCGCCGAGCCGCTTCACCTGGTCCAGGGCACCATCGGCCGCCAGGGTGTCCAGAACGGCGAGACCCGCGGCGCAGGCGATCGGGTTGCCGCCGAATGTCGTGCCGTGCTGGCCCGGCTTCAGCAGATCGGCCGCCGGACCGAACGCGACGGTCGCGCCGATCGGCAGTCCGCCGCCCAGGCCCTTGGCGAGGGTGACGATGTCCGGCTCGACGCCCTGGTGGGCCTGGTGCTCGAACCAGTGGCCGCACCGGCCGATACCGGTCTGCACCTCGTCGAGGACGAGCAGGGTGCCGGTCGCCCGGGTGATCTCCCGGGCGGCCTCCAAGTAGCCCCTGGGCGGCACGACCACACCGTTCTCGCCCTGGATGGGCTCGATGATCACCAGCGCGGTGTCGGTGGTCACGACGGCCCGCAGCGCCTCGGCATCCCCGTACGGAACATGTGTGACATCGCCGGGCAACGGCTCGAAGGGCTCGCGCTTCTTGGGCTGACCGGTCAGCGCGAGTGCACCCATGGTCCGGCCGTGAAAGCCGCCGTCGGTGGCGACCATGTGGGGCCGTCCGGTCAGCCGGCCGATCTTGAAGGCGGCCTCGTTGGCCTCGGCACCCGAGTTGGCGAAGTAGACCCTGCCGCCCTGGCCGAAGAGCTGCAGCAGCCGTTCGGCCAGGGCGATGGGCGGCGGTGCGATGAAGAGGTTGGAGACATGGCCGAGGGAGGCGATCTGCGTGGAGACGGCCTCGACGACGGCGGGGTGGGCGTGGCCCAGGGCGTTCACGGCGATACCGCCGACGAAGTCGAGGTACTCGGTGCCGTCGGCGTCCCACACATGGGCGCCTTCGCCTCGGACGAGGGACAGCTGGGGGGTGCCGTAGTTGTCCATCAGCGCGTGGCTCCAGCGCTGCGAGAGCTCCTGGTTGCTCATGACTCCCCCTGTGCGTCGGGCACGACCATCGTGCCGATTCCCTCGTCGGTGAAGATCTCCAGCAGGATCGAGTGCTGGACCCGGCCGTCGATGACACGGGCGGTCTCGACACCGTTGCGTACGGCGTGCAGGCAGCCCTGCATCTTGGGGACCATGCCGCTGGACAGCTCGGGAAGCAGCTTCTCCAGCTCGGTGGCGGTGAGGCGGCTGATCACGTCGTCGCTGCCCGGCCAGTCCTCGTAGAGGCCCTCGACATCGGTGAGGACCATCAGCGTCTCGGCGTTCAGCGCGGCGGCGAGTGCGGCGGCCGCGGTGTCGGCGTTGACGTTGTAGACGTGGTTGTCGTCTGCGGAGCGTGCGATGGAGGAGACGACCGGGATCCGGCCGTCGTCCAGCAGCGCCTGGATCGCCCCGGTGTCGATCGCGGTGATCTCCCCGACCCGGCCGATGTCGACGAGCCGGCCGTCGATGGTGGGGCGGTGCTGGGTGGCGGTGATGGTGTGGGCGTCCTCGCCGGTCATGCCGACGGCGAGCGGGCCGTGCTGGTTGAGCAGGCCGACGAGCTCGCGCTGGACCTGTCCGGCCAGCACCATCCGTACGACGTCCATCGCTTCGGGCGTGGTGACGCGCAGACCGGCCTTGAACTCGCTGACCAGGCCCTGCTTGTCGAGCTGGGCGCTGATCTGCGGGCCGCCGCCGTGCACGACGACGGGCTTGAGGCCGGCCTGGCGCAGGAAGACGACGTCCTGGGCGAAGGCCGCCTTCAGCTCCTCGTCGATCATGGCGTTGCCGCCGAACTTGATGACGACGGTCTTGCCGCTGTGCCGGGTCAGCCAGGGCAGCGCCTCGATGAGAATCTGTGCCTTCGGGAGTGCGGTGTGCTTCCGCGCCGTGGTCATGAGCTGTACGCGCTGTTCTCGTGGACGTAGTCGGCAGTGAGGTCGTTGGCCCAGATGACGGCCGACTCGGTGCCGGTGGCCAGGTCGGCGGTGATCTTCACTTCCCGGTAGCGCATGTCGACCAGGTCGCGGTCCTCGCCGACGCCGCCGTTCTTGCAGACCCATACGCCGTTGATGGCGACATTCAGCTGGTCCGGTTCGAAGGCGGCCTTCGTCGTGCCGATCGCGGAGAGGACCCGGCCCCAGTTGGGGTCCTCGCCGTGGATGGCGCACTTGAGGAGGTTGTTACGGGCGATGGACCGGCCCACCTCGACGGCGTCGTCCTCGGTCGCGGCGTTGATGACCTCGATCCGGATGTCCTTGGAGGCGCCCTCGGCGTCACCGATGAGCTGCCGGGCGAGGTCGGCGCAGACGATCCGTACGGCCTCGGCGAACTCGTCCTGCTCCGGAGTGATCCCACTCGCGCCGGAGGCCAGCAGCAGCACGCTGTCGTTGGTCGACATGCAGCCGTCGGAGTCGACCCGGTCGAAGGTGGTGCGGGTGGCGGCGCGCAGCGCGGTGTCCAGCGCCGGCGCTTCCACGTCGGCGTCGGTGGTGAGGACGACCAGCATGGTGGCGAGACCCGGGGCGAGCATGCCCGCGCCCTTGGCCATACCGCCGACGGTCCATCCCTCGCCGCCCGCGACGGCGGTCTTGTGGACGGTGTCGGTGGTCTTGATCGCGATGGCGGCCTTCTCGCCGCCATGCTCGCTGAGGGCGGCTGCTGCCTTCTCGATGCCAGGCAGCAGCTTGTCCATCGGAAGCAGCGTGCCGATCAGCCCGGTCGATGCGACCGCGATCTCGCCCGCGCTGTGACCGGTGAGGACCTCGGCAGCCTTCTCTGCGGTGGCGTGGGTGTCCTGGAAGCCCTGCGGGCCCGTACAGGCGTTGGCACCACCGGAGTTGAGAACGACGGCACTGACCTCGCCGCCCTTGAGTACCTGCTCCGACCAGAGGACGGGGGCGGCCTTGACGCGGTTGGAGGTGAAGACGCCCGCGGCGGAGCGACGCGGACCGTTGTTGACCACGAGGGCCAGGTCCGGGTTACCGCTCTCCTTGATTCCCGCGGCGATGCCCGCCGCCGAGAAACCCTGTGCTGCCGTGACACTCACGGTGCGACTCCGATCGTGGAAAGACCTGTGTCCTCGGGAAGTCCGAGGGCGATGTTCATGCTCTGCAGGGCGCCGCCGGCGGTGCCCTTGGCAAGGTTGTCGATGGCGCTGATGACGACGATCCGGCCTGCCGCCTCGTCGTGAGCGACCTGGATCTGTACGGCGTTGGAACCGTGGACGGACGCTGTGGCGGGCCACTGCCCCTCGGGGAGCAGGTCGACGAACGGCTCCTCGGCGAACGCCTTCTCGTACACGTCACGTACGGTCTGGGCGCTCACGCCCGGCTTCGCCTTCGCGCTGCACGTCGCGAGGATGCCGCGGGGCATCGGCGCCAGGGTCGGCGTGAAGGAGACCGTGACCGGTTCACCGGCCGCGGCGCTGAGGTTCTGGATCATCTCGGGGGTGTGCCGGTGGACCCCGCCGACGCCGTACGGGGACATGTTGCCCATGACCTCGGAGCCGAGCAGATGCGGCTTGGCCGCCTTGCCCGCCCCGGATGTACCGGACGCGGCGACGATCACGGCCTCGGGCTCGGCCAGCTGGGCGGCGTACGCCGGGAAGAGCGCGAGAGAGACGGCGGTCGGATAGCAGCCGGGCACCGCGATGCGCTTGGACCCCGCCAACGCCGGGCGTCCTCCCGGCAGTTCGGGCAGACCGTAGGGCCAGGTCCCGGCGTGCGGCGAGCCGTAGAACTTCTCCCAGTCCGCCGCGTCCCTGAGCCGGAAGTCGGCACCCATGTCGACCACGAGCACCTCGTCGCCGAGCTGCTCGGCGACGGCGGCGGACTGCCCGTGCGGAAGGGCGAGGAAGACGACATCGTGCCCGGCGAGGACCTCGGGCGTGGTCGGCTGAAGCACGCGGTCGGCAAGCGGCCGCAGATGAGGCTGCAGCGCACCGAGCTTCTGCCCCGCGTTGGAATTGGCGGTGAGAGCCCCGATCTCGACCTCGGGGTGGACCAGCAGGAGACGGAGCAGCTCCCCACCGGCGTATCCGCTGGCCCCTGCCACTGCTGCACGTACCACCATCGAAATCCTCCTCGTCGATGGCATGACTATACGCAGCTATGCACTTTTATGCAAAGACCTACCGCTGTCCACGCGGCGAACGGTGCGACCGAGACTTTCAGGTCGCGCTGCTCGACACCGCAAGGTCTTTCCCTGTTGCCACCTCCGCCTGTTTTCGCGAGGCAGGCGGACCTCAGCTCTTGACGGCCTCTGCGATCTGCAGGGCGGCCTGGGCGGGCGTGAGGTGCGTGGTGTCGACGACCTCGGCCTCACCGTGCAGCCACGTGCGGGCCGCCTCGGCGTAGGGCTCGAGGTATTCGAGACGGAATGAGGAGGGGCCAAGAACGGTGTCCCCCTCGATGCGCCCGCGGAGGGTGTCCTGGTCGGCGTGGAGGACGAAGTGTCGTACCGGAATGGCATGTTGGGCGAGGCCCGTGCTGATCTCGCGCCAGTACTGCTCGACCAGGACAGTCATGGGGATCACCAGGGTGCCGCCGGTGTAGTCGAGTACGTGGCGGGCGGTCTCGACGACGAGCGGCCGCCACGGCGGCCAGTGCTGGAAGTTGCCCGTCCAGGGCAGTCCCGGCGTGATGTCCATGAGTGTCTCGCCGACCTTCTCGGCGTCGAACACCCGTGAATCAGGGATCAGCTGCTGCACGAGTGCACTGGTCGTCGTCTTGCCTGCGCCGTGGGTGCCGTTGAGCCATACGATCATGGGACCAACGCTAGCGCTTCGCGGGCCCCGCGTATGCCGCCTCGGACGCGGACGTCGTGAAGGCGACGGCAGCGACGATCGGGTTCTGCACGGGTGCCTGAACTCACGCCCTAGCCGAGCGCGCGGTCGAGACCGAAGGCCGCGCTGATCAGCGCCAGGTGGGTGAAGGCCTGAGGGAAGTTCCCGGTCTGCTCCCCGGTGTGGCCGATCTCCTCCGCGTACAGACCGAGGTGGTTGGCGTACGTGAGCATCTTCTCGAACGCGAGTCGGGCCTCGTCCAGGCGGCCGGCGCGGGCCAGCGCCTCGACGTACCAGAACGAGCAGATCGAGAACGTGCCCTCATCGCCCCGCAGTCCGTCCGGGCTGGCCTGCGGGTCGTAGCGGTAGACCAGCGAGTCGGACACCAGGTCCTCGCCCAGCGCGTCCAGCGTGGCGAGCCACTTCGGGTCGGTCGGGGAGACGAACTTCGCCAGCGGCATCATCAGCAGGGACGCGTCGAGGACGTGGCCGTCCTCGTACTGGACGAAGGCGTGCCGCTCGTCGGACCAGCCATGGCGCATGATCCGGCGATAGATCGCATCCCGGGCCCGCCCCCACCGCACGATGTCGACGGGCAGGCCGCGATGCTGGGCCAGCCGCATGGCGCGCTCGATGGCCACCCAGCACATCAAGCGCGAGTAGAGGAAGTTCTTGCGCCCGCTGCGCGCCTCCCAGATCCCCTGGTCGGGCTGGTCCCAGTGGTCGCACACCCAGTCGACCACCTCGCTGATGCTGTCCCAGTGCGCACTGGAGATGGGCTGCCCCCACTTGTTGTAGAGGTAGAGGGCGTCGATGAGCGCCCCGTAGATGTCCAACTGCAACTGGCCGACGGCATCATTGCCGACGCGCACGGGGGCCGAGCCCCGGTACCCCTCGAGATGGGTCAGCTCGCGCTCGGGCAGCTCACGGCGCCCGTCGATGCCGTACATGATCTGCAGCGGACCGGTCGTCCCGGTCACTTCGAGGGGGACATGCTCGGAAAGGAAACCCATGAAGGCCTCGGCCTCCTCGGTGAAGCCGAGCCTCAGCAGCGCATACACACAGAACGCTGCGTCACGGATCCAGACGTAGCGGTAGTCCCAGTTGCGCTCGCCCCCGATGCGTTCGGGCAGGCTGGTGGTCGGCGCGGCGATGATGGCACCGGTCGGGGCGTACGTGAGCAGCTTCAGGGTGAGGGCGGAGCGCTGCACCATCTCCCGCCAGCGACCGCGGTACCGCGACCGGGACAGCCACCGCCTCCAGTACCCGACGGTGGCGTTGAACTGCTGCTCCGCCTCGGACAGCGGGCAGAAGCGGGGGGCGACATCGCCGCCGACCCGGTCGAGGGCGAAGACCGCGGACTCGCCCTCGTGCAGCTTGAACAGCGACCATACGTCCTGGCCGGCGACCTCGAGCGGCACGCTCGAGGTCAGCGCGAGAGTGAGTGAGGGTGATTCGAAGACCGCCTGGCCATGCTGTACGCGCACGGTGTGCGGCTGCGCCCCGTACTCGAAACGGGGGGCCACACGGGCGCGGAACGGCAGCGATCCGCGTACGCACACCACGCGGCGGATCAGACGGTGCCGGTCGGCCTCGCGCGAATCGTCGAGTACCGGCATGAAGTCCTGGACCTCGCCGACCCCGTCCTCCGCGAAGAAGCGGGTGATCAGCACATTGGTGTCGGGGAAGTAGAACTGCTTGGTTCGCGTCGGGGCATCCGCCGCGAGCTCGAAATACCCGCCACGGTCGGCGTCGAGGATCGAGGCGAAGACACTGGGTGCGTCGAAGCGCGGGCAGCAGTACCAGTCGATGGTGCCGTTGGTGCCCACCAGCGCCGCGCTGCGCAGATCGCCGATCAGGCCGTGCTCGGCAACCGGCAGATAGCGGGGCGCGCCGACACCCGGGGACACGTCGAAACCGCTGAACGTCCCGGCGCTCGCGTTGGCCTCCACAGTCACAACGGACCTCCCTGAGCCTGCGCACCCCCTCTTCAGGCTAACCAGTCGTCGACGTACAGGACAGCGGGAGTAAGCACCGCGGTGCCACTCCCACTGCCACGTCGGCGGGCCCGGCACCGTGCCCGCCCGTCGGCGCCGAGCGCATCGATGTCAGGATGGTTCCATGACGAGCAAGGTTTACTTCGACATCACCATCAATGACGAGCCCGCTGGGCGGATCACGTTCAAACTGTTCGACGACGTCGTTCCCAAGACCGCGGAGAACTTCCGCGCGCTGGCGACCGGCGAGAAGGGCTTCGGCTACAAGGGATCGTCCTTCCACCGGATCATCCCCGACTTCATGCTGCAGGGCGGCGACTTCACCCAGGGCAACGGCACGGGTGGCAAGAGCATCTACGGGGCGAAGTTCCCGGACGAGAACTTCAAGCTCGCGCACACCAAGCCGGGCCTGCTCTCCATGGCCAACAGCGGCCCCGACTCCAACGGCTCCCAGTTCTTCATCACGACCATCGTGACGTCGTGGCTGGACGGCAAGCACGTGGTGTTCGGCGAGGTCGACAACCAGGAGAGCATGGACCTGGTCAAGAAGATCGAGGCCCTCGGCTCGCAGAGCGGCCGGCCCCAGGGGAAGGTCACCATCGCGGACAGCGGCGTCCTCTGACCCGCATACGGAACCTCTGAACGAGCGCGCCGTCCGACGGACTCCGTCGGACGGCGCGCTCCGTCGTATCCGGCCGGAGAGGACGGCCACGGCCGACCGGCCGGCCGCGCGATTCCGCTCGGTACGGTGTTCGGATGGGGAACGTCTTTCATGGCGGGGGCCGCAGTCTGTCCATGTCCAACGGGGGCACGGACGTCTTCGTCGATGTGCTCGTGCTGGCCGTGTCCGACCTCGCCGACAGCACCTGGGAGCACCGCTTCGCCACCCTGCTGACCTTGCAGGACCAGAGCGTCATGGGGCGCGGGGCGGTCGGGTTCGACCTGGAGGACGTCGACTGGGGCCACTCCCCGCGCGAGCGGGCCGCGGCGAAGGACTTCGTCCTGCGGGTGCTCGATCTCGCCCTGCGCAGGCACCGGTGGGACGAACTGGACTACGAGCCGCCCTTCGCCGAGGACTGCCTGCGGCAGTACCGGGAGATGGTCGAGGCATTCGATCCGGCCGACGTGGAGCGGCCGAGCGGCGGCTTCCCCTTTCCCGGCCCGGAGGAAGCCGCCATGGCCTCGTGCGTACGGCACCGCGTCCTGTGCGCGCCGGCCCATGGGGAGGCGTGCGTCTTCTGTACGGCGCTCCGGTGATCCCGCATCGGTGGCACGGGTTCCACAGCCTTCACTGTCAACCGACGGTTGACAGTGAAGGCGCGTCAACCTACAGTTGACACATGGTGAAACCTGTACGCCCAACCAACCCCGTACGCCTCGACGACCTGATCGAGGCCATCAAGAAGGTCCACACCGACGCCCTCGACCAGCTCTCCGACGCGGTCATCGCCGCGGACCACCTCGGCGATGTGGCCGACCATCTGATCGGGCACTTCGTGGACCAGGCCCGGCGCTCGGGCGCTTCCTGGACGGAGATCGGGAAGAGCATGGGGGTGACCAGGCAGGCGGCCCAGAAGCGGTTCGTCTCCAAGAAACCCGGCGAGCCCTCGGACCTGGACCCCAGCCAAGGGTTCGGCCGCTTCACCGAGCGGGCCAGGAACGTCGTGATGACCGCACAGAACGAGGCCCGCGCCGCCGGCAACAACGAGGTGCGCACCGAGCACCTGGTGCTGGGACTGCTCGCCGAGCCGGAGGCACTGGGCCCCGCGTTCATCAAGTCCCAGGGCGTGGCGCCGGAGGCCGTCCGTCAGGCCGCGACCGAGGCCCTGCCGGCCGCGGTCGACGAGCTGCCGGACCTCATCCCGTTCGACCCCGGGGCCCGCAAGGCACTGGAGCTGACGTTCCGGGAGGCCTTGCGGATGGGCCACAACTACGTCGGCACCGAGCACATCCTGCTCGCCCTGCTGGAGCAGGAGGACGGCGCGGGCGTGCTGACGGACCTCGGCATCGACAAGGCGACCGCCGAGACGGGCATCGCCGAGGCCCTCACGCTCATCGCCACCGCCTCGGACAAGAAGGCCTGACCGAAGCAGCCCGTCCGGGGGATGCGCGGCGGAGGCCGGTGCCGGTCATCCGGTGCCGGCCTTCGCGCGTCGGCCGGTCACAGTGCCCCGTACATTGCCTCGATCAGGGCCGTCCCGCGCGGATCGTCGGAGATCCGGGGGCCCATCCGGTTCGGAGAGAATCCGCCGGTCGCCCGACCTGGTCACCTCCTGCTGGAGGAACTCACCCGACAGCAGCCCGGTGATCCGCCGGACCATCTCGCCGACCAGGAGGCCGTACGTGAGGGCGTGACAGCCGGACCGTGTGCCGGGCTCCCACCAGGGCTCGGTCGCCGCAAGCCGGGCGGTGGTCACGTCCCAGTCGTAGAGCTCGGCCAGGGTGTGCGGCTCGCGCAGCCCGGCCGGCCCCGCGCGGTGCGGGAGCAGATGGCGTACGAGCACGGCCTCCTTGCCCGCCGCGGCGAATTCCGGCCAGTACGCGGCGACCGGGGCGTCGAGGTCGAGCAGGCCCCGGTCGGCGAGGATGTGGGCGCAGAGGGGCGGTCGGGCCCTTGGCCGTGGACCAGACGTTGACCAGGGTGTTCCGCTCCCAGGGGCGGGTGCGGGCGGCGTCGGCCCAGCCGCCCCAGGCCGGCCACCGGCTCTCCTCCGATCAGCACGGTCACGGCCGCGCCCAGTTCGTCGCGCTCCTGCAAGTTCGCTTCGAACGCGGTGCGTACCGCGGAGAACCGGTCGTCGCAGTGGCCGTGGATCTGCGGCACAGTGGCCTCCCTCGCCCGGGATGCCTGTGGGACTCGATGGATACGCAACGTACCGACCGGTCGGACCGGCGGGACGACGTGATGCGCCCACGAGAGGCGGCCGTTCAGCGGGCTCCCGCTTCGAGCCTGAGGCTCCAGCGGCCCGGCATACCGGTGAGCGTGACCGTGGACAGCGGTCGGACGTCGACGTTCCAGTACGCCGACGGCGGGGCCTTGAGCGCGTAGACGAGGGCGGCCCGGACGACTGCCGGTTCGGCGACGGCGACGATGGCGCCGTCGCACGCGGGGCGGGTGTCCAGCCAGCCCCCTATCCGTGAGATGAAGGCGAGCAGCGGTTCACCGCCGTGCGGGGCAAAGCGCGGGTCCGCGAGCCAGGCGTCGACGGCCGCGGGTTCACATGCCGTGACATCGGCGAGGGTGCAGCCGCGCCAGCGGCCCATGTCGCAGTCGCGCAGGGCGGGCTGGACGAGCGGGGCGTAACCGAGCGCCTCGCCGGTGGCGCGGCTGCGTGGGGTCGGTGAGCAGTAGCGCAGTTCGGCGGCGCCCAGGGGAACCAGGGCGTGTGCGGCGAGCTGCACCTCGTGCCAGCCGGCGTGGTCGAGCGGCCGGTCGTCGTCGAAGCGCTCGGCAAGCAGTGCGGAGCCGCGCGCCGCGGCGACGAGCGAGACTCGAACATTCATGGCGGAGATCGTGGATCCCAACGCCACGCGGGTCAAGGGCCTTCGCAAACGCTTCCGGCTCAGCCGAGCAGGATGTACATCCACTTGCGCGGGTCCTTCAGTGGCTTGAAGCCGACCTTCTCGTAGACCCCGTGGGCGTCCTCGGTGGCGAGAGTGAACCTGCGGATACCGGTGGGGGTCAGATGGTCGCGCGCGGCGGTGACCATCTGTGTGGCGACGCCATGACCGCGGGCCGAGCGGTCGACGTACATATCGCAGAGCCAGGCGAAGATGGCGAGGTCGGTCACCACCGGGCGAAGCCGGCCTGATCACCCGAGTTGACGTCGTAGGCGCCGAAGTCGAGCGATCCGGCGATGGCACGGTCCTGGTGCTCGCGGGTACACCCGAGGGCCCAGTGGGCGTCGGTGCAGAGCCAGTGGTGGATACGGGCCGCGTCCGGACGGGACGGGTCGGACGAGATCTCGTAACGCTGCTGGGGCATGTCGCCGTTCATGGCCGGAGGTCATCCTCCAAGCCGGTCAGGACTTCTCCGCAGGCGGTGCGCAGGCGTCGGACCCCCTCGGCGATCTCGGCCGCCCCGGCGACCGCGGCGAAGCTCAACCGGATCTGCGGGAAAGGGGGTTCGGCGCAGAAGTACGGGCGGCCGGGTGCGATGGCCACGCCCGCGCGCAGGGCCGCCGAGACCACCGCGGACTCGTCCGTACCGGCTTCCACGTCGGGCAGGCGCAGCCACAGGCTGCCTCCGCCCGCGGGGATGTGCGGGAGCGCGAGGGCGGGCAGCGCCTGCCGCAGGGCCGTCGTCATGGCGGTGCGCCGCTTTCTCAGCTCGGTCGATACGGAACGCAGATGGTGACCCCATGCCGGGGAGCCGACCAGTTCGAGCGCGGCCTCCTGGAGCGGTCGGGGTACGAAGAAGCTGTCGACGATCTGGATGGCGCGCAGCCGTCCCAGCACCGGACCGCGGGCGGCGAGCGCGCCCACCCGCAGGCTGGGCGAGGTGACCTTGGTCAGGGAGCAGACGTGGACGACCACACCGTCGGGGTCGTCGGCGGCCAGGGGTGCGGGCAGTGGCCCGGCGTCGTCGTGGACCAGGCGGCGGGCGAAGTCGTCCTCGATGACGAAGGCTCCCGCCGCACGGGCGATCCGCACGACCTCGCCGCGCCGCTCGGGGGCGAGGACCGCGCCGGTCGGGTTCTGGAAGAGCGGCTGGCAGACGAAGACGCGGGCGCCGGTGGCCCGGAAGGCGGCGGCGAGCAGCTCCGGCCGCACACCGTCGGCGTCGACGGGTACCGGTACGGGCCGCAGTCCGGTGGCGCGGGCGGCGGCCAGCATTCCCGGGTAGGTGGGCGATTCGACCAGGACCGGGGCGCCGGGCGGGGCGAGGGCTCGCAGTGCGGTGGCCAGGGCGCTCTGGCCGCCCGCGGTGATCAGTACGTCGGCGGCGGTGAGTGCGGGCCCGACCTCCCGGGCGAACCAGGCACGCAGTTCGGTCAGACCGTCGGTGGGCGGGCGGTCCCAGGCACCGGGGCGGCGGCCGGCCCTGGCGAGGGCGGCGGCGAGCGCCCGCTCCGGCTGGAGCGAGGAGTGGAGATAGCCGCCGTTGAGCTCGATGACGCCGGGCGGCGGTGCGGTGAGCGTGACCAGGACGCCGGAGGCGTCGACGGTACGCGGCACCGCTTCGGGGCCGCCGTCGCCGCTGAGGGAGATCTCCTGCCAGGAGGTGTCGCCCGGCGGGGGCACATCGGTACGGGGCTGCGCCCGGAAGGCGCCGGAGCCGGGGCGGGTGACGACGAGCCCCTCGGCGGCGAGCTGGGCAATGGCCCGGGAGACGGTGACGGGGCTGACCCGGAAGCGCTCCACGAGGGCCCGACTGGACGGCAGCTTTCCACCGGGTGAGTAGCGATTCAGTTCACCGCGGAGAGAATCCACCAGTTCAGCGACGCTGCTACGCTCTTGCATGAACATTGAGGATAGCGCTACTCCCGAAACCACGATAGCGGTTGGCTCATCGACGGCCGGTACGGCGAACCGCGGTGGCGTGGTCCTCGCCGGGCTCGGTGTCGTCGCCTTCTCGCTGACCTTCCCGTCCACGGCCTGGGGCCTGGAGAGCTTCGGCCCCTGGTCGCTGGTGGCGCTGCGCACCCTGCTCGCCGCCGCGATCGCGGGTGGTGTGCTGCTGGCGGGCCGTGTACCGGTGCCGGACCGCCGGCACCGGGCCGGGCTCGTCGTCGTCGCCGCCGGTGTGGTGGTCGGCTTCCCACTGCTGACGACGCTGGCGCTGCAGACGTCGACGACCTCGCACGCAGCCGTCGTGGTGGGGCTGCTGCCGCTGACCACTGCGGTGTTCTCCTCGCTGCGTACCGGGGCGCGGCCGCCGCGTGCCTTCTGGATCGCGGCGCTCGCCGGGGCGGCCGTGGTGATCGCTTTCACCGTGCAGGAGAGCGGTGGTGCGCTGTCCGGCGGTGATGTGTATCTGTTCGGTGCGCTGCTGGTGTGCGCGGCGGGATACACCGAGGGCGGCAGGCTGGCCGGGATCATGCCGGGCTGGCAGGTGGTCGGCTGGGCTCTGATTCTCTCCCTGCCGCTCGCGGTGGCGGGGGCGGCCGTCGCGTTGCCGTTGGAGCCGGTGCGGCTGACCGCGCACGGAGTGATCGGACTGGTCTGGGTGGCAGCCGGGTCCACCTTCATCGGCCTGTACGTCTGGTACCGCGGGATGGCGGAGATCGGGGTTCCGCGGGCCAGCCAGCTTCAACTCGCGCAACCGTTGCTGACACTGGTGTGGTCGTTCCTCCTGCTCGGCGAGGAGGTCTCGACGGCGGCGCCGGTGGCGGCAATCGCGGTGCTCGTCTGCATCGCGGCCACCCAGCGGACGGGGCGCGCCCGGCGTCCGGAGTGAGAACCACGCACCTCCCACCGGGCGAAGTCGCTTTTCGGTCATAGACTTGTCGACAAGGACCGCACCCGTGAGGAGGTCACTCCAGATGGAGGCACACGCGGGCGACCGGCTGCTGACGCACGGCAGGACCGTGGGACAGCACGACCAGGTCGCAGAGATCCTCGAAGTGCTCGGGGCCGGGGGCACTCCCCCGTACCGCGTCCGCTCCGAGGACGGACACGAACACCTGATTTCGCCCGGTCCCGACAGCGTCGTACAGCACAAAGTCCGTAAGCAGGCGCCGGAGACTCCGTAGCGGCCTCCGGCGGACGGCACTGCTCTTCACCCCCCGGGCCCCGGGCGGGCCGACCAGTACCTGGCGGCCCGCCCACAACACCCACTGCGTCCACTCCGCTTCTTCTGTCAGCGGGGTGGACGCACCCTGTTGCGATAGTGGTCGGTCACCACCCGGTCCATGGCTGCGATCCGGTCCGTGACCACGTCCTGGCCGGAGAAGTAGACATGGCCGCGCACCTGGTCGTAGGCGGCGGCGAAGTCGAGGTGGCGGGAGAGTTCGGCCGGGTCCTGCCAGGCGGCGGGCTGGGCCGGGTCACCGGCCTTGTAGAGCGCCTCGCCCACGAACAGATCGACGCCCGTGCCCCGTACAACCGCGTCCCACCAGGGCAGCAACTTGGCGTAGTCGGCGGCGGCGAAGCCGATGTTCCAGTAGATCTGCGGGCAGATGTAGTCGATCCAGCCCTTCTCGACCCAGCCGCGGGTGTCGGCGTGCAGATCGTCGTAGGTCTGCACGCCCGCCTTCGTGTCGGAGCCGAGCGGGTCGGTCGCGGCGTTGCGCCACACGCCGAACGGGCTGATCCCGAACTGGACGTTCTTCTTGATCTTCTTGATCCGCTCCGCCGTCTCGCGCACCAGCTTGTCGGTGTTGTCGCGCCGCCAGGCGGCCTTGTCCGGGAAGCCCGCACCGTATTTCGCGTACGTGGCGTCGTCGTCGAAGACCTGCCCGGCCACCGGGTACGGGTAGAAGTAGTCGTCCCAGTGCACGGCGTCGATGTCGTAGCGGCGGACCGCGTCGAGCATCGCGTCCTGGACGAAGCGGCGGACCTCGGGGATTCCGGGGTTGTAGTAGAGCTTCCCGCCGTACGGCAGGACCCAGTCGGGGTGCAGCCTGGCGGGGTGGGTGGCGACCAGGCGGGACGGATCGGTGTGGTTGGCGACCCGGTACGGGTTGAACCAGGCATGCAGTTCGAGCCCGCGGCGGTGCGCCTCGCGGACGGCCGTGCCCAGCGGATCCCAGCCGGGGTCCTTGCCCTGCACCCCGGTGAGGTACTGGGCCCACGGTTCGTAGGGCGAGGGCCACAGCGCGTCGGCCGTCGGCCGGACCTGGAGGATCACGGCGTTCAGCCGCCGGTCGACGGCCTCGTCGAGGTACGCGATCAGCTCGGCCTTCTGCGCGGCCGCTGTCAGACCGGGCGCGGAGGGCCAGTCGATGTTGGCGACGGTGGCGACCCACATACCGCGCAGTTCGCGCCGTGCCACATGGTGACCACGCTTGCGCGGCGCTGTCTCCGCCGGTTCGGCGCCGGTCTGCCGGGACGGCACCGCGACGGCATCACCGGCCGTGGTGATCGTGCTCACCACCGCTGCCACCACCCCGGCCGCACCCGCCACAAAGCCTCTTCTGGCCATTTGCCGCATTTCGTTGCACCTGCCGTCTCTCTGTGCTCGTCCGTCGCCCCGGTATCCGGGCGTAACGCAGAGCATGCCCGCCCCGGCCCGCAATGACCCGTAGGTCGCGGAGTAACGTCGGGGGGTCGGGGCGGGCACCGGAATCAGACGGGAACCTGCGACACGCAGAACAGCGAAAGGCACGAGGTGACGGACTCTATGGCCGACATTGCACGCGTCGGAGTGGTGGGCTGTGGCCAGATGGGCGCGGGCATCGCGGAGGTGTGCGCCCGCAGCGGTCTTGAGGTCAAGGTGGCCGAGACCACCGGCGAGGCGCTGGAGATCGGCCGCACCCGGCTGCACAACTCCCTCTCGAAGGCCGCCGAACGCGGCAAGATCACTCCGGAGGAGCGCGACGAGACACTGGCTCGTCTGAGCTTCACCACCGACCTCGGAGAGTTCGCCGACCGCGATCTCGTCATCGAGGCCGTCGTGGAGAACGAGCAGGTCAAGACCGAGATCTTCCAGGTGCTCGACCAGGTGGTGACCCGGCAGGACGCGATCCTCGCCTCGAACACCTCCTCCATTCCGCTGGTGAAGCTGGCCGTGGCGACCTCTCGCCCGGACCAGGTCATCGGCATCCACTTCTTCAACCCGGCCCCGGTGCAGAAGCTCGTCGAGCTGATTCCCGCACTGACGACGTCCGACGAGACGGTGCAGCGCGCCGAGGCCCTGGTGCAGGACGTGCTCGGCAAGCACCCGATCCGCGCCCAGGACCGCTCCGGCTTCGTCGTCAACGCGCTGCTGATTCCGTATCTCCTCTCCGCGATCCGGATGTTCGAGTCGGGGATCGCCAGCCGTGAGGACATCGACAACGGCATGGAGCTCGGCTGCGCCCACCCGATGGGACCGCTCAAGCTCTCGGACCTGATCGGTCTGGACACCGTGGCCTCGGTCGCCGACTCGATGTACGCGGAGTTCAAGGAGCCGCTGTACGCCGCTCCCCCGCTGCTCCAGCGGATGGTGGACGCGGGCCGGCTCGGCCGCAAGACGGGCTCGGGCTTCTACCCGTACTCCTGATCCGTCTCTCGTGCCCGCACGGGGCCGGCCGGGAAACCCCCGGCCGGCCCCGTTCATGGTTCCGGGGCTTCATCCCGGCCTCGGTTCCGCGGGTTTCATCCCAGCCGTAAGTGATGGAGCATCATCAGCCCGGCCACCATGCCCGCGGCCGGGACCTCGCCGCGGGCGATCATGTCGGGCACCAGCTTGAGCGGTATCCACTCGCGGCGCGAGGACTCGAAGTCGTCGCTGGGGTGGCCGGTCCAGGTGGCCTCCTCGGACCAGTAGAGGTGGTGCCGGGCGTCGGTGAGGCCGTTCGACGGCTCCACCGTCAGCAGCGGACGCAGCGGTCCGGGGCGCCAGCCGGTCTCCTCCTCCATCTCCCGGGCGGCGGCCGCTGTGATGTCCTCGCCGTCCTCGACGACGCCGGCGGCGAGTTCCCAGCCCCAGCTGTCGGTGATGAACCGGTGCCGCCAGAGCAGCAGTACCTCGTTGGCCTCATTGACGACGGTGGCCGCCGCGACGGGGCGGAGCCGGATGAGGTAATGGTCGAGACGGCGGCCGTCGGGGATGAGCACATCCGCCAGATTGACCCGGAACCAGCGGTTCTCATACACGGTTTGCTCGTTCAGATTCGTCCACCGCACAGTTTTGCCACCTTCCGACAAGTAGGTGACAACATCGCAGCAGGAACGGGACCGGAGGGGAACGTACCGGTACCCGCGGATGCGAACTCACAGCGGTACGCGCAACGCCCCGTCGATCAGTTCGGCGGCCCGCCCCGCGTCGGCGCAGCCGCTCGCGATCAGATCCTCGCGCACCGCACGCAGCCGGTCGCGCAGCCGTTGCGACTCCATGCCCCTGGCCCGCTCGGCCATCTCCACAGCCGTTGCCGCCGCCCGGTCCGCCTCGCCCTGACGCAGCTCGATATGGGTCAGCATGGCCAGCCGGTGCACCCGGCCCCGGTCGTGCGCCGGGGTACGCACGGCCGTCACCGCGTGTTCCCTGGCCCCCGGCAGATCGCCGAGGCCGAGCAGGGCCTCGGCCACCTGCACGTCGACCAGGCCCGGCTGGACGTACCCCGTCTCGTCCGGTTCATGGCCCGGCCGGATGCGTCCGGCCTCCGACTCGGCGCGCCGGATGCACTCCAGGGCGCTGGTGGCGTCACCGATGTGGGCGTACGCCTTGGCCTGCATCGCGTACAGATCGGCGGCCAGCGCGGGAGTGATGTGCCGGCCGGCGGCCCGTAGCGCCGCCTGCGCGAAGGCCACCGACTGCCGGTAGTCGGCGAGGAACAGCGACTGGTTGACCAGCAGGGCGATCACATAGCCGCCGAGCCCACGGTCGCCGCTCGCCTTGGCCAGCCGCAGTGCCTGGTGGAAGTAGCGCTGGGCGAGCCCGTGCGCGTCGGAGTCGTAGGCGCAGATACCCGCGACCGCCACCAGCCCGCCCGTCGCCCGGTGCAGTTGGCGCCCCATCGCGTCGCTGTAGCTGCCGCGCAGGAGCGGGGCGGTCTCGGTGTTGAGGAAGCCGACGATGCGGGAACGGGTCGCGATTCCGCCTGCCCTGCGGTACATCAGTTCGTAGTGGGCACGGGCCGCTCGCAGGGTCACTATGTCGGCCATGCAGACCCGGGTCGTGCCGCTGCGGGAGACGTCGACGTCCTCCGGCGGGTTCTCCCACTCCCAGACAGGCATCACCGCAGTGGTGCCCGTGACGGCGTCCGAGGCGAGTATGTGCGGGCGCTGCTGGTCGTCGGAGCGCCACAGCGCGGTGGCCCGCTCGACGAATCCGGTCAGTGTGGATCGGGGCACGGCCGTGCCGGCGCCCGGGGTCGCCATGCCGATGTCGTCCAGCGAAAGAGACCTGTTCAGCCGGTTCCCGAGCACTTCACAGATCAGGTCCGGCACCTGGCCGCGCGGGCGCTGCCCCTTCAACCAGCGTGCCACCGCGGTGTGTTCGTACCGCAGGCACAGCCCGCGGGAACGGCCGGCCCGGTTGATGTGAGCGGCGAGGCCCGCCCGGGAGACGCCCGCCTCCCCGATCAGGGCCTCCAGCAGAATGTTGGGCTCCGTTGCCCCCATTTGCCCCTCCGGTGGTTCGGCACGCCGAGGCGTGCCGAACCAGTGGAGCACGATTCACACGGGGTGTGAACGCAATGCCCGAACCGTCCCGCTGCGCACTCTGTTGCGCCGGTGCGCGGATCGGTTGAATCAGTCGTCTCGCAAGAGGCGGCCGGGTCGTCTGCTCCCCCTCGTACAGTCGACGACCCGCACCCGCCCGTCCGATTCCGCCGACCTGCCCGGCACTCCGTGGCGGCGCGGACGGTGCGGGCAACGCCCGCGAGCGGTTCTGTGCCGCTCGGCGAGCACAGGAGGGGCGTATCCGGTCAGCGGATACGCCCCTCTTTCATGATGTGTGCCGGATGAGGCGTTACGCGCCCCGCAGCACCGCGCCCGTCCGCTCGGCGGCCAGGGCCACCGCCGCGTCGCGGGCGGCCGTGGCCTCGTCCACGGTCAGCGTGCGGTCCGCTGCGCGGAAGCGCAGCGCGTACGCCAGGGACTTACGGCCCGCACCGATCTGGTCGCCGGTGAAGACGTCGAACAGCCGCAGCGATTCGAGGAGTTCACCCGCGCCCGCACGCAGCGCCTGCTCCACCTCGGCGGCGGGGACGCTCTCGGCGACGATCAGCGCGACGTCCTGGGTCGCCACCGGGAAGGCGGAGATCCGGGGTGCCCGGAGCGCGCCGTCGACGGCCTGCTCCAGGACGTCGAGCTCGACCTCCATGGCGCAGCTGCGCTCCGGCAGGTGGAGCTCCTTGATGACGCGCGGGTGCAGCTCACCGGCGTGCCCGAAGAGGGTCTCCTCGCCGTTCACCGTGACGTACAGCGCGGCGCAGCGGCCCGGGTGCCACGGCGCGTGCTGGTCGCTCCGGACGGTCACCTCGACGCCCGCCTCGCGGGCGATCGTACGAGCGGCCTCGATGGAGTCCGCCCAGTCGGCCGGGCGGCCCTTGCCCCACCAGCCGGCCTGCTCGCGGGCGCCCGCGAGGACGACCGCGGCGCGGCGCGGCTGACGCGGCAGCGTGGCGTTGAGCCCCGCGATCTCCTCGTCGGTGGGACGACGGTCGACGGGCAGCCGTACGGCCTTCGTCTCGCTGCCGGTGGGCCTGAAGACCAGGCCGGTCTCGAAGAGCGCGAGGTCGTGGCTGCCACGGCCGTCGTTGCGCCGCAGTGCGCCGAGCAGGCCCGGCAGCAGCGTGGTGCGCAGCGCCGGCTCCTCGTCGGAGAGCGGGTTGACGAGCCCGACCGTACGGCGGCGGGCGTCATCGGCGTCGATCCCGAGCTGGTCGAGCACGGCGTCGCCGATGAACGGGTAGTTCAGCGCCTCGACGTAGCCGGCTCCGGCGAGCGCCCGGCCGATCCTGCGGTGCAGCCGCTGGCGGTCGGTGAGCCCGCGGCCGGACGGCGGCGTCGGGAGGGTGGACGGGAGGTTCTCGTAGCCCTCGAGACGGATGACCTCTTCGGCGAGGTCGTTCGGCTCGCTCAGGTCGGGCCGCCAGGACGGCACGGTGACGAGGAGCTCGTCCTGCCCGTAGACGTCGCAGCCGACCTGCTGGAGGCGGCGTACGACGGTCTCGCGGCCGTAGGCGACACCGGCCACCCGGTCGGGGTGGTCCGCGGGCATCGCGATGGTGCGGGGCGCGGACGGGGCACTGACCTCGGTGACCCCGGCCTCGGCGGTGCCGCCGGCGAGCAGCACCAGCAGGTCGACGGTGCGTTGTGCGGCGGCGGCCGCGGCCTGCGGGTCGGCGCCGCGCTCGAAGCGCTTGGACGCCTCGGAGGACAGCTTGTGGCGGCGCGCGGTCCGGGCGATCGAGATCGCGTCGAAGTGCGCGGCCTCGATGACGACCTCGGTGGTGCTGTGCGTGTCTTCCTGGACGTCCGCGATCTCGGTGTTGGCTCCGCCCATGACGCCCGCGAGGCCGATCGGCCCGCGGTTGTCGGTGATGACCAGATCCTCGGCGTCCAGGACGCGGACCGTGCCGTCGAGGGTGGTGAGCTTCTCGCCCTGCTGGGCGCGGCGCACGCCGATCGGCCCGTCGACGCGGGTGCGGTCGTAGGCGTGCAGCGGCTGGCCGAGCTCCAGCATCACGTAGTTGGTGATGTCGACGGCGAGCGAGATCGGGCGCATCCCGGCCTTCTGCAGCCTGCGCTGCAGCCAGATCGGGGAGCGTGCCTCGGGCTGCAGGCCGACGACGGTGCGCGCGGTGAACCTGTCGCAGCCGATCGGGTCGGCGACCTTGACCGGGTAACCGAACGCGTTCGGCGCGGGCACGTCGAGAAGGGCCGGGTCGCGCAGCGGCAGCCCGTACGCGATGGCGGTCTCGCGGGCGACGCCACGCATGGACAGGCAGTAGCCGCGGTCCGGCGTGACGGCGATGTCGAGGACCTCGTCGACGAGCTGGAGCAGCTCGATCGCGTCGGTGCCGACCTCGTGCTCGGGCGGCAGCACGATGATGCCGTGCGTGCCGTCGTCGCCCATGCCGAGCTCGTCGGTGGAGCAGATCATGCCGTGCGAGGTCTTGCCGTACGTCTTGCGTGCGGCGATCGCGAAGTCGCCGGGCAGGACGGCGCCCGGGAGGACCACGACCACCTTGTCGCCGACGGAGAAGTTGCGGGCTCCGCAGACGATCTCCTGCGGCTCGCCGGTGCCGTTGGCGTTGCCGACGTCGACCGTGCAGAAGCGGATGGGCTTCTTGAAGCCGTCCAGCTCCTCGATGGTCAGTACCTGTCCGACGACCAGCGGGCCCTTGAGGCCGGCACCGATCTGCTCGACGGTCTCGACCTCCAGACCCACGGCGACGAGCTTGGCCTGTACATCACGGCCGGTCTCCGTCGCCGGCAGGTCGACGTACTCCCGCAGCCAGGAAAGCGGGACGCGCATCAGATCTCCATCCCGAACGGCCGGGTGAACCGGACGTCACCCTCGACCATGTCTCGCATGTCTTCGACGTTGTGGCGGAACATCAGCATCCGTTCGATGCCGAACCCGAAGGCGAATCCGCTGTACTTCTTGGGGTCGACACCGCAGGCGATGAGCACCTTGGGGTTGACCATGCCGCAGCCGCCGAGCTCGATCCAGCCCTCGCTGCCGCAGGTGCGGCAGGGGCGGTCCGGGTTGCCGACGGAGGTGCCGCGGCAGACGTAGCAGACCATGTCCATCTCGGCGGACGGCTCGGTGAACGGGAAGAAGTTCGGCCGGAGCCGGGTCTTCATGTCCGGGCCGAAGAGCGCCTGGACCATGTGGTCGAGGGTGCCCTTGAGGTCGGCCATGGTGAGGCCCTCGTCGACGGCGAGCAGCTCGATCTGGTGGAAGACCGGGGTGTGCGTCGCGTCGAGCTCGTCGGTGCGGTAGACGCGGCCGGGGCAGACGACGTAGACGGGGGGCTCACGGTCGAGCAGGGTGCGGGCCTGTACCGGCGAGGTGTGCGTACGCAGCACGACACCGGACTCGTCGTTCTTGGCACCGTCGGCGCCCTGGACGAAGAAGGTGTCCTGCATCTGCCGGGCCGGGTGGTCGGGCACGAAGTTCAGGGCGTCGAAGTTGAACCACTCCGCCTCGGCCTCGGGACCCTCCGCGACCTCGTAGCCCATGGCCACGAAGACGTCCGCGACGCGCTCCATGAAGGTCGTCAGCGGGTGGCGGGCGCCGGCCGGGGTGCGGTCGTAGGGCAGCGTGACATCCACCGCCTCCTCGACCAGCACGCGGGCGTCCCGCTCGGCCTCCAGCTCCGCCTGACGGGCGGCGAGGGCCTTGCTCACGGCGCCGCGGGCCTGGCCCACGCGCTTGCCCGCCTCGGCCTTGGCCTGCGGCGGCAGGGCGCCGATCTCCCGGTTGGCGAGCGACAGGGGCGAGGTACCACCGGTGTGCGCGGTCTTCGCCTGGGCGAGCGCGTCGAGGTCACCGGCGGCGGCGAAGGCGGCGAACGCCTCGTCCCGCATGCGCTCGATCTCTTCCGGTTTCAGTGCCTCGACCTCGACTGGGTCGTACGACTTGTTCGGTGCCGACATCTCTTCCCGTGCTTCCGATTGGCTGGTACTGCGCTTACCGGGGGACAGCCCCGGACCCCCATGGCCCCGCTCGACGACTGGAGGACGCAAAGGTGCCAAAGGTCGAGTCTAAGGGTCACAGGATGTGTGGGAGGCCCGTGGGCCGCTCAGACCAGGTAGGCCGGCGTGCTCACGGGCAGGATAAATCGGAATTCCGCGCCGCCGCCGGGGCCGCGGCCGACCGTGATCGTGCCGCCGTGCGCCTCGACGATGCCCTTGACGATGTAGAGGCCCAGGCCCGTACCGCCGCGCTTGCTCCCCCGCCAGAAGCGGGTGAAGACACGGCCCATCGACTCCTCGGGGATGCCGGGGCCTTCGTCGCTCACGGTGACGGACGTTCCCTTCTCGTCGCTCTTCGCGGGTGCGGGTGCGACTTCAATGGTGACGGTTCCCTCGCCGTGGCGCACCGCGTTTTCCAGCAGGTTGCCGAGCACCTGGTCGACCTTGTCCGGGTCGGCCCAGACCGCGGGCAGCGGCTGGCAGGTACGGACGAGGAAGCGGTCGGGGGTCTGGCCGTTCGCGGTGAGGGCCTGGATGTGGCGTTCGACGGCGGCGGAGAGGTCCACGGGCTGCCGTCGCAGCTCCAGCCGGCCGGAGTCGATCCGGGAGATGTCGAGCAGTTCGGCGATGAGCCGGGTGACGCGGCCCGCGTCGGCGTCGACGGTCTCCAGCATCAGGCGCTTCTGGTCGTCGGTGAACCGTTCCCATTTGGCGAGGAGGGTCGCGGTGAAGCCCTTGACCGAGGTCAGCGGGGAGCGCAGCTCGTGGGCGACGATCGCGATCAGCTCGGCGTGGCTGCGTTCGGTGCGGCGGCGGGCCTCGGTGCCGCGCAGCGAGATCACCAGACGGCGTACGGGACCGGTCGGGTGCTCTCGTACGTACCGTGCGGAGACCAGGACCTCGCGGCCGCCGGGCAGCAGCAGATTGCGCTCGGGCTGACCGACCCGGGTGGCGAGGCCGCCGTACGGATCGGTCAGCGCCCACCAGCGGCGGCCCTTGAGGTCCTCCAGCGGCAGCGCGTGCTCCAGGGGGCGGCCGAGAGCGGCGGCCCGCGGCACGGCGGTGATCCGGGCGGCCGCGGAGTTGAAGCAGATGACCCGGCCGGTCTCGTCGGCGATGACCAGGCCGTCGGGGAGGTCGTCGGGATCGACGGTCGCATCGACGGGTCCGAGGTCCGGTCCTTCGGCCGGTTCGCCCGCTGTGCCGGGGCCTTCACCGGCGCGCACGACGGCCGCGTGTGTCTCGCGCGGCCTGCTCATGCCGACAGCCATATCCCGTACCCCACCTCTCGAACCGGTGCAGTGGGCCCCCGAGTTCGTCACCCTACTAGTCGTCGGTGACGGAGCGACACCCTGCGGGGGCGCACTGCTGCGGTCCGCCGTTCGGCGGGGTACGGGGCATGGCGTCGGTCAGACGGCGACCTCGACGCGGTCCCCGGTCGGCCGGGCCGCCCGTTCACGCCTCATGAGCGATCCGGAGGCGAACGATCCGGCGGCCGTGCAGGCCGCGATCACCATCAGGAGCAGGGCCGCACCCCACGAGGCACCGTTCGCCGCGCCGGTCAGCGAGGTGGCGAGCAGCGGTACGAATCCGGCCACGACACCCGCGAGGTTGTAGGACATCGCGACCGCGCTGTAGCGGAACGCCTCGGGGAACATTCCGGAGACCACGGCGCCGATGGGGGCGTACGGAATGGAGAGTGCGCCGATCCCGAGCCCCACCCCGAGGTAGACCAGTGCGGGCTTGCCGGTGTCGACGAGCCAGAAGGCCGGGAAGGCGACGGCCATCGTGACGAGGCCGCCGATGGCGCAGACCGTCCAGGCGCCGATCCGGTCGGCGATCCGCCCCGCCACGACGAGCACGACGATCTCGACGACCGAGCCGATGACGGTGGCGTTCAGCATCACGGACTTGTCGATGCCCAGCTCGTCGGTGCCGTACGAAATGATGAACGTGGTCATCAGGAAGAAGCCGCCGACGCCGAGCAGGGCCGCGCCGATGCCGATGATCATGCGGCCCCAGGTGCGGCGGAACGCCTCGATGAGCGGTGCGGGCTTCGGACCGTTCTTCTCGGCGTCGGCGAGCATCGCATGGAAGACCGGCGACTCCTCGATCCGCAGCCGCATGTAGAGCGCGAAGCCGAGCAGCGGGAACGCGGCGAGGAACGGCAGGCGCCAGCCCCAGGAGTAGAAGGAGTCGTCGGGCAGCATCCCGACGAGGGCGAACGCGCCGGACGAGATCAGGGTGCCGACGGGCGAGCCGAGCTGCGGGATCGAGGAGTAGCTGCCGTGCTTCTCCTTGGGCGTGTGCTCCAGCGTGAGCAGCATGGCGCCGCTCCACTCACCGCCGACCGAGATCCCCTGCAGGAAGCGGAGGAGTGCGAGGAGGACGGGGGCCCAGATGCCGATGGTGGCGTAGCTGGGCAGCAGGCCGATACAGCCGGTGGTGACGCCCATCATCACGACGGTGATGATCAGGGCGACCTTGCGGCCGTAGCGGTCGCCGATGTGGCCGAAAACGGCCGCACCGATGGGGCGGGCGACAAAGCCCACGGCGAAGGTGACGAAGGACGCGATGGTGCCCACGGCCGGGTCCAGCTCGGGGAAGAAGAGCCGGTTGAAGACCAGGGCGGCGGCGGTGCCGTAGAGGAAGTAGTCGTACCACTCCAGGGCGGTGCCGGTGAAGGCGGCGATCAGCAGTCGCCGGATGTCCTTGATGTCGGGCGAGCTCACACGTTCTCCTGGGGACGGAGGGCCTGGTGGCCTTGAGGGGACGGGGGAACGGGCTGTACGGGTGTGCGGGTGGCGGCCTGAGACCGACCGGCACATGGGGGGTGGGAGAAGGAACGGGGCTGGGTGCGTGCAGCTGCAAGGCGAAGGAGGGAAGCAACGCGAAGGGGGTCCCCCCATGTCTTCAGCTATGGGGGAGTCGGTGACTGACGACAACGCGGGAAGCGTGCGTGCCAGGGCGTGGCCGCCCGGTCGGAGGTCACCCGACAGGCTCTAAGCTGCGAGGCCGTGCGGGTCGTGGACGGGATCGCCGTCGACGACGGTCGCGAGGACCTGGAGCGAGCCGATCCGGTCCGGATCGGTGCGGAGCGGGTCGGCGTCGAGGATCGTGAGGTCGGCGAGCTGCCCGGGGACGAGGCGTCCCTTGCGGCCGCCGAAGCCGGTGGCACGGGCGGAGCCCTCGGTCCAGGCGCGCAGGGCGTCGAGGACCGGGACGCGCTCGTCGGGCCCGTACACGGCGCCCGAGCCGGTGCGCCGCTGGACCATGGCCTGGATGGCGGGCAGCGGGGCGCCGGGGGCGACGGGCCGGTCGGAGCTGCCGGGTACGGGCAGGCCGAGGTCGAGCAGCGAGCGCAGCCGGTAGGACCAGGCGGTGCGCTGCGCGCCGAGCGACTCGGCCATGGCGTCGCCGAACGGCGGCAGGAAGTTGTGCTGCGGTACGGGGATCACGCCGAGTTCGGCGAACCGGCCGAGCTGGTCGGGGCGGACCACTCCGGCATGCTCGATGCGGTGGTGCACGCCGGGGCGCGGGAGCTCGCGCTGAGCGCGGGCGAATGCGTCGAGCGCGAGGTCGACGGCCCGGTCGCCGATGGCGTGGGCGGCGACGGTCCAGCCGGAGCGGTGGGCGGCGACGACGGTCTCGGTCATGGCGTCGGCGTCGTTCTGGAGGTATCCGGTGGGGTTGGCCGCCTCCGCCTCGTTGTGCGGGCAGCCGCAGAAGGGTTCGGTGACGGCGGCGGTCCGGCCGAGCAGGGAGCCGTCCAGAAAGATCTTGACGGGTCCGAGGGAGAGCCGGTCGTCGCCGAAGCCGGTGCGCATCCCGAGGTCGAGCCCGAGGCCGATGCCGTCGTCGGCGTGCGAGACCAGCGGGTGCAGGACGTCGGAGGCGGCCATCAGCTGGGCGCGGGTGTGGAGTCTGCCGGTGTCGCGGGCGAGCTGGTAGGCGGCGAGTTCGACCGGGGTGTGGCCGATCCAGCCGCCGCCGATGCCGGCCTCGGTGAAGCTGGTGATGCCTTCGGTGAGGTAGTGCCGGGTGGCGGCTCCGACGGCGTCGGCGACGCTCTCCACGGGGTACGGGAGTACGTGCCGCTGCACAAGGCGCTGGGCGGTCTCCTCCAGGAGTCCGTCGGGCCGGCCGTCCTCGTCGCGGGAGACGACCCCGCCGTCCGGGTCGGTGAAGCCGTCGGCCAGGATGCCCGCGAGGCGCAGCACCGGGGTGTTGACGACGCAGGCGTGCCCGGAGATGTGCTTCAGCCATACCCGCCGGCCGCCCGCGGCCCGGTCGAGGGCGTCGCGGTGCGGGTAGCGCCCGCCGGTCCGGTTGTGGTCGAGTCCGGCGCCGATCACCCAGGCGTCCTCGGGCAGTGTGGCGGCGTACGCGGCCACGGCGTCGTACACCTCGTCGACGGTCCGTGCGCCGGAGACGTCGAGCTGGGTGAGGGTGAGGCCGAACCACGCGGTGTGGCAGTGGGCGTCGTTGAAGCCGGGCACGACCGTGGCGCCGCCCGCGTCGATGACCCGTGCGGCGGGGAGGTGCTCGACCTCCTCGTCGAGTCCGACGATGCGGCCGTGCAGGGCGCCGAGGGTGCGGGCGGTGGGCCGGGCGTCGTCGAGGGTCAGGATGTTCGCGTTGCGGACCAGCAGATCGAGTTTCACGGGCGAAGGTCTTTCGGGCTCAGGCGAGGTGGTGCAGCTGGGCGAGCGGCACGGCGTCGGCGGCGGGGGCTGCGGTGGGGACGCCGTCGACCAGGACGGGTGCCGGTTCGCGGGGTACCAGGACGTGCGGGGTCGCGGTGTTGTGGAGCATGTCGGCGCGGGTGAGGCCGCGGGAGCCGCGGATCGGCGCGTAGGTGAGTCCCTTGGGCAGCGCCGCCCGGGCGGCCCGGTCCGCCAGCGCGGCCTCGGCGACGAAGATCCGGGAGAGCCGCGCGGGCGCCTGGCCGAGGGCGCCGAAGTAGGGCTTGTACGTACGGGGCTGGGTCAGCCGGGTCGATCCCGAACCGGACCCCGTGTTGCCCCACGCCACGAACCCGGCCTTGATGACCAGTTCGGGCTTCGAACCGAAGTAGGCGGGGTGCCAGAGCACCAGGTCGGCGAGGCGCCCCACCTGGGCGGTGCCGACCTCGTGCGCGAGGCCGTGGGCGATCGCCGGGTTGAGGGTGATCTTGGCGAGGTAGCGCAGGGCCCGCTGGTTGGCACGGTGCTCGACGCCGCCCTCCCCGGCCGCCAGTGCCTGGAGGTGGGCGAGCTGCCAGGTGCGGCGGACGGTCTCGGCGATGCGGCCCATGCCCATGGAGTCGGAGTTGACGATGGAGATCGCGCCGAGGTCGTGCAGGGCGTTCTCGGCGGCGATGGCATGGGCGCGGATACGGCCCCTGGAGATCTCCACATCGCTGGCGGAGTGGTGGTTCTGCCGGTGCACGGTCATCGTCATCGGGAAGAGTTCCCCGACGGTGTTCGGGGTGTACGGGATGGTCGGCGTGGTCGACGACGGCAGGATGTTCGGCTCGCAGAGGATCTCCAGCAGATCGGGGTGCCCTCCGCCGCCCTCCACGTGGTACGCGTGCACGGTCCGGCCCCGGGTGGAGCCGATGGTGTCGCGCAGATAGCCGGACTCGTTCATCGAGTCGGTGTGCAGGGCGACCGGCAGATCGGCGGCCTCGGCGGTATCGAGGCAGTTGTCGATGATGCGGGGGGTGGCCCCGAAGTCCTCATGGATCTTGAAGCCGCCGGCCCCGGCGAGCACGGACTCGTCGAGCAGGGTGCGGGAGCTGGACGAACCGCGGGCCAGGAACGCGATGTTGAGCGGGGTGCCCTGCCAGGAGCTCATCAGGGTGTGCAGGTTGTGGGCCGGATTGCAGCCGATCTCCCAGACCCCGCCGAGCCCCATGCCGACGAGCGTGGTGACTCCGGCCGCGAGCGCTGCGGGCGCCACCTCGGGCGAGGAGAGATGGACGTGGCTGTCCACGATGCCGGGGGTGGCGATCAGCCCTTCGCCGGGGACGACCGAGGTGTGTGAGTCGATGGCGTACTCGACCGGCATCACGTCCGGGTTGCCGACGCCGCCGACGGAGACGATCCGGCCGTCCTTGATGCCGATGTCGGTCTTGCGGACGCCGAGAACCGGGTCCATGAGGACGACTCCGGCGACCACCATGTCGAGGGCGGAGTCCCGGTCGGAGCGGGGCGAGGCCAGCAGCCCGTCACGTACGGTCTTGCCGCAGCCGCCGAGCAGTTCGTCGCCGGGGGTGCCGTCGTCGGCCTCCACCTCGACCCACAGGGCGGTGTCGCCGAGCCGGATGCGGTCACCGGTGGTCGGACCGTACAGAGCGTTGTACGTACGGCGGTCGATGCTGGTCATGCGCGCTGCTCCTCGGACTGGGCGTGCTGCGGGTGGCGGGAGAGGGGGATCAGCGAGACCTCCCGGGACTCCCCCGGCTCGAAGGCCAGCGCGGTGCCGGCCGCGATGTCCAGCCGCAGCCCCCGCGCCGCTTCCCGGTCCAGCTCCAGGGCCGCGTTCACCTCGTGCAGCGGATAGTGCGAGGAGACGAACACCGTACGGTCACCGGTGTTGCGGAGGGTGAGGGTGGTGCGCGGACGCCCCTCGTTGATCCGTACCGGAGCGGGGGCGGTCCGTACGGCACCGGGTGCGGTGTCGGGTGTCCCCGGGCCGATCGGCCAGTCGACGGCAACGAGGGCGGTGCCGCTCGGGAAGAGCGCCTCGACCTGCACGGTGGTGACGATGTCGGCCACGCCGTCCATCACGTCGGCCTCGGTGAGCACGGAGCGGCCCACCTCGATCACTTCGTCCAGACCGAGCCCGTCCCAGGCGGCTTCCAGCACCTCGTCGCAGATCAGCGCGATGGCCTCCGGTGTGTTCAGCCGCCTGCCGCGCGCCCTGCGGCGGCGGGCCAGTTCGGCGACGGTGAACAGCTGGAGACGCTCCTGCTCGCGAGGCGTCAGATGCACTGCCAGGACCTCCCTGAATGCGGTGGGCCCGGAGGGGGATTCCGGATTGCCTCAGCTTCAAGGGCAACGAGCACAGATCCAACGTCGAAACATCACCTGTACAGCCCCTTACATTGGTCATATGCACACTCCGGTTTCCGGTTTCCCTCCCCCGTCCCGTCGGATCGCCGAGCTCGCGGGCCAGTGCCTGGACAACATCGACGGTCTGATCGGACAGTGGATGGAGATGATCAATCCGGTCCGGAGCGCCTATGCCGACCGAGTGCCGGACGCCGATTTCCGCAGCTCCGCCTGGCAGGCGTTCGAGCTGCTGCTGCGTACGGTGGCGCAGCTCCCGGTGCCCGTGCACATCGCCGGGGTGTCGCAGCGCGTGGGTGAGCAGCGGGCCCGCCAGGGCGTCCCGCTGGACTCGCTGCTGGAAGCGGCCCGGCTGGACTTCCGGGTGGTGTGGGCGGCGCTGGTCCAGCGCGCGGACGAGGAGGACATGGCGGAGCTGGTGACGTCCGCGTACCACGTGTGGGAGGCCGTCGAGTCCCATGTCACGGGCATCATGACCGCGTATCAGCGCACGGTTCTGGAGATGGGCCGGCGTCAGGAGGACGAGCGGCGGATGTGGTTCTCCCGGCTGCTGGAGAGCGAGGGCCACAACCCGACGGTGGTACGGAACGCGGCGCTGGCCCTGGGCTTCGACGGCACGGGCACGTTTCTGTGCGCGGCGGCCCCGGCGGCGGAGGGTTCGGGGCTGCACCGGGCGGCGACGGCGCTGCGCGCGGCGGGTGCTCCGGTGCAGTACCAGGCGGTCGGCGGGGACGCTGTGCTGGTGGTGGAGCTGGGCCGGCGCACCACGTGGCAGTCGGTGCTGGTCCGGCTCGCGTCCACCCCGTGCGGTGTATCGCCGCAGGTGAACGGGCTCGCAGCGGTGCCCAGGGCGGCTGTGCTGGCCATCGCGACGGCGCAGATGCTGCCGCCGGACGCCCGTTCACCGAGGCTGCTGGAGGACAGCTGGCTGGATGTGCTGGTGCGGCGGGCCGGGAACTTCGGCACGGATCTGGCCGCCGATGTGCTGGGCGGTCTCGACGGCCCCGGAGTGTCGGCCACGGAGGCGGCACGTCTGCTGGAGACCGTCACCGAGCATCTGCGCGGCAGCGGCTCCATCGCGGACACCGCGGCCGCGCTGTACTGCCACCGCAACACGGTCCAGCACCGCTTCGCCCGCTTCCACGAGCTGACCGGCCGCGACGTCCGGCGCCCCGACGACGCGGCACTGGTCGCGGTGGCCCTGCGGGCCAGGACCGCGGCCGCGGATTAACGGCGCGGGCGCTGGGCCCGTGCGGAGGCGTACAGGCAGACGGCCGCCGCCGTCGCCAGATTGAGGCTCTCCGCCTTGCCGTGGATCGGCACCCTCACGACGGCGTCGGCCAGCGCCCGGGTCTCCTCCGGCAGGCCCCAGGCCTCGTTGCCGAAGACCCAGGCGGTCGGCCCGCCCATGGTCCCCGCGTCGAGCTCGTCGTCGAGGTCGTCGTCGCCCGCTCCGTCGGCGGCGAGAATCCGTACGCCTGCGTCCCTCAGCCCCTGCACGGCCCGCTCCACCGGAACACCGACGGCGACCGGCAGATGGAAGAGCGAGCCGACCGAGGCCCTGACGGACTTGGGGTTGTAGAGGTCCACCGAGGCATCGGTGAGCACGACGGCGTCGGCACCAGCGGCGTCGGCGCAGCGCAGCACCGTACCGGCGTTCCCCGGGTCGCGTACGTGGGCGAGGACGGCGACCAGCTTCGGCTTCGCGGCGAGGATCGCGTCGAACGGCGAGTCGAGGAAGCGGCAGACACCGATGAGACCCTGCGGGGTGACGGTCTGCGACACATCGGCGAGCACATCGCCGTCCGCGAGGTGCACCCGGGCACCGGCGGCGTGGGCGGCGTCGACGATGTCGGCGTACCGCTCGGCCGCCTCGACGGTGGCGAACAGCTCGATCAGCGTCGCCTCGCCGTCGCTGCCGCGGTGCCCGGCGGCCTCGCGCACGGCCTGCGGCCCCTCGGCGATGAACCTGCGCTCCTTGCCGCGGAAGTTGCGCTTGGCCAGCCGCCGGGCGGCGGTGACGCGCGGCGATCGCGGGGAGATCAGTTCGGGGGTGCCCATGGTCGGCGGCGAGCCTCTCTGCGTACGGAGGTGACGGACGTACGGAACATGTCGTGCAACGCACCGGACCCGCAGACGACGAGCGCCTGCGGGTCCGGCTCAGAAGACAGGAAGTGCGACCTGGATCAGGCGGCCTTCGGGGCGTTGACATCGCTCGGGAGGGCCTTCTGGGCAACCTCGACGAGGGCGGCGAACGCGTTGGAGTCGTTGACCGCGAGCTCGGCCAGGATCTTGCGGTCCACCTCGATGTTGGCGGCCTTCAGACCCTGGATGAGGCGGTTGTACGTCATGCCGTTCTGGCGGGCAGCGGCGTTGATGCGCTGGATCCACAGCTGACGGAAGTCGCCCTTGCGCTTCTTGCGGTCGTTGTAGTTGTAGACGAGGGAGTGGGTGACCTGCTCCTTCGCCTTGCGGTACAGGCGGGAGCGCTGGCCGCGGTAACCGCTGGCCTGCTCGAGGATTGCCCGGCGCTTCTTGTGAGCGTTTACTGCCCGCTTGACGCGTGCCACTTTTTAACTCCTTGTAGCGGGGCCGTGGTTGGACTCACACGGCCCGGAAACGAATTGGTCCCGGTCTGAGTCGAGCTCGCCGCCCACGGGTTCACCGAGGGCCGCGGACTCACTTGCCGAGAAGCTTCTTGATCTTCTTGGCGTCGGACGGAGCCACTACGACCGTGCCGGTCAGCGAGCGGGTCTTCTTGGACGACTTGTGCTCAAGAAGGTGGCGCTTGCCGGCGCGCTCACGGAGCACCTTGCCGGAGCCGGTGATCTTGAAGCGCTTGCTGGCACCGCTGTGCGTCTTGTTCTTCGGCATCGCGCCGTTCTCTCCTCGTCAGTGGCGCCCCTCGCGGTGCGGGCACCGGACAGCAGGGGCGTCAGATCTTGGTGGGAATTCCGGGGGGACCCGGGGCCGCCTGGATGGCGGCCCCCTGAGGTCACGCCTCGGAAGGTGTCTCGGCCGGAGCCTCGGACTGCGCTTCGGCAGCCTCGCCCGCAGCTTCGGCGTCGGGGGTGGAACCCTGACGCCCCGCCTTGCGGGCGGCCTGGGCCTCGCGGGCCTCGGCCATGGCTTCGGTCTTCTTCTTGTGCGGGCCCAGAACCATGATCATGTTCCGGCCGTCCTGCTTCGGGTTGGACTCGATGAAGCCGAGTTCCTCCACGTCCGAAGCGAGACGCTGGAGCAGTCGGAAGCCCAGCTCAGGGCGGGACTGCTCACGACCACGGAACATGATCGTGATCTTGACCTTGTCGCCCTGCTTGAGGAACCGGACGACGTGACCCTTCTTGGTGTCATAGTCGTGCGGGTCGATCTTCGGCCGGAGCTTCATCTCCTTGATGACCGTGTGCGCCTGGTTCTTGCGCGCCTCACGGGCCTTCATGGCCGACTCGTACTTGAACTTCCCGTAGTCCATGAGCTTGCACACGGGCGGACGGGCGGTCGCCGCCACCTCGACCAGGTCGAGGTCGTACTCCTGTGCGAGTTCCAGGGCCTTGGCAAGCGGAACAATCCCGACCTGCTCGCCGCTGGGACCGACAAGTCGCACCTCGGGAACGCGAATCCGGTCGTTGATGCGGGGCTCGGCGCTGATGGATCCTCCTCGGTAGCACCACGCGGCCGTCTGGCGGACAGCCACGTAACGTCTGTTTCGTGAGACCAACCGCACCAGCACATCAAAAATGCCCCGGACGGGACACAGGCGGGGCTCCTGGAAAACCGGAACACCGTCGCGTTCAACCGCGGGGCGTATCGGGCGGCTCCATCGTCCGTACGGAACGATGGGCGCCACCTGACCGGTGACCTGCCGTCCCGGAGGATGGTCAGGTGGGAGATCGGAGCCTCCACTTGTGGGCCGAGCACATAGGTACCCAGCCGGTCGTTACACAAGGTTAGCAGCTCCCCCGGGCGTGCGCGAACCGGCTCTCGCCCACCGCTCCCGCAGACAGGGCGGCACCGGAGTGGGCCTATCGTATGGCGCATGAGTGACGCGACCCCCACCACCGATTCCCCCGGCTTCGACGACATGGCCCGCGACATCGCGGAGGTGCCCGCGGTCGAGGTGATCGTGACGGTCGCGGTCAATCTGATGAGCGCCGCCGCCGTGAAGCTCGGGCTGACCGAGGACGGCGACGAGCACAAGGACCTCGACGAGGCCCGCAAGCTGGTGCATGCGCTGGCCGGCCTGCTGGACGCCAGCACCACCGAGATCAGCTCCTTCCACGCGGCTCCGCTGCGTGACGGCCTGAAGTCCCTGCAGCTGGCGTTCCGCGAGGCATCGCTCGTACCGGACGAGCCCGGCCAGGGCCCCGGCGAGAAGTACACCGGCCCCGTCTTCGGCTGAGCCCGCCCGCCTTCCCTTTCTTACGACTGACGACTTCTTACGACCGTGAGCCCCCCGTCCCGAGGATTCGGGCGGGGGGCTCACGTCGTCGCACCGAAGCCGGACGGGGCCCGGCAGGTGGGCCACCCGGCACGGGACGCCCGTCCGTACTTCGAGCCGGCAGCCGGCTCGGGGATCAGCGCGTGAACAGGGCCTCACCGGGCGTGGGCGCATCGGCCGGAAGCAGCGCCAGGTCCAGGCCGCGCACCAGGCGGGCGCGCAGAACGTCGTCGGCCGCCAGCAGTTCCGCGACCCGGCGGGCCGCGTCGGCGGGGTCGGCATCGGGTGCGAGGACGAGGGCCAGGGTGCCGTCGGCCCGGCCGGGGCCGAGGTGCGCACGGAGCACCGCGGGCTCGGCGGCGACCGCGTCCCGGACCGCCGAGGTGACCGCGGGGTCGTCCAGCGGATCGGCGCTGGTGCGGCCCTCGGCGAGGGCGAGCAGTGCGGAGCCGGTCAGCTCGAATGCGACCGGGCCGGCGAGATCCAGGACGACCGTGTCCGCCTTCTCGTGCGCGGCCGCCTGAAGCGCCTGATGCAGGGGGACGGCGACGGGGCGGGCCTGCGGATCCCAGCGGGCCAGTGAGGCGGTCGAGGTGAAGGCGGGCAGGGCGCGACGGTCCCCCGCCTGAAGGGTGGGGACTGCCATGTCACTGGTCTTCTCGCGACGCAGCCCCTTCTCGTCCTCCTCCACCTCCCCCAGGACGGCGACGACAGGGACCAGGAGACGGGCACCCTTGAGAGCTTCGAGTACCGGGCCGATGGCCTTCCTGTCCTCGGCCCAGGCGGCGAGTGCCGCGGTCAGGGCCGGGGAGGCCGTGCCGTCGTCGTCGGAGTAACCGGGGTCCGGAATGTTCTTCAGCGCCACAGGGCGAGCGTAGTGCCTGGGGTTTCCTGCCCTGGCGACAGGTCGGGCTCAGCCGGTTCCCGGGTGCCGTTCCTGGCGTCCGGGGCATGTCCCGGAACAGATTCCGCGGCTCCGCGCTCTCCGCGTCCGTGACGGCCGTGATCCTGCCGGCGGGTTCGGCCGCGGGTGGCATCTGCCTGGCCGGCCGGCTGTCGGATCACGCCCCCGGCTGGGCGCTGAAGAACGGCTGGATGCCCCGGGCGACGACCGGGCTGTGGGACGTCAACAGCATCGGACGGGTGAGTGCGGACGGCCGCACCCATCTGGTGGCGGTGCTCTCGGGCGGGCAGCGGACGAAGGAGACGGGGATCGCGCTCGTGAAGTCGGTGGCGAAGGCGGCGGTGGGCGTGCTCGACGCCGCCCGGTGAGCGCGGCCCGAGCGTTGCTGGAGCCGCGTTCAGCGCCGTACGGTGGCAGGCCTGTTGCCCCTGCCGCGCCACAGCACCACGGCCAGAGCCAGCAGGACCGCCCCGAGACCGCCCGCGGCGGGGGCGAGCCAGCCTGCGGGGCTGCTGTCATCGTGTTCGGGGGTGGGGCCGGGGCCGAAGTACCGCTTTCGGTATCCGGCCTCGGCGGAGTCGGCACGCACGCCGGCGGGACGGAGCTCGGCTCCGGCCTTGATCGCCGCGGCGGGGTCGACGATGCCGTACCCGCGGGCGTCGTCACGGCCGGACGCCGGGGCACTGCGGGCCGTGTCCGCAAGCAGTTGCTTGATCTGGGCGGGCGTCAGTCCCGGATGTGCGGCACGGACCAGCGCGACCGCGCCCGAGACGAACGCGGCGGCGGCGGAGGTGCCCCACTCCACGTAGTACTGATGGTCGGGGGCGGCGACGACTATGTCGACTCCGGGGGCACTGACGGTGGCGTACCAGCGGCGGGTGGAGAACGCGGCATGTGTGCCGTACCGGTCGACGGCGGCGACCGCGATCACGCCGGGGTACGCGGCGGGGTACGAGATGTGGTCGCCCTTCTCGCCTCCGTTGCCCGACGAGGCGACGACGACGGCCCCCTTCTTCAGCGCGTACTGGATGGCGGCGTCCTCGCCCGAGTCGGGGTGCGCCGACTCGCTGTCGTCGCCGAGCGAGAGGTTGATGACGTCGGCGCCGTGGTCGGCGGCCCAGCGGATGCCGTCGGCGAGCGCCGTGCCGCGGGACTCCCGGGCCTTGGCACGGGCCGGATCGGAGGCTTCGAGGATCACCCGGACCGGGAGGATCTCCGCCTCGGGCGCGATGCCCAGCACTCCTTCGCCGCGGCCTGCACCATGGCCGTGACCTGCGATGATCCCAGCCATCGCGGTGCCGTGCCGGGCCCAGGACCGATCTCCGCGGCCGGCACCGAAGCCGATCATGTCCTTGCCGGGCAGCACCTGGCCGGCCAGGTCGGGGAGGCCGCCGTCGACCCCGGTGTCGACGACGGCGACGGTGATCCCCCTGCCCTTGGTGGTCCGCCACGCCTGATCGGTGTGGAGCGCCTCAAGGCCCCACTGCTGGTCCCGGATGGCATCGGCCCTGGCCGGCGCCGCGGGCAGGAGCGCGAACGCGGTGGCGGCGCAGACCGCACCCAGGGCGCGGCGGTGGCGGCGGGTGCGGCGGCTCATTCCGGCTTCTCCGTGAGGTCGGTGACGGTCCGGCGCAGGCCGCGCTCGATCCGGTCGGCGATTCCCTTGGCCTCGTGGCCGAGCCCGGCCTGGGCGGCGGCCGTGGTGGCGTTCGCGGCCATCGCCTTGTCGACGGGTTGCGGATCGGTGACCGTACGCCCGTCGGCGAACCCGGAGACCGCGAACACGACGACGGGTACCTCGGTCAGTACATGGACGGTCCAGCTGGCGCGCTGCCGGTCGCCGAACCCGGCAGCGACCGTGCCCTTGACGGGGTACGTACGGGGCATCAGGTCGGTGCGCCGGTCGAGGTGCTGGTCGGTGAAGCGGGTGCTCAGCGCTCTCATGGCCTCGGTGTCGCCCTCGGTGAAGATCAACCCGACCGTGGTGACACTGCTGCTGGTGGCGTCGGTGTAGGTGGCGCGGAGCATGCGCTCGCATCCGACCGGGCCCAGTGTCCTGGCCAGCAGCGGGTCCAGGGCCGGCGTACAGCCGCTGTCCGGGGCGACGCCGACCCGGGTCCAGACCCGGTCGGCACCGCCGGGCCCCGCTCCGTCGCCGGTGAGCGTGCGCGGGAAGAGGGTGTCCACCGGGACGCTGTGCCAGGCCGAGCGGCCCACGGTGTAGGCGCTGTGGGCGGCGGGGTCGGCCGAGGAGTCGCTGGTGAGCCAGGCGCCGGTGGCCGCGCCGCCGATCAGTCCGAGCCCGAGGACGACGCAGGCGGCGGCGGTCGCGGTCCTCACGGGGTGGCGGGTACGGATGGGGCGCAGCCGGGTGGTGGTCTCCACGGGTGTCTCGGGGAGCGGATGGCGGTACGCGTGCGGCTGCGGGTACGCGTGCGGGACGTGCACCTGCCCGGGCGGTGGCGGGGCCGCCCCTGGACGCGGGGTGAGGTCCACGGCGCCGACGGGCCGCCGGCGGGTCGCGGCGGGCGGCTGCCCGGGGCGGGGCGGGGCGGTGGCGGGCACGGGAGCCGAGGGCACGGGCCGGAGCCGCGCTGTGGTCTCCACGGGCGGGACTGCCGAGGGGTGCGTCGGCTGAGGGGGCGCGACCGGCTTCGGGTCCGGCTCCTGCCGCTGAGGTGCGGGCATCGGTACCGGGGCGGATGGTCCCACCGGCGCCGCCGGGCCGGGCATCGGCGCCGGCGCTGCTGGCGGTGCTGTCTTCGGGCGCGGCGGAACGGGCACGCTCGCGGAGGTCGCGGAAGGGGCCTGCGCAGGGTGCGCGGGCGCCGGTGGTGGGGTCGTGGGGCGGGGCGGGACTGGAGCACGCTGCGCCTCGGTACTCATCCGCCCCCCTGGTCCCCTTTTCCGTACCGCGCGCGGATCGACGTCACAGGCAGGCCCGTTGGTTGCCGCGTGCCCGTCACTCTACGGGGTGCAACGGCCCCGGTGGGAGCGGGACGCCCTGCCCCTGGACGATCTGCGCAGATCATCCCCCTACCCAGCGGTACGGCCGTCTGGCAAGCTGCGGCCATGACTGCCCGCGCTGCTGACCGGACCCGTTACGAACGGGCCACCGCTCATCTGGACGCCCCGATCGCCATCGTCGATCTCGATGCGTTCGATGCCAACGCCGACGGCCTCGTCCGCCGGGCCGCAGGGAAGCCGATCCGGGTGGCGAGCAAGTCTGTGCGCTGCCGGGCCCTGCTGGAGCGGGTGCTCGCGCGGCCCGGGTTCGCCGGGATCATGTCGTTCACACTGGCCGAGTCGCTGTGGCTGGCGCGGGCCGGTTTCGACGACGTACTGCTGGCATATCCGTCGGCCGACCGGTCCGCCTTCGCGGAGCTGGCCGCCGATCCGAAGCTGGCCGCCGCCGTGACGGTGATGGTGGACGATCACGCGCAGCTGGAGCTGATCGACGCGGCACGGGCCGGTGGCCGCGAGGAGATCCGGGTCTGTCTGGAGCTGGACACCTCGCTGCAACTGCTCGGCGGACGGATCAGGATCGGCGCCCTGCGTTCACCGCTGCGCTCCCCCGCCCAACTGGCCGAACTGGCACGCTCGGTGGCGCGCAGGCCCGGCTTCCGGCTGGTGGGGCTGATGGCGTACGAGGGCCATATCGCCGGGGTCGGGGATTCGGTCGCGGGACGGCCGCTGCGCTCCAGGGCGATCCGGCTGATGCAGGCCGCGGGCCGCAAGGAGCTGGCCGCCCGGCGGGCCGAGGTCGTGCGGGCGGTACGGGCGGTGGCGCCGGACCTGGAGTTCGTGAACGGCGGCGGCACCGGCAGTGTGCAGCACACCGCGGCGGAGCGCGCGGTGACCGAGATCGCGGCCGGATCGGGTCTCTACGTACCGCGGCTGTTCGACAACTACACGTCGTTCACGGCGCGTCCGGCGGCGCTGTTCGCCCAGCCGGTGGTGCGCCGGCCGGGTGTGGGTGTGGTGACGGTCCTCGGTGGCGGCTATCCGGCGTCCGGGCCGGCGGGTGCGGACCGGCTGCCCGTCCCGTATCTGCCGGAGGGACTGCGCTACGACCCGCAGGAGGGGCCGGGCGAGGTGCAGACTCCCCTGCTCGGTGCCCCGGCCGACGATCTGCTGATCGGCGACAAGGTGTGGTTCCGGCACGCGAAGGCCGGTGAACTGTGCGAACGCTTCGATGAGTTGCAGCTGATCGAGGGTGACCGGGTGACGGCGACCGTGCCGACGTACCGCGGCGAGGGCCGTACGTTTCTGTGAGATCAGGCAGCCACGGAGCTGCCCACGCCGCCGCTCGTCCCGCTGTCGTCGACCGGCCGGATCGCCTCGGCGACGGGGAGTCCCGGTCCGCGGTGGGGAGCGGCGCGGAACTGCTCGGCCGGACCTTCGGCTGCGTGCCGCCGTCGCCCCTGCCCAGCAGTACGGCTCCGGTGACGACCGCGCCGGCGACGACCAGCCCGGCCACGGCGAGCGCGACGATCCGGGTGCCGCCACCGGTCGCCGCACTGCCGCTGCCGCCGCCGTTCCCGTACGCGTTCGCGACCGGCTCGGGCAGCCCGAACTGCTGGGGTACGGAGGCGATCGGGCGGGTAGGCGCGGTCCGTGCCGTACCGTCCCACCACCGCTCGGTGCCCGGTGTCGCGGCGTCCGGATACCAGCCGGGCGGTGTCGCGTTGCTCATCCCACCGCTCCGGAGTTCCGCCGCCGGCGGGATCCCGATGAGCCCCTGTCGGCGGTGGAACTCTAGAGCGGTGTGACGTACGCCCCGGAGATACCGCCGTCGACGAGGAAGTCGGTGGCGTTCACGAACGAGGAGTCGTCGCTCGCGAGGAAGGCGACGGCTGCCGCGATCTCCGTGGCTTCGGCGAACCGCCCGACCGGGATGTGCACGAGCCTGCGGGCCGCGCGTTCCGGGTCCTTGGCGAACAGCTCCTGGAGCAGCGGGGTGTTGACCGGTCCCGGGCACAGCGCGTTGACCCGGATGCCCTCACGGGCGAACTGCACACCGAGTTCGCGGGACATGGCGAGGACGCCGCCCTTGGACGCGGTGTAGGAGATCTGGCTGGTGGCCGCTCCCAGGATCGCGACGAAGGACGCGGTGTTGATGATCGAGCCGCGGCGCTGACGGCGCATATAGGGCAGGGCGGCCTTGCAGCAGAGGTAGACGGAGGTGAGGTTGACGTCCTGGACGCGCTTCCATGCCTCCAGACCCGTGGTGAGGATGGAGTCGTCGTCGGGCGGGGAGATGCCCGCGTTGTTGAAGGCGATGTCGACGGAGCCGTAGGTGTCGAACGCGGTCTTGAAGAGCGCCTCGACCTGTTCGGGGTCGGTGACGTCGACGCGCACGAACGTGCCGCCGACCTCCTCGGCCGCGGCCTTGCCCGCGTTCTCGTCGATGTCGCCGCAGACGACATGGGCGCCCTCCGACGCCAGGCGGCGTGCGGTGGCCAGGCCGATGCCGCCGGCGGCTCCGGTGATGACGGCGGTGCGGCCGACCAGGCGGCGGCAGATGTTCTCGCTGTCGGTGGTGGTCATGCTGGCTCAGGCCTCCGTGCTGATGAAGACGTTCTTGGTTTCGGTGAATGCGGCAAGCGCGTCGGGGCCGAGTTCGCGGCCGAGTCCGGACTGTCTGTAGCCGCCGAACGGGGTCCAGTAGCGGACGCTGGAGTGGGAGTTGACGGAGAGGTTCCCGGCCCGGACCGACTGCGAGACGCGCAGTGCGCGGCCCACGTCGCGGGTCCAGATCGACCCGGCGAGGCCGTACTCCGTCGCATTGGCGAGCCGGACGGCGTCGGCCTCGTCCTCGAAGGGAAGAACGACGGCGACCGGCCCGAATACCTCTTCGGTGGCGACGGGTGAGTCCGGGCGGGCGTCGGTGAGGACGGTCGGCGGGAACCAGAAGCCGGGCCCTTCGGGTGCTTTGCCGCTGAGGGCGGTCGCGTCCTCGGGGACGTAACTCCGCACCCGTTCCAGTTGCGCCCGGGAGATCAGCGGGCCCATCCGGGTGTTCTCGTCGGACGGGTCGCCCACCACGACCGATTCGATTGCGGGGGCGAGCAGCTCCAGGAAACGGTCGTACGCGGATCGCTGGACCAGGATGCGGGTGCGGGCGCAGCAGTCCTGGCCGGCGTTGTCCAGGAACGCCATGGGTGCGGCGGCTGCGGCGGCCTCGATGTCGGCGTCGGCGAAGACGATGTTGGGGCTCTTGCCGCCGAGTTCGAGGGTGAGCCGCTTCACGCGGTCGGCACACTTGGCCATGATCTGCTTGCCGACCCGGGTGGAGCCGGTGAAGACGATCTTGGCGACGCCGGGGTGCTCGACCAGGGCGTTTCCGGTCACATCGCCGGCGCCCGGCAGCACCTGGAGCAGGTGGTCGGGAAGCCCTGCGTCCAGGGCGAGCCGGGCCAGCCGCAGGGCGGTGAGCGGGGTCGTCTCGGCGGGCTTGAGGAGTACGGCGTTGCCGGCGGCCAGGGCGGGAGCGAGGCCCCAGGCGGCGATCGGCATGGGGAAGTTCCACGGTGCGATCACACCGATGACGCCGAGGGGTTCGAGGAGTGTGATGTCGAGTCCGCCGGGGACCGGGATCTGCCGGCCTGCGAGCCGTTCCACTCCCCCGGCGGCGTAGTCGAGCAGATCGCGGACGTTGGCCGCTTCCCAGCGGGCGTTGCCGAGGGTGTGGCCGGCCTCCTGGACCTCCAGTCGGGCCAGCTGTTCGGCTTCGCCGTCGACGGCGGTGGCGAAGCGGCGCAGCAGCCTGGCGCGGTCGGCGGGGGCGAGGGCGGCCCAGGTGCGCTGGGCGGCCGCGGCCCGGACGACTGCCGCGTCGACCTCGGCGGCGGTGGTGGACGGGACGGTGGCGAGGAGTTCTTCGGTCGCGGGGTTGAGTACGTGGTGTTCCACCGGGTGGTCGGGCGTGGTCACGGGGTGCCTCACAGGCGTTCGAAGGAGCGGCGGAGCTCCCAGTCGGTCACTGCGGCGTCGAAGGCTTCGAGTTCGACGCGGGCCATGTTGCGGTAGTGCGCGACGACGTCGTCGCCGAAGGCCGCCCTGGCGATCTCGCTCCTGTCCCAGAGTTCGGCGGCCTCGCGCAGCGTGGTGGGGACGTGGTCGTAGTCGGCGGTGTAGGCGTTGCTCCCGCACGGCTCGGGGAGTTCGAGACCTTTCTCGATGCCGTGGATGCCCGCTGCGATCAGTCCGGCGACGGCGAGGTACGGGTTGACGTCACCGCCGGGCAGCCGGTTCTCGAAGCGCATCGAGCGGCCGTGGCCGACGACGCGGAGCGAGCAGGTGCGGTTGTCGTGGCCCCAGGCGACGGCGGTCGGGGCGAAGGAGCCCGGCTGGAAGCGTTTGTAGGAGTTGATGTTCGGTGCGTAGAGGAGGGAGAAATCGCGCAGGGCGGCCAGTTGTCCGGCGAGGAAGTGGCGCATCACCGGTGACATGCCGCCGTCCTCGCCCGCCATGACGCTGTGCCCGGCCTCGTCGGTGGACCGGAGTGAGAGATGGATGTGGCAGGAGTTGCCCTCGCGCTCGTTGAACTTGGCCATGAAGGTGAGTGCGACGCCCTCCTGGGCTGCGATCTCCTTGGCGCCGGTCTTGTAGACGGCGTGCTGGTCACAGGTGACCAGGGCCTCGTCGTAACGGAACACGATCTCGTGCTGGCCGGGGTTGCACTCGCCCTTCGCGGACTCGACGGTGAGCCCCGCGGCGGCCATTTCGTTGCGGATACGGCGCAGCAGCGGCTCCACGCGGCCGGTGCCGAGGACGGAGTAGTCGACGTTGTACTGGTTGGCCGGGGTCAGATCGCGGTAGTTGCGGTCCCAGGCCTGTTCGTAGGTGTCCTTGAAGACGATGAATTCGAGCTCGGTGCCGACATGGGCCGTGTAGCCGTGCTCGGCCAGGCGCTCCAGCTGGCGGCTCAGGATCCGGCGGGGCGCGGCGGCCACGGGCGAGCCGTCCTCCTGGGTGAGGTCGGCCATGACCATGGCCGTGCCCTCGTTCCAGGGCACCGGGCGCAGGGTGGAAAGGTCGGCGTGCATGGCGAAGTCGCCGTAGCCGCGCTCCCAGGAGGACATCTCGAATCCGTCGACGGTGTTCATGTCGGTGTCGACGGCGAGCAGGTAGTTGCATCCCTCGGTGCCGTGCTCCACGACCTCGTCGAGGAAGAAGCGGGCAGCGAACCGTTTGCCCTGCAGCCGTCCCTGCATGTCGGGGAAGGCGAGGACGACGGTGTCGATCTCACCGCTTCTGACGAGGACGCGCAGCTCCTCGATCCCCAGCGGTGGTGTTCGGTCTGCCACGGGATACTCCTCCTTCGGTCAGCCGGAAGGCTTAAGGTATGCGAGAGAACCATTAATTGTGAAGGGGAACGGGACGTGGCCGAGGAAAGCGGGTTCACCAACCGCCTGATGCCCGTACTGCGGCCCGTCCGGGCGGGGAACGGCTTCGAGGAGGCGCTGGAGCAGATCCTCCAGGTGGTCAGGCTCGGGCTGGTGCCCGGCGGCGGGCGGCTGCCGGCCGAGCGCGAGCTGGCCGAGCTGCTGGGGATCAGCCGGGTCACGCTGCGCGAGGTGCTGAAGGTCCTGCAGGACCAGGGCCTGGTGGAGAGCAGGCGCGGGCGGTACGGCGGCACGTTCGTGCTGCCCCGCACCGGCAGCCCCGGCGAGGACGAGCTGCGCCGGAAGGTGGAGTCGGTCGACATCGAGGACGTGCTGCGCTTCCGCGAGGTGCTGGAGGCCGGGGCGGCCGGACTGTGCGCCGCGCAGGGGCTGACGGACGAGGGTGCGGACCGGCTGCGTACGGCTCTGGCGGCGACTCACGAAGCACCTCTGCCCGACTACCGCAGGCGCGACACCCTGTTCCATCTGACCCTGGCGGAACTCTCCGGCTCCGCATCCCTGACAGTGCAGTACGCGGCTGTCCGGGCCACCGTGAACGACCTGCTGGACTGCATACCGCTGCTCGTGCGGAACCTGGAGCATTCGCAGCATCAGCACGCGAGTCTCGTCGAGGCGGTTCTCGACGGGGACGCGGAGGCTGCGCGCGCGGTGATGCGCGAGCACTGTGCGGGTACGGCCGCACTGTTGCGCGGATTCCTGGCCTGAGCGACGTGCCACCGATTCCGCCTCGGCGACAGCATCGGAAACGTAAAGGTATCCTCTGCCACCATTGAGACCATGGAACCGAGCCCGCCCGCGCAGGCGGCCGACCGGAGGGACCGCCCCGTGTCCGAACCTCTCATCGGCGTCTCCACCTATCTGGAGCCCGTGACCCGCTGGGGTGTCTGGGAGCTGCCCGCCACCCTCCTCCCGGCCGCCTACCCGCGGATGGTCCAGCAGTCCGGCGGCCTGGCCGCCCTGCTCCCGCCGGACGACCCCGCCCGGGCCGGGGCCGCGGTGGCCCGGCTGGACGGCCTCGTCGTCGCGGGCGGCGCCGATGTGGAACCCGGGCTGTACGGCGCGGAGCGCGACTTCAGGACCGGTCCCCCCGCACAGGAGCGCGACGCCTGGGAGCTGGCCCTGATCAGGGCCGCGCTGGAGTCCGGTACGCCGCTGCTCGGCATCTGCCGCGGTATGCAGCTGCTCAATGTGGCGCTCGGCGGCACCCTGACCCAGCACCTCGACGGGCACACCGGCCCGCTGGGCGCGACCGGAGTCCTCGGCGCGCACCCGGTGAAAACCGTACCGGGGACGCTCTGCGCATCGATCGTGCCCGGAGAATCGGCCGTCCCCACCTACCACCACCAGTGCGTACAACGGCTCGCACCGGGACTCGTGGCTTCGGCGCACGCGGCGGACGGCACGATCGAGGCGATCGAACTGCCGGGACCTCAGTGGGTGCTCGGGGTGCAGTGGCATCCGGAGATGGGCGACGACCCACGGCTGATGCAGGCGCTGGTGGCGGCCTCGACGGCGCGGCTGATCCCGGCCCGTACGCCGCCCGAGGGCCTCGCGACGCCGCGGACCACGAGGGCGGGGGCCCGCGAGTACTTGCGGCCTTGACGGGCGCCGGCGGCCTCGGAGGCCGCGGCCTCGAAAGAGGCGTCAGAGGGACGAACCGGCGCGCGGGCCGGACACGACATTCCCCGCTACGTGTCCCGCCCCGTCAGCGACAGCAGATCGCGCGCCGGACCCGTCGGACGGTGACCCGAGGGCCATACCGCGCGCAGCTGGCGCCTCAGCCGCACCCCGGCGACCGGAATCTTGACCAGGCGCCTGGAGGACAGCTCCTCGCCCAGCGCCAGTTCGCTCAGCACGCACGGTCCCGCCCCGCTCTCCGCCGCTCCCTTCACCGCGGTCGTCGAGGAGAGTTCGAGCAGTGGCTGGGCGAGGCCGCCGTGCACGGCGAGGGCCGCGTCCAGGACCTGGCGGGTGCCGGAGCCGTACTCGCGCAGGATCAGCGGGGTCACGGCCAGTTCCTGCGGGGTCAGGGGGGTACGGCGGCGGGCCCACGCATGGGACGGGGCGACCACGACAACCAGACGGTCATGGGCGATGACCGTACCGTCGAGCCCTTCCGGCACGGACAGGCCCTCCACGAATCCGAGGTCGGCCTCGCCGACGAGCAGCCGCCCCGCGACCGCCGCCGAGTTTCCGGCGAGCAGCGAGACCGCGGTGTCCGGCCGTTCGGCACGCAGCGCTATCAGCCAGCCCGGCAGCAGGTATTCGGCGATGGTCATGGAAGCGGCCACCCGCAGCCGGGAGTCCCGCCGGTCGCGCAGCGCCTGCGCGCCCGCGTCGAATGCCTCGGCCGCCTCGACGATCCTGCGCGCCCAGTCGGTGACCAGCGCGCCCGCGTCGGTGAGCCGGGAGCCGCGCGGTGAGCGGTCCAGCAGGGCCAGGCCGAGCTGCCGTTCCATCGACCGGATGCGGCTGCTGGCCGCGGGCTGGCTGACGCCGACGTCCCGTGCCGCACGCCCCAGACTGCCGTGCCGGGCGACGGCGAGCAGCAGCTCCAGCGCACCGAGGTCGGGGACCCGGTGGGAGAGGGGAATATGTTCTTCACCGGTCATAAAGCCACCTTATGACCTCATAGACATGAAGTCCCTGGTGGGGCCCGGCCCGCGCCACGAAAATCGTGGCATGGCCATCTTTCCGCAGACGCAGCAGTCCCCAGCCCCGTATTCGGCCGCCCTGCGGCTGCCCCATCTGCGATACGTCGGCCCCAACTGGTACGCGACCGTCATGGGCACCGCGATCGTCGCGAGCGCGGGTGTCGCGCTGCCCGTGCACGTCCCGGGACTGCGAGGCGCCTGCACGGTGGTGTGGGCTCTCGCGACGGTCATGCTCGCCGCGGTTCTCACGGCCCGTACCGGGCACTGGATCGCCCATCGCGACCAGGCCCGTACCCATCTGCTCGACCCCGCCGTCGCCCCGTTCTACGGCTGTCTCTCGATGGCGCTGCTGGCGGTCGGCGGCTCGTCGATGGTGGTCGGCCGGGACGTCATCGGGCACCAGGCGGCCCTGGCCGTGGACGTGGTGCTGTACACGGCGGGCACGGTGCTCGGTCTGGCCTCCGCAGTCGCGATTCCGTATCTGATGGTCGTGCGCCACCGGGTGGAGCCCGGTACCGCGTCACCGGTGTGGCTGCTGCCGGTGGTGGCCCCGATGGTCTCCGCGGCGCTCGGTCCGCTGCTGGTGCCGGAGCTGCCCGCGGGTCAGTGGCAGGAGGCGATGCTGCTGGCCTGCTACGCGATGTTCGGTCTGAGTCTGCTGGCCACGCTGGTGATGCTGCCGCTGATCTTCGCCCGGCTCGTCCACCAGGGCCCGCTGCCGCTCGCGCTGACGCCCACGCTGTTCCTGGTCCTCGGCCCGCTGGGCCAGTCGACGACCGCGGTCAATCAGCTCGCCGATGTGGCACCGGGCGCGATCGGGGAGCCGTATGCCTCGGGGTTCGAAGCCTTCGCCGTGCTGTACGGGGTGCCGGTGATGGGCTTCGCGCTGATGTGGCTGGCGCTGGCCCTCGCGCTGGTGGTGCGCGCCGTACGGAACGGAATGTCCTTCAGCATGACGTGGTGGGGCTTCACCTTCCCGGTCGGTACGTGTGTCACGGGCGCCGCGGGTCTGGCCCGGCACACCGGTCTCACGGCGTACACCTGGCTGGCCGTGGCGCTGTACATGCTGCTGGTGACGGCATGGGCGGTGGCCGGGGTACGGACGCTGCGCGGGCTGCTCAGCGGAGCGCTGCTCGCAGCACCGCAGGCGCCTGCGCCAGTGACGGCCCGTACCACGTGAGGAACCGCCCGTCGACGAGTGCGGCGGGCAGTGCGGGGAACGCTTCGGGCCCGTCGTCCGCGGTGAAGCGGTACGGCTCGTCGGGCAGGACGACCAGATCGGCGCCCGCCGTGTTGAGTTCGTCGAGCGGGATACGGGGATAGCGCTCGGCGTGGTCCGCGTAGACGTTCTCGACGCCCAGCCTGGCCAGCAGATCTCCGGCGAAGGTGTCGCGGCCCAGCACCATCCAGGGCCTGCGCCAGACGGGCACGACCGCACGGCGCGGGGCGCGGGGCGGCGGGAGCGCGGCCCAGGCGGCCTCGGCCTCGTCCAGCCAGCGCGGCCTGGCCTGTCCGCAGGCGGTGACCAGGACCCGTTCCAGTTCCTCGAAGGCCTGGTCGAGGGTCCGGATACCGGTGACGAGCACCTCGATCCCGGCGGCCCTGAGGGCCGCGAGGTCGGGTTCGCGGTTCTCCTCCTCGTTGGCGACGACGAGATCGGGCCGGAGCGCGACGGCCGCGGCCACGTCGGGATTCTTGGTGCCGCCGATACGGGCGGCGGTCAGACCGGCCGGGTGGGTGCACCAGTCGGTGACGCCGACCAGCAGGCCGGGGGCGGTGACGGCGACGGCCTCGGTGAGCGAGGGGACCAGGGAGACGACTCGCACGGCGGGAAACCCCTCTCAGCGACGTGGGTCGAAGGTGGCGTCGATGTGCTCGGCGACCGCGACGACCAGCAGCCGCGTACCGGGCATCGTGGCCCGCCAGCGGTGCCGCACTCCGCCGGACAGAAAAAGTGTGTCGCCCTGCTCCAACCGGTGCGCCTGCCCCTCGGCCTCCACCTCCGCGGCGCCCCGCACCACGTACATCACTTCGTCGTTGCGGTGCTGGAACTCGCGCCCGAGGTCGAGTTCACCGGTGAACTCCAGGGCGCTGAGCTGATGGCGTCCGCGCACCACCCTGCGTACCCCGTCGCCCTCGCCCGCCCGTACGACATCGACGGCGCGCGCCGAGTCCGCGGCGGCGCGCAGCCGCGCCGTGGTGGTCTCCAGGGCTCCGGCGACCCGGTCCAGGGACCGGGCGCTGGGCCGGGCCCGCTCGTTCTCGATCTGGCTGAGGAACGGCACGGACAGACCACTGCGGGTCGCGACCGCGGCCAGTGTGAGCCCCAGGGATCTGCGCCGTCGGCGGACCGCGGCGCCCACGCGGAGTGCTTCCTTGTCGTCCATGTCCGGCTCCCTCCCGACTCGTCATCCTTCCGGCTGCCAGCACATTACGCATGCGGTTACGCAAGGTCGCCCGGTCGATGAACGTCTTCCGGACAGCCGGAAGGGGCGGGCCCGCCGACGGCGGCGCCCACCCCTTCCCCTGCACAGGCCCTGCGGAGAGCCCTACTGCGGAGCCATCTTGTCCGCGATGCCCGGGTTCTTCTCCATCCAGGCCTTCACGGCCTCTTCCTCATGGCCGGTACCGTGCTTCTGGATCTGGTTCTCCAGGCCGGCGAGCTGGTCCTCGCTCAGCTTGAAGTTCTTGAACCACTTCGTCAGCTGCGGGTACTGCTTCGGAAAGTCCTTGCTGGCGATGGTGTGCAGCCGGTCGCCGTCACCGAAGGCCTTCTCGGGGTCCTTCAGCTTGGTCATGCTGAACTCGTTGTACGCCCAGTGCGGCGTCCAGAGCAGCACCGCGATGGGTTCCTTCTTGGCGTACGCGCGCTTCAGCTCGGCGAGCATGCCGGGCGTCGAGGAGTCGACGACCTTGTACTCCTTGTCCAGGCCGTACGCCGGCAGCACGTTCTTCTTGAGGTTCTCCATCGTGGCGGTGCCCGGCTCGATGCCGACGATCCGGCCCTTGAACTGCGAGGACTTGCCCTTGAGGTCGGCGAGGGACTTGACGTCCTTCACGTACGAGGGCACCGCGACCTCGATCGATGTCGGGCCGTACCACGAACCGATGTCGGTCAGCCGGGAGCCGTACTTGTTCCAGTAGTTCTTCTGGGTGTACGGCAGCCAGCCGTCGAACTGCACATCGATCTGGCCGCGCGACATCGCGGTGTACATCGGACCGACCTCGAACTGCTTGAGGTTGATCTTGTAGCCGCGCTCCTCCAGGACCGCCTTCCACAGGTACGTGGCGGCGATGTCCTCCTCCCAGGGGAACCAGGCCATCTCGACGGCGCGGTCGCGCTCGTCCTTGCCGCCCGCGTCCTTCGACGTTCCGTCCTTGGCGACGGGGGTCCACTTGTCGGCGACGCCCGGGTTGGCCTTCAGCCAGGTGCGGACGGCCTCCTGCTCGTTGCCGGAGCCGGCCTTCTGGATCTCTGCCTCGAGGCTGGTGAGCTGGTCCTCGCTCATCCTGAAGTTCTTGAGCCAGGTGCCGACCTCGGGGTTGTCGGCGGAGAAGCCCTTGCGGGCCAGGGTGTGAATGCCGTCGCCCTTGCCCCAGAGGTTCTTGGGGTCCTTGAGCTTGGTCAGTTCGAACTGGTTGTACGCCCAGTGCGGCGACCAGAGCGGGACGACGATCGGTTCCTTCTTGGCGTACGCGCGCTTCAGCTCGGCCAGCATCGACGGCGTGGAGCCGTCGACGACCTTGTACTCCTTGTCCAGGCCGTAGCCCGGCAGGATCTTGTCCTTGAGCAGGCCCATCTCACCGGCGCTCGGCTCGATGCCGACGATCCGGCCCTTGAACTGCGAGGACTTGCCCTTGAGGTCGTCCAGCGACCGGACGTCCTTCATGTACGACGGGACGGCCAGCTCCAGCGAGGTGGGGCCGTACCAGGAGCCCACGTCCTCCAGGCGGTCCTGGTACTTCTTCCAGTAGCTGGCGTGGGTGACCGGAAGCCAGGAGTCGGTCTCGAAGTCGATCTGACCGTTGGCCATACCGGTGTAGAGCGCACCGGCCTCGTACTGCTTGACGTCGACCTGGAAGCCTTGCCGCTCCAGCAACTCCTTCCACAGGAAGGTGGAGGCGATGCCCTCGTCCCACGGGATGTAACCCATGTTGATCTTCTTGCCCGCACCGATTTTCGAGCCGCCTGCGGCGGTGGCCTTGTCCGAGCCGGACGAGCCGAAGAGGCCCATGCCGCCCGCGACGAGTGCGAGGACAACAATGCCGACGACCGCGACGACGGGCTGCGGGCGGTGGTTCCAGACCTTCAGTCCACCGGCCATCGACTGCGCCCTGGCGAGGGCACGGCGGGCGAGCGGGGAGACCTCGCGGCCGAGCGCGCCGGTCATCCGGTCCAGGTACATCGCCACGATGACGATGGAGATGCCGGCCTCGAAGCCGAGGCCCACGTCGACGTTGCCGATGGCGCGGTAGACGGCGCCGCCGAGGCCGCCGCCGCCGACCATGCCGGCGATGACCACCATGGACAGGCCCAGCATGATGACCTGGTTGATGCCCGCCATGATCGTGGGCAGGGCGAGCGGCAACTGCACCCGCAGCAGGGTGTTGCGCCGGGTGGTGCCGAATGCCTCGGCCGCCTCGACGAGCTCGCCGTCGACCTGGCGGATGCCGAGCTCGGTCATCCGGACGCCCGGGGGCAGCGAGAAGATGATGGTGGCGATGATGCCGGGGACCACGCCGACGCCGAAGAAGATGACGCCGGGGATCAGATAGACCATGGCGGGCATGGTCTGCATGAAGTCCAGGACGGGCCGGGTCACCGCGCTGACGGTCTTGGAGCGGGACGCCCAGATGCCCAGCGGTACGGCCAGTACCAGCGCGATGATGGTGGCGACGAGCACCAGGGTGAGGGTGTCCATCGCTTCGTCCCACAGCTCGACGGAGTCGATGACGGCGAAGCCGACGAAGGCGAGCACACCCGCGAGCAGACCGCGCAGCCACCAGGCGACGACGGCGACGATGCCCGCGAAGAGCAGCGGTGCGGGGGCGGAGAGCACGGCGGCTATGCCGTCGAACATGCCGCTGACGATCGAGCTGATCGCGTCGAACAGCCAGGACAGGTGGGTCTGCAGCCAGTCGACGGCGGAGTCGACCCAGTCACCGAGAGGAAGCCTAAACACTGGCCACCTTCTTCGCGGTGGCCGTGACGTCCTGCGGGGCCTCGGCGGGGCTCATCGGCTCACCGAGGACGGCGAGCAGCCGGGCGCGCGGTACGACACCGACGAGCTTGCCCTCGGCGTCGGTCACGGCGACCGCGACTCCGCTCTGCGAGCAGGGCGTGAAGAGCTCGATGATCGGCGTGGACTCGGTGACGGTGGCCGGGGCGGCCCTGAGGACGTCGTCGTCGGTACGCAGTTCCTCGCCGTCGTCCGTGCTGGTGCCCATGACGGTGTGCGGTTCGGCCATGATGGCGCCCGCGGTCAGCACCCGGGTGCGGTCGACGTCCTGGGTGAAGGAGGCGACGTAGTCGTTGGCCGGGGTGACGAGGATGTCCTCGGCGGTGCCGAGCTGGACGATCTTCCCGTCACGCATCACGGCGATACGGTCGCCGAGGCGCATGGCCTCGTTGAGGTCGTGGGTGATGAAGACGATGGTCTTCTTCAGGCGCTTCTGCAGTTCGAGCAGCTGGTCCTGCATGTCGCGGCGGATCAGCGGGTCGAGCGCGCTGAAGGACTCGTCCATCAGCAGCAGGTCGGCGTCGGTGGCCAGGGCGCGGGCCAGGCCGACACGCTGCTGCATACCGCCGGACAGCTCGTCGGGCCAGGACTTCTCCCAGCCGGCGAGCCCGGTCATCTCCAGCGCCTCGGCGGCGCGCTTCTCGCGCTCGGCGCGCGGCACGCCCTGCACTTCGAGGCCGTACGCGGCGTTCTCCAGCACGCTCCGGTGAGGGAAGAGCGCGAAGTGCTGGAACACCATGCTGATCTTGGAGGACCGGACATGGCGCAGTTCTGCGGGGCTCAGGGCGGTCAGGTCCTGGCCGTCGAACAGCACGCGTCCGGCTGTGGGCTCCAGAAGTCCGTTGAGCATGCGCAGCAACGTGGACTTTCCGGACCCGGACAGACCCATCACGACGAAGATCTGTCCCGGTTCGACGGTGAACGAGGCGTCGATCACCGCTGCGGTCGTTCCGTCGGCGCGCAGCTCGTCGCGGTCGGCGCCGCTTTCGAGCTTCTGCACGGCTTGATCGGGTCGTCTGCCGAACACTTTGTACAAGTGCTCAGCTTGCAGCCTTGACACATACACCTCGCGGGTTGAACCGAAAAACGGTCTGCCACCCCCTCCGGCAGACCGTGGAGCAGCGCGGATTCGGTCCGCATGGCACGTGCACTGGTTGAAACTGCTACGTGATCCGCTCCGGCTGCGCGCCTGCCCTCACTTACACGAGCCAAACGCAAGAGTGACCCAGGTCACCCGCGAGCGGCCGCCACCGGAGGCTCGCCCTCTCGCCCCGGTGTCCGCGACGGCCGGTGTCAGTGGGGTGCGGCATCATCGGGGTGTGACGCGACGCCTGATGCTCCTCGACACCGCTTCCCTCTACTACCGCGCCTACTTCGGGGTCCCCGATTCGGTGCGCGCCCCGGACGGGACCCCGGTCAACGCCGTGCGCGGGCTGCTCGACTTCATCGGACGCCTGGTGCAGGACCACCGGCCGGACGACCTGGTCGCCTGCATGGACGCGGACTGGCGGCCGCACTGGCGGGTGGAGCTGATCCCTACGTACAAGGCGCACCGCGTCGCGGTGGAGACCGCCGAGGGGCTGCCCGACGAGGAGGAGACCCCCGACACACTGGCCCCGCAGGTGCCGGTCATCGAGGACGTCCTCGATGCGCTCGGCATCGCCCGGGTCGGCGTCGCGGACTACGAGGCGGACGATGTGATCGGCACGCTCACCGGTCTGGCCACCGGCCCCGTGGACATCGTCACCGGCGACCGGGATCTCTATCAGCTGGTCGACGACGCCCGCGGGGTGCGGGTGCTCTATCCCCTGAAGGGGGTCGGCTCGCTCCAGTTGACGGACGAGGCGTGGCTGCGGGAGAAGTACGGGGTGGACGGCTCCGGCTATGTCGATCTGGCCCTGCTGCGCGGCGACCCGAGCGACGGGCTGCCCGGCGTTCCCGGCATCGGCGAGAAGACGGCGGCGAAACTGCTGGACGCCTTCGGCGATCTTGCCGGGATCATGGCCGCGGTGGACGATCCGGCCGCCAAGCTGACGCCCTCGCAGCGCAAGCGCCTCGACGAGGCCCGGGACTATGTGGCCGTCGCACCGAAGGTGGTCCGCGTCGCCGGTGACGTACCCCTGCCCGAGTTCGACCCCGCGCTTCCCACCGAGCCACGCGATCCCGTCGCCCTCGAAGCCCTCGCGAAGCAGTGGGGGCTGGGCGGTGCCCTGCAACGCCTGCTCTCCACACTGCGGGACTGAGATGCTAGCTTAGGTAAGCCTAAGCAATCGGAGCAGGGAGAACCTCGTGGCAGAACGACCGGCACGGCAGGCACCCAAGGCGCAGGGGGCCCACGTTCTGCGCACCGAGCGGATCACCCCTCACATGGTGCGCGTGGTGCTCGGCGGTGACGGCCTCGCCGGCTTCGGAATCTCCGGGTTCACCGACCACTACGTCAAGCTCTGCTTCGCTCCCGAGGGTGCGAAGTACGCGCACCCGTTCGATATGGCCCGCATCCGTGAGGAGCAGCCGCGGGAGCTGTGGCCCACCACCCGCACCTACACGGTGCGCTCCTGGGATCCGGTCGCCCGGGAGCTGGCCATCGACTTCGTGGTCCACGGCGACGAGGGCCTCGCCGGACCCTGGGCGATGCGGGCGGTCGCGGGTGACCAGGTGACCTTCCTCGGCCCCGGCGGGGGCTACGGCCCGGACGCCTCGGCGGACTGGCACCTCCTGGCCGGCGACGAGAGCGCTCTGCCGGCCATCGCCGCCGCCCTGGAGCAGATGCCGGCGGGTGCGGTCGTGCACGCGTTCGTCGAGGTGGCGGACGCCTCGGAGGAGCAGAAGATCGTGACGCCCGACGGGGTCGAGGTGACCTGGCTGCACCGCGGCGAGCGCCCGGTCGGCGAGGCGCTGACAGCCGCGGTCAAGGAGCTGGAATTCCCGGCGGGCGAGGTCCAGGCATTCATCCACGGCGAGGCGGGCTTCGTGAAGGAGATCCGCCGCCATCTGCGCATGGACCGCGAGATCCCGCTTCCCCAGCTGTCCATCTCCGGCTACTGGCGGCTCGGCCAGAACGACGACGCCTGGCGCTCGGTCAAGCGCGAGTGGAACGCACAGGTGGAGCGCGAGCAGGAGAGCGCGGCGTAACGCCGGCTCACTCATGTACGCCCCGGTCCCCGACCGGGGCGTACATGTTCCCGGGGCGCCGGCTCATCCACCGGCGGCATGCACCGCTGCCCCGTCGCCGCCGCCCGGACCACCCTCGCCGTCGCCGTCGTACGCTCGCGAGGACGCGTCCGCGTGCGCGAGCCGTCGCAGTGCGCTGAACATCGCCTCCCCCAGCACCGTGCCGACGACCACGCTCTCCACCAGGTCCTCGCGCCCCACCCGCCGCCCCACATAGTCGAGGTCGGCCCGTGCGACCGGTTCGGCGGCGGCCGCGTAGTCGTCGAGCAGCTCGACGAACCCGCCGTGCCCGGCCCTCCGCAGCGCGACGATCACCCCGGCCAGGCACTCGCCGGCCGGTCCGTGCGCCCCGGCCCGCCAGCCGCGTCGCGCCACCAGCTCCGCCACCTCTTCGCGGGCGTCGTCCAACTCGGGCCCCGGCTCGTCCCCCTGCAGCGGGGTGAGTCGCTTCGCGGCGACACCCAGCACCTTGTGCACGGGCTGTTCCGGGTCCTCGACCGCCCGGAGCACCTCGCCGATGGCCGCGAGCGAGAGCCCGCCGACATCCAGCAGGGCGCGGATCAGCCGCAGCCTGCGCTCATGGCCGGAGTCGTAACTCGCCTGGTTCGGGCTGGTCAACTGCCCGGCGGGCAACAGCCCTTCACGTACATAGAACTTGATCGTCGGTACCGGAACCCCGGACCTGCGACTCAACTCGCCGATGCGCACCGCGTGTTCTTCCTTCCGCGCTTGCCAACCCCCGACCCATCATAGATAGTTCCACTATCGGATAGCGGGAAGTGCCACTATCCATAATTACAGGGGGACCTCATGTCTTCATGGCGTTCATGGCACCGGCCGTTAGTCCTCTTCGCGGCCGCGATGGCCGTCATGGCGGCCGTCTCGGCCGTGGGACTGCTGGCCGACGACCGGGTCCTGGCGGGCTCGGCCATATGGTTCAAGCCGTTCAAGTTCGCGGTCTCGTTCGTCGTGTACGCACTCGCACTGGCCTGGATGCTGACACTGGTCACCCGCGGCCGGCGTGTCGGCTGGTGGGCCGGAACCGTGGTCGCCCTGTCCAGCCTGGGCGAGATGGCGATCATCACCGGCCAGGTGATCAGGGGGAAGCGCAGCCACTTCAACCACGCCACCCCGTTCGACGAGACGCTGTTCAGCACGATGGGCGTCACCGTCGTCGTGCTCTGGACCGGCACACTGGTCATAGCCGTCCTGCTGTTGCGCGCCCGTATGGCCGACCGCGCCGCCGCCTGGGCGATCCGCTCGGGCGTGCTGCTCGCCCTGGTGGGTGCGGGATTCGGCTTCCTGATGACGCAGCCCACGCCCGAGCAGCGGGCGGCCGGGAATCTCGACACGGCCGATGTGATCGGCGCGCATTCCGTCGGCGTACCGGACGGCGGCCCGTCGATGCCCCTCACCGGCTGGTCGACAACCGGCGGGGATCTGCGCATACCGCACTTCGTCGGCATGCACGCGCTCCAACTGCTGCCGCTCTTCCTGCTCGCGCTGGTCGCCCTGGCCCCGCGCTTCCCCCGGCTGCGCGAACCGGGGGTCCGGCTGCGGTTGGTGCTGGTCGCCTCCGGTGCGTACGCGGCGGTCGTCGCGCTGGTCACCTGGCAGGCGCTGCGCGGTCAGCCGCTGATCCACCCGGACGGCGCGACGCTCGTCGCCGCGGCCCTGATCACGGCGGCGACCGCTGTCTGCGGCTATGGGGTGCTGAGGTCAACTCCCGCACCACTGCGGGCCGATTCAGATTCCGTCTCCGATTCCGCCGACAAGGAGATCGTGGCATGACCGGTGCACTCTTCGAGATCTCGTTCTTCCTCGCAGCCCCGTTCTGGCTGCTCATGATCCTCGCGCCGAACTGGCGTCCCACCGCGCGTGTCGCCGCATCCCCGCTCACCGCCCTGCCGGTGCTCGCGCTCTATCTGATCATGGCCGTGCCGGTCTTCCCCGAGCTCTGGGACGCGGTGCGCAGCCCTGACATCGACACCTTCCGCGACCTGACGGCCCTGGCGAACGGGGCGGGGGCGGTCTGGGCGCAGGTCATCGCCTGGGATCTGCTGCTGGGCCAGTGGATGTTCCTGGAAGGACGCCGGCTGGGGATCTCTCCGCTGGTGATGGGACCACTGCTGGTGCTGACGATTGTGCTGTCGCCCTTCGGGCTGCTGGTCTTTCTCGTGCTACGGGCTGTGCTGCGGCCGAAGGCCCGGCCCGGGAACGGAATCCCGGACCGGGCCGGTCACGCGTCGCTGCGGTGAGGGCTCCCGTCAGACGGACTTCTGGTACGAGCGGAACGTACGGGCCGACAGCCAGACCGCCGCCACCGCAAGGACCAGAAGGGCTCCCCCGCGACTGAGCACCAGACTCCGGTCGGGGTCGGCGGTCAGCGCCGAACGTCCTGCGACCATCGCCCAGTCGACCGGGTTGAAGTCGGCGATGTGCCGCATCCAGGACGGCATCTGACTCGGGGCCATGAAGGAGGAGGAGAGGAAGGTGAGCGGCAGCAGCAGGAAGGTGTTGATGCCGATGATCGACTCGCGCTGACGGACCAGCATGCCGAGCGCGTTGGAGAGCGCGCCGAAGACCGTGCCGAGCAGGATCGAGGCGACGACCAGGATCAGCAGCCCGCCCGCGCCGCCGGGGTAGGTGGCGCCGGCGGCCCGGCCGAGCAGCACGATGATGACGGACTGCACGGCGGTACTGATGCCGTTCTGCACGACGTTGGCGTTCATCAGCGCGTTGCGGCTGACCGGCGTCGTCAGGAAGCGGTTGAGCGTGCCGCGCTCGATCTCCTCCAGGGTGCCCATACCGGCCCACATGCTCGATCCGAGGGCGCTCATCACCACGATGCCCGGGATCAGGTAGTCCAGATAGGACGTGGTGCCGAAGCCGCCCAGCTCGACGACCTTCTTGAAGAGGTTGCCGAACAGGAACAGCCAGATCACCGGCTGGACCAGGGAGATCGCCAGGAAGACCGGCTGCCGGATGATCGCCATGAGCTGACGCTGGGTCATGTACCAGGTCTGGGCGAGAACTTGGCTGTTCATCGGGTGCCTCCTGCGGGGGCGAGGGCAGGGACCTGCCGGGCGTCCGCTGCTTCGGCCTCGGAGAAACGGCGTCCGGCGTAGCGCAGATAGACGTCGTCGAGGGAGGGGCGGGCCACGGTGGCGGCGGCGACCGCCGCACCGGCCCGCTCCAGGGCGGCGAGCAGCACGGGAACGGCCGCGGCACCGTCCTCGGCACGGACGCTCACCCGGCGGCCGTCGACCAGCACCTCGTACACCCCGGGCAGTCCGGTCAGCACGGCGCTTATCGCCCTTGCATCTCCCTCGGCGCGCAGCTCCATATGGACGGCGTCGCCCCGTAGTTCGCCCTTGAGTTCGTCGGGGCTGCCCTCGACGACGACCCGGCCGCGGTCGACGATCGCGATGCGCTCGGCGAGCCGGTCGGCCTCCTCCAGATAGTGCGTCGTGAGGACGATGGTCAGCCCCTCGTCGCCGGCCAGCCGGGAGATCTCGTCCCACATGGCTGTGCGGGCCTCGGGGTCGAGCCCGGTGGTGGGTTCGTCGAGGAAGAGCACCTCGGGGCGGTGGACCAGGCCGAGCGCCACGTCGAGGCGTCGCTGCATGCCGCCGGAGTACCCCTTGACCCGGCGCTTCGCGGCGTCGGCGAGGTCGAAGCGGTCCAGTAGTTCATCGGCGCGGCGTTGGACGGCGGCGCCCCGCATCCCGTACAGCCTCCCCTGGAGCAGGAGGTTCTCGCGACCGGTGGCGACCGGGTCGGCGCCGGACTTCTGGGCGACGACGCCGATCGCGCGTCGGACCCGGTCGGGGTGGCGCAGGACGTCGTGCCCGGCGACGGTCGCGGTGCCGGAGTCGGGGCGGGCCAGGGTGGTGAGGATCTTGACGGTGGTGGACTTTCCGGCGCCGTTGGGGCCGAGGAGTCCGAAGACCGTGCCGGCATCGACGTCGAGGTCCATGCCGCCCAGTGCGGTGACATCACCGGGATAGGTCTTGATCAGATTTCGCGCCGCCACTGCGGGCGCACGGGTGCTCATGGCAGAGCTCTCCTGTGGTCAGCGGGGTGCTCGGGTCCACCGAGCACTCGGGTATACCGAGCCGATCCGCGTGAAGAGCGCCGGGCTATCCTGGGTGTGCCGCACCTCGATCGCCCGGCTCGCCTTCACGGCATGGCCGGTCCGGGGTTCGAGACCCCGGCGGTTGCTGCTCCAACAGCTCCCACCGGGGTCTTTTTCTGCGGTGTCGCTTCCGCTACGCCTTCCGCTCAGGGTCGAGAACGATCTCCTGCTGGTCCAAGTCCTGCCAGTCCTGCGGGACTTCACCGGTTTCATGGAAGGACTTCCACTCCTCGATGCCGCTGATCGAGGCGTCGGTGAGTTCCTTGTGGAAGTTCTTGATCCACTCCAGCTGTGCGTCGATCATGTGGAGCTGATACTCGGTCTCGACGACGAAGACGCGGGGCAGCTTCTCCCCCAGCTGACCGAGGATCCCCCGGAGAGCCGCGGCCTGGACCGCCAGCGCCGCCTCCCGGGTCTCCATCAGCTCCGCCACATCCTCCGGCGGCAGCACCGGCAGAAGCGAGAGGGCCGTCTCGAAGACCGGGTATTCGACGGCCGGAACAGCGAGCAGATCGGAGAGCCAGTCGAGCATTTCCGCACGCCCGGCCTCGGTGATGCCGTAGAGCGTGCGCTCGGGGCGGTTGCCCTGCCGCTGGACGCCCGCGACCTCGACGTAACCGTGCTTCTCCAGGTTCTGGACGACGGTGTACAGCGAGCCGAAATTGATCTTGACGCTGTGCTCCTTGCCGCGTCGGCGAAGCGTCTGGGCGATCTCGTACGGATGCATGGAACGCTCGGCGAGCAGCACCATGACCGTCAGCGCCAGTGGATTGCCGAGCTTTCGCCGCTTGGCCACTCGCCCCACCGCCCTTCACTTCGCCTTCGAATACTCGTGAACGAACATATCGCGTTCACCCAGACGCGTCAACCACGATGTATCGCGAATTTTGGGATGCGTGGAAGGATCCCGCGCACTGACCCATCCGTGCTGCCGTCGGCTCCGGATCACTCGGAGAACCGATGTGCGATCAGGGAGGAAGCCCGCGTGAAAGAAGCCGTGTACATCAGCGGAGCGCCCTCGGCGGGGCCCGATCTCCAGTCGCTGATGGGGCTGGTCGCCCGGGGCGACCAGGATGCCTTCGCCAAGGTGTACGACGCGGTCAGCGGGCCCGTCCTCGGGCTGGTACGGAGCGTGCTGCGCGATCCCGCACAGTCGGAGGAGGTCGCGCAGGAAGTCCTGGTCGAGGTGTGGCGAACGGCTCCTCGTTTCCGGGCCTCCCGCGGCAGCGCGATGAACTGGGTGCTGACGCTTGCTCACCGCCGGGCCGTGGACCGGGTGCGCTCGGCCGAGGCATCGGCGGCCCGTGAGCACAGGGCGGCACTGCTGGACCGTACGCCCGCCTTCGACGAGGTCACCGAGCAGGTGGAGAGCCGGCTGGAGCGCGAACAGGTCCGCCGCTGCATGCGGACACTCTCCGAGCTGCAACGGCAGTCCGTGACCCTCGCCTACTACCGGGGGCTGACCTACCGCGAAGTGTCGGAGCTGCTCTCCGTACCGCTCGGGACGATCAAGACACGACTGCGCGACGGGCTCATCCGGCTGCGCGACTGCCTCGGGGTGAGCGTATGAGCGACGCCGAACTGCACACGCTGACCGGGGCGTACGCCCTGCACGCCCTGCCGGACACCGAGCGGGTGGACTTCGAACGGCATCTCGGCGACTGCGAGGCCTGCGCCGTCGAGGTGCGCGAGCTGTCCGAGACCGCCACCCGACTCGGCCTCGCAGTGGCCGGGCCCCCACCGCGCGGGCTGCGGGACAAGGTGCTGCGGGAGATCACGACCGTACGACAGGAGTCGCCGTCGGGCGCCGGTCGGGACCGCTCGGGCGCGGCGGCCCGGGGCCACGGCAGTACGGGGCGGGGCGGCCGGCGGCCGAGGTACGCGCTCGCCGGCTGTCTCGCCGCCGCGGTCGGACTCGGCGGGATCGCCGTCTGGCAGTACCGGGCGGCCCAGTACGCCCGGCAGGAGGCGCGGGCGGCGCAGCAGCAGAACGAGCAGCTGGCCCAGGTCCTCGCCGCTCCGGACGCCAGGGCCTCCTCCGGCACGATGAAGGGTGCCGCAAAGGGAACGGTCGTGGTCTCGCAGAGTGAGAACCGGGCCGTGTTCATGGCCTCGGGGATGCGGCAGCCGCCCGGCGGCACGGTGTATCAGCTGTGGTTCGACGACCACGGCAGCATGCGTTCCGCCGGGCTGATGAACACCCGGGCCGCGAGCGACGCCGTCCTGCTGGACGGCCCGGTCGACGGTGCGTCGGGCATAGGAATCACAGTGGAACCGGCCGGTGGCTCCGCGCAGCCGACGTCCGTGCCG